>NZ_JBEXSW010000006.1:0-226036 GCF_040613775.1 Streptomyces sp. NPDC006208 | reverse complement strand
CTTCGTTCAGAAAATCTCCTGAATGTACAACTCACCTGGGAAATTACGCAAATTCCCCACCCCCCCCTCCCCTCCACCACCCCCCACCACGACTCAGCGGCTACTCGCCGAGGAAGGTCTCGAGGTCGCGGACGATCGCTGCCTTCGGCTTGGCACCGACGATGGTCTTCGCGACCTCACCGTTCTGGTACACGTTCAGCGTCGGGATGGACATGACGCCGTACTTGGCGGCGGTGGCCGGGTTCTCGTCGATGTTGAGCTTTACGATCTCGATCTTGTCGCCATGCTCAGCCGCGATCGCTTCGAGAGAGGGAGCGATCTGGCGGCACGGACCGCACCAGGCAGCCCAGAAGTCCACCAGCACGGGCTTGTCGCTCTTGAGGACGTCCTCCTCGAAGGAGTCGTCAGTCACATTCTTCAGGGCGCCGGCCACGGCGACCTCCTTAGCTCTGCGGGGTGTGTGGGGTGGGGTGCGGGGGTCAGACCACGGGGGTCTTCTCGGGCTCCGCGGCCTTCTCGCTGTCCGAGAGCGCAGAGAGGAAGCGCTCAGCGTCCAGTGCGGCGGAGCACCCGGTGCCGGCGGCGGTGATGGCCTGGCGGTAGGTGTGGTCGACGACATCGCCCGCGCCGAAGACACCCGTCAGATTGGTGCGCGTGGACGGCGCATCGACCTTCAGGTAGCCCTCGTCGTCCAGCTCGAGCTGGCCCTTGAACAGCTCGGTCCGAGGGTCGTGGCCCACAGCGATGAACAGCCCCGTCACCGCGAGTTCGGAGGTCTCGGCCGTCTTGGTGTTACGAAGGGTGAGGCCGGAGAGCTTCTGCTCGCCGTGGATCTCGGCGACTTCACTGTTCCAGGCGAAGGAGATCTTGGGATCGGCGAAGGCGCGGTCCTGCATGGCCTTTGAGGCGCGCAGCGTGTCACGGCGGTGGACGATGGTGACCGACTTGGCGAAGCGCGAGAGGAAGGTGGCCTCCTCCATCGCCGTGTCACCGCCACCGATGACGGCGATGTCCTGGTCCTTGAAGAAGAACCCGTCACATGTGGCACACCAGGAGACGCCGCGTCCGGAGAGTGCGTCCTCGTTCGGCAGGCCCAGCTTTCGGTGCTGGGAACCGGTGGTGATGATGACGGCCTTCGCGCGGTGGACGGTACCGGCCGTGTCGGTCACGGTCTTGATCTCGCCGGCGAGGTCGACGGACACGACATCGTCCGGGACGAGCTCGGCACCGAAGCGCTCCGCCTGGGCACGCATGTTGTCCATCAGATCGGGACCCATGATGCCGTCGCGGAAGCCGGGGAAGTTCTCCACCTCGGTCGTGTTCATCAGCGCGCCACCGGCGGTCACTGCTCCCTCGAACACCAGCGGCTGCAACGATGCGCGCGCGGTGTAGAGGGCGGCTGTGTAGCCCGCGGGCCCGGAGCCGATGATGATCACATTACGGACGTCGCTCACGGGTTATTTCCTCGTCTCTGCAGACTGCCTACTGCCTACGGGGCCGGTTCAAGGACTCTCACCCCACCCAACGGATCCTACGGGGCTTGCATTCCCGAGGTGTCAGAGCGGCACAGGCGACATATCAGTGGCGAGGGTAGGTCTGCGTCAGCAGAAGCTTTCCTGTGGAGGCCGGCTGGGCATCGACACAGGCGGCGTCGACGACATAAGCCTGGACCCGGGAGCTGTCGGTGGAGTGTGGCATCACCACGAGGTAGGCCCTGACGCCTTCGAATATGCCTCGCTCAACGGCGATGGGGGCATCAGAGCGTCCGGTGCCCTGCTGGATACACGCGGGAGCCCTCGCGATCGCAGTGGCCTTGGGAGTCACCGTGGACGCACCCAGATCCTCCGAGGGCCCCTTCTCCATCCGCGGCTCGGCCTGTGCCGGTCCGGCCGTGAGCAGCGCCTCCACGCGCTGCTCGAGTGCCGCGCCGGTGAAGACCTGCCCGTCGCCTGCCCCGGCGCTGACGCTGGCCTTCCGTGCGGTCTCCGACGCACTCTCCGAGGAGTCATGAGTGGACTGCAAGAACATGACGCTCACACCTACTGCAGCGGCGCTGAAGACAGCTCCGAGGACCACGGTGCGGCGGCGTCGTGTTCGACGGCTCCGGCGGCCGGGGCCAGTGGCCGCATGAGAGTGACCGGCAGGCCGACCGGCCGGTGCAGGCTCGGCTGAACGAGTCGACGACTCTGTTTCACGTGAAACATGCGCGCTGTCGTCCGGAGCGGTTGCGTCCAGGAGTGCCTCGGCGGCCAGAGCGGCATCGATCCGCTCCGCGACATCGGCCGGCATCCCTTGGGCTCCGGGCAGCGTGCCGAGCAGCCCACGGACTTCCTCGAGCGAAGCTCGCACGTCCGCGCACAGGGGGCAGTCGTTCAGGTGGTCTTGCACGTCGGCAGTACGGGAGGGGGACAGTAGTCCTTCGGTGAGGTCGGAGATTTCCGAGACGTCCGGGTGCCGAGTCGTATCGGTCGTGGATGTCACGCGCGCCCACCTCCGCCCTTCACTGCCGCAGGGTCATTGGGCCCTGTCTCTTTCGACCCCGACGCCGGTGGGACGGATGTCCCCGGCGTCCGGTTCCTTCCCTTGCTGACCTCGGCGTTACCCCCGCCGTCACGACGAAGATGGGTGAGCAAGGGCAGCAGCCGCGCCCGACCGCGCGCGCACCGGCTCTTGATGGTGCCCGTCGGTACATCGAGCACACGTGCCGCCTCGGCCACGGGATAGCCCTGCATATCCACCAGCACCAGAGCGGCGCGCTGGTCCACAGGGAGCGTCGCCAGCGCCGCCAAGAGCTCGCGGTGGAGGTCCTGGCGCTCTGCCGGCGCCTCGGCAGACTCGTGGGGCTCCAGCAGCTGCTCCAGGCGCTCCGTGTCGTCGACAGGCGAGGTCTTGCGCGAGGCTGCTTTGCGCGCCCGGTCCAGGCAGGCGTTCACGGTGATGCGGTGCAGCCACGTGGTGACCGCAGACTGACCCCGGAAGGTGTGGGCGGCGCGGAACGCCGACACAAGGGCGTCCTGGACCGCGTCAGCGGCCTCCTCGCGGTCTCCCAGGGTCCGCAGAGCGACGGCCCAGAGCCTGTCCCGGTGGCGCCGTACCAGCTCACCGAAGGCATTCGGATCCCCCGCGACATGCCGCTCCAGGAGATCCTGGTCGCTGATGTCGCCGAGTGTCGCGTCATCCAACGGTGAGCCCCCTCCCGCGTACTGTCAGCTGGTGATCTTGATTTCCGAGATCTTGCCGCGGAAGTCACTGCCCTCGGCCGGCGGCAGGTTGGTCAGCCAGACCAGAACGTACCGCGCCTCGACCGGCTTCCCGGGCTTCAGGGACACATTCGTGCCGGTGCCTTCGGCGACCTTGGTGAAGCCGTCGGGGGTCGTGGGCTCGGCCGCGGCATCCGCAGGTGCCGTCCGCAGCTCCACCGAGGTGTTTCCACCGAGGAAGGAGACGTCCACTGACCCGACCTGCTGGGATTTACCGAGGTCCACGATGATGCCGACACCGGACTTCAGCCGACCGAAGTCCGCGCTGAAGTAGCTCTTGGTGTTCCAGAACGTCGTGGGGTCGCCGTCGTAGCTGTTCCTTATCGCTGCCGGGTTCTCGGAGCCGTCGCTGCCGAACGGGTCGAAGTCGTGAGCACCGACGATGGTGATCGGTTTGCCCGACTCCACCTCCGGATTCTTCTCTTCGGGCTTCGTCTGGGTGGTGCCGCCCGGCTTGACCTTTTCCTTGTCGCGGTCGATCAGCTTGTCGGCGATCTGCCAGCTGCCGAGGCCCAGCGCGGCGATGAGCAGCGCGGCGACGGTCCACTTCAGGGCCTTGCCGGTGCGGCTCTCCAGAGGCGCCGGCGGGGCCGCCGGCATCGCCTTGGTGACGGTCGCGCCCGGGCGCGCTGCGGGGCGGCCGTACGTGCCCTGCTGATAGGTGGTGCGCTGGTACTCGGGCGGTGAGGTGAAGGCCGGCTCCGGCGGGCGGATGCGCGGCATCGCGGCGACGGCCTTGGCCAGCTCGTCGGGTGTGGTGCACGCCGGTTCCTGGCGGGAGGCTGTGGCACCGTCGTTGACCAGAGCACGCATGGCGAGCTCGGAGAGCCCACGGTGCACGCCGGCTCGCACCTGGTCGGGGGCGATCAGACCGACGCCCTTGGGCAGGCCCGGCAGGCCGTACGCGTCGTTCTCGTACGGCCAGCGCTGTGTCAGCGCGGCGTACAGCAGAGCACCGATCGCCTCGGTGTCCGTGCGATGCGGGAGATCGGCGGAGATGCCGCGCAGGGCGGCGTTCACCGCCAGGCCACGGATCCGGTACTGCCCGGTCGACGTCCGCAGCACCGCGCTGGGGGTGAGTCGGAGGTGGGCAAGCCCTTCACGATGGGCCGCGGCCATGGCCTGGGAGATCTGATCGACGAGCATGTAGGCGTCGTGCGGCTCAAAGGGTCCTGCGGCGAGCAGCGCGGTGAGCTCGACGGCGTCCGGGAGCCACTCGTGCACGACATAGACGAGGTCGTTCTCCTCGACTGCGTCCAGCACCTGGACGAAGCGGGGGTCGCCGAGCAGCGCGGAAGAACGCGCCGCCGCGAGGACGGAACGGGCCCGGGGGTGGTCGGCAGGGAGGATATGGACGCCGACAGCGCGCCGCAGTTTCTCGTCGACTGCACGCCAACTGCTGAAACCGTCCAGACGGGTGACGCACTCCTCGAGGCGGTAGCGTCTGGCGAGCTTATGACCGCTGTGCAGTTCGGGCGCCGAGATGGAGGGTTCGCCACCCTGCCGCTCGGCATCCGGGTCCGGTGCGGTCTTCTCTGCCGCGTTCTGGGATTCCGCCGCCCCGTCGGTCGTGGCCTTGCCCGCCTGCGCGGTCAGCGGGTCGTCTCCGCTGTTGTCGGCCACGTCGACGGCAGCCGTGCTACGTTCCGCCACCGTCGTTCCTGCCTCCCCATCCGTTGCGCCATATCCAACAGCCATGCCAATTGTGCCCACAGTCCGACGCTATGCACGACACGCGGGGTCCGACGATGGTTGTGCGGACCCCGCAGATCAGCGTCCCAGTCGTCCGCGGACCATACCGACCATGGCGTTGAGTTCTTCGATGCGCATCCGCTTCGCGGCGAAGAGGAAGACGCCCAGCAGTGCGATTCCACCGACGACCAGCGCAGCCAGTGAACCGGCAGCGCCGCTGCCGAGCACCTTCATCACACCGAAGGCGATCGCACCGGCGACGGCAGCTGCGGGCACCGAGGCCATGGACAGCCGCGCGTAGGTCCGCATGACGTGAGCGCCGTCCAGATCGCCGCCCAGACGGTTCTTGAGGCGTCGCCAGGCGATGCCTACGCCGACGGCGTAGGCGAGGCCGTACGAGGCCGCCATGCCGACGACGGCCCAGCGTGCCGGCAGCACCGCGTAGCACACCGCTGAGGCGCCGGCATTGACGCCGGCGACAATCACCGTGTTGTAGAAGGGGGTTCGGGTGTCCTCATAGGCGTAGAAACCGCGCAGCACGACGTACTGCACCGAGTAGGGAATGAGCCCGAGCCCGAAGGCCATGAGGATGAAGCCCATGCCCTTCGCGCCTTCGAGGCCGCTGGAGGCGAACAGCAGCGTGGACATCGGGACGCCCAGCGCGAAGAAGGCGAAGGCGACCGGGACGATCGCGACCGCCGAGTTGCGCAGGCCTTGGGAGATGTCGTCACGCACGGCGCCCGGATCGTTGTCGTGCGCGGCGCGCGAGATACGCGGCAGCAGAGCGGCCATGACCGACACGGTGATGATCGCCTGCGGCATGCCCCAGATCAGCTGCGCGTTGGCGTAGGCGATGAAGCCCGCACCCTCTCTGCCGGACGCCGCGCCTGCCGCGGTGGCCAACTGGGTGACCACGAGCACTCCCGCCTGGTTGGCGAGAACGAACAGGACGGTCCACTTCGCCAGCTTCACGGTCTTGCCGAGGCCGTGGCCCTTCCAGTCGAAGCGCGGACGGAAGCGGAAGCCGGTCTCGCGCAGGTAGGGGATCATCGCGAGTGCCTGCACGACCAGGCCGAGCAGTGTGCCGATGCCGAGCAGGCGGACGCCCTCCGGCGGGATCGTCTGGACTCCCATCTGGGACTCGGCGGCGGTGCCGTACACCCAGATGAACAGACCGAACGTGGTGATCATGACGATGTTGTTGAGGACCGGGGTCCACATCATCGCGCCGAACTTCCCACGGGCATTGAGGATCTGCCCCATGACGACATGTACGCCCATGAAGAAGATCGTGGGCAGGCAGTAGCGTGCGAACGTGACGGCGACGCTGTTGGCCGCCTGATCGTTCGCAATCGTGTCCGACATCAGCCGGATCAGGAATGGAGCCGCGAACACGGCGGCGGCCACGATGACGCCGAGTGCCACCATGACGAGGGTGAGCAGACGGTTGGCGTATGCCTCGCCGCCGTCCTCGTCGTTCTTCATGGCGCGCACCAGCTGCGGCACGAAGACCGAGTTGAGACCACCGCCGACGGTCAGGATGTAGATCATCGTCGGCAGGGTGTACGCGATGGTGAACACGTCACCGAGGAGGGCGGCACCGAGAGCCGCCGTGATCACCAGGCTCCGTACAAAACCGGTGAGGCGGGACACGAGGGTGCCGGCTGCCATCACCGCACTGGATTTCAACAGGCCGGACGCACGTCCGGCCGGCTTCTTGGGCGCCGGAGGCGCAGGCGCCGGCTCAGGCTCGGGAGCCGGGGCGCCCGATGCCTGCTGGTCGCGGAAGAGGTGGGCGAAGGCATCGGGTTCCGGCTTCTCGTCGGAGGCCTGGGTGACCAGATCGTCCACGCCTGTGAACTGGGTGGTTCTGGCGTCGTCGCCGTACGGCAGCCTGCGGGAGGGGCCGTCGTCGGGCTCGGGGGGCGGAGTCTGTGCCCAGATCCGCGGGTCGGGCGCGTAGGGCGACGCCGGCGGCTGCTGGTACAGCGGTTGCGGCTCCTGGTAGGTGCCGGGAGGCGGCGGGGGGTGCGCCGAGCGGTCGTAGACCGCCTCGGCAATCGGATCCTGAGCGGCGAGATCCTGCGCCTGGAAGGGGTCGTGGGCGTAGGCGTCCTGGACATAGGGGTCCTGGGTGTACGGATCCGGGGCGGGCTGCGACGGCGGCACCTGGCCCCCACCCGCGCCCTGACCACGGTCACCGTCGTACGGCGCGTTCATCGCTACCCCACCTCATCGTCCCCGGCCAACCGGCCACGACATCGCTCAATGGTCCACTTTCTCACCAGCGCCGGACGGGTCGCCGCTTTCCGGTCGGGTGTCCGGTGTCAGGTCACTCGCCTGCCCGGGATCCGGACGGTCGATGTCACCTTCAGCGCCTGATACGGCTTCTTCGCCCGCCGAAGCGGCTTCGCGCGCCGCTGCGCGCTTGCGCTGGGTGTACATCCTGACGCCGGCGAGGACAAGGAGCAGGACACCGCCCGCGAGGACGAGCATCACGGTCGGGGTGATCTCGGACACCTTCAAGGTGAAGGCCATCGGCCGGCCGTACGGTTTGCCGTCCTCGGTGTACAGCTGGGCGGTCATCTGGACCTGGCCGTTGGCATTGGCTTCGGCCGGGAACTTCACCGTCTGGCTGTGGCCGCCCTCGACCGTGATCGGCTGCTCGGCGGCACCCTTGTCTCCGTCGAGGTTGAGGCGTGTGGGATTCTCCGACGTCAGCCGCAGCACCAGGTGATCGATTCCCTGGACCAGCTTGTTCTGCACCGTGACCGGGATGGTCGCGCTGCGCCCGGACAGGGTCACATCCGACTTCTCGATCAGTCGCACTTCGCCGGTGAGGCTGTGCAGATAGTTCCGCACGATCCGGCGGTACTCGTGGGCCGGTGCCGGCGTGCCGCGCCACGACACGGACAGTTCACGGTCGATCGCTCGGCCGAAGGGAGTCTCCACCCGGTCGGCAAGAGTGAGGATGACCTTGAACTTGTCGAGGGTGTCCTGGGTGGCCTTGATGTCCTGGAAGGTCTCCACCGGCAGTTCCTGCTTGCGCAGGGCGGCGGGGTAGCGGGCGGAGCCGGGCACCTGGGTGTTGGCGTCGGCGTCCGGCTTGGCGTCCGCGGCGGCCTCGAGGTCGAGCGGCTGCGTCCAGCGCCGGGTGTCGAGGGCCCGCAGCGCCTGGGCCATGGACTGGGCCTGGGCGGTCGTCGGCGTGCGCTGAGGGGCGACCACGATGCTGCGCTGATTGTTCGGCTGCTGGTGGGTCAGCGCCAGCGTCTGGGCGAGAAACTCCTGAACCGCCAGGGTCGAGTCACCGGCGTCGGTCATATCGCGCTGGAAGGCGGTGGAGAGCCGCGAATCGGCCACGACCGCCGTGGTACCTCCACCGATCGGGCGGGCCGCGGTCGGCGTGTAGTGCAGGTTGTCCTGGAGGCTGTCGCTACGGGCGATGACCTTGTCCGCACCGGCCGAGGTGGCCACGTCGACGATCGACGAGTCGATCTGGCCTTCCACCGGCCAGGCGAAGTCGATGGACGGCTTCACATGAAGCACGGTCTCCACCGTCGTCTCGGCAACCTCGGTGGCGGGCTGCAGATGGCTGAGGGAGCCCGACACGCCCTTGCCGCGGTGGGCGAGTGAGGCGAGGTCGGGGTCGGCGAACGGCAGGGCGACGACCTTGCGACCCTGTACGGCACCTTCGAGTGCGCTCAGCCAGCGCTTGGCCACTGCCTGGTTGTCTTTGCTGCCGGCGACTGTGGTGTTTCCGCTCTTGACCCGGTAGTTCCGCGTCATGGCGTCGACGGTCGCCAGGAGGTCGGGGTCGATGACCCAGGTGACGGGCAGATCGCGGCCAAGAGCAACCATCTGCTCGAGCCGGCCGCCGGGAGCGAGCTCCGCGGCCAGGGTCTCGTCCTCGAAAACGGGCGTCTGCTGTTCGTCCGAACCGGTCTCCGCCGTGAGATGTGTGGAGGAGATCAGCGGCCAGAGGTAGGTGAAGCGGGTCTTCTCCTGTGTGGCCTCCGGCTGCCAGGGCAGGAAGGTGCGCTCGATGCCCAGCACCTGGTCGAACTGCGCGCTCGCGGTCCGACCGGTCAGGGAAACGCCGAGCTGGTAGACGCCGCCGTCCTCGTCGAGGTCGAGCTTGTCGGCGGGGACCGAGAGAGTGAAGTCCTGGCTGATCCCGGAAGCGAGCTTCGGGATCTCCACCGAGTACCTGTCGTCGATCGCGGGAGCGTCGACTCCCGGGAGGTAGCCGGTCCGGTCGGCCGCGCTGTCGATCTCGGTCCTGCCGAGCAGCTTGGGTCCCACGCCCAGATCGATGTGGGCGTCCGTGACGGGCTGCTTGCCGTTGTTGACCACCGTGCCGGAGATGGTGATCGTGTCGCTCTTCCCGGGCGCGGTCGGCGTAAGGGTGTCAAGAGACACATCGACCGTACGGGAGCCGGTGGCGTCTTCGGCGGCATACGCCGTCGGTGCGACGGGCACCCAGAGCAGCCCGGCCAGGAGCGGAGCGCCGATGATCAGGGAGGCTGTGCGACGCAGCCACCGGCGCACAGGAGAAGTACTCATCCCCTGGAAGTCTGCCGCCTCGGCCACGTGCTCGCCCGTCCCTCGTCGATTGCTGTCGCTGGTCGTTCTCTGGTTCTTGCGTCCACGCATGGTAACGAGGTGCGCTGTGCCGAAGTGCCGTGGTGTGCCCCACAAGATCGGAAGCGATGTGAGGGCCGCCATAAACGAGGACGCTCCGGTCGGCCCGGGCACGTACCCTGTTCTGTTGTGCCGAACGCCAATGATGACAACCCCACTGCCCTGAGCCAGGTGCAGCACCGCGCAGTGAGTGAACTGCTGCGGGTGTCCCCTGTCGCCGACGACCTTGCACGCCGATTCCAGGAGGCCGGGTTCAGCCTTGCCCTGGTGGGTGGCTCTGTTCGTGATGCGTTGCTCGGGCGGCTCGGCAACGACCTCGATTTTACGACGGCCGCCCGTCCGGAAGATGTCCTGAAGATCGTCCGCCCCTGGGCGGATTCGGTGTGGGACGTCGGCATCGCTTTCGGCACGGTCGGGGCCCAGAAGGACGGCCTTGTCGGGGATGCCGTGCAGCGCTTTCAGATCGAGGTGACGACGTACCGCTCGGAGGCGTACGACCGGACTTCGCGCAAGCCCGAGGTCTCCTACGGCGACTCGATCGAAGAGGACCTGGTACGGCGCGACTTCACGGTGAATGCCATGGCCGTGGCGCTGCCGGAGAAGGAGTTCATCGATCCGCACAACGGCTTGGACGATCTTGCTGCGCGTGTTCTGCGAACTCCCGGCACGCCCGAGGAGTCCTTCTCCGACGACCCGCTGCGCATGATGCGAGCCGCCAGATTTGCCGCGCAGCTCGACTTCGAGGTGGCGCCCGAGGTGGTTGCCGCCATGAAGGCGATGGCGGAGCGCATAGAGATCGTCTCCGCCGAACGGGTACGTGACGAGCTCAACAAGCTGCTGCTCTCGGCAAACCCTCGTAAGGGCCTGGGGCTGCTCGTGGACACCGGCCTCGCTGACCATGTGCTCCCAGAGCTGCCGGCTCTGCGACTGGAGAGTGATGAGCACCACCGGCACAAGGACGTCTACGAGCACTCACTGACGGTGCTTGACCAGGCCATCGACCTGGAGGACGACGGGCCGGATCTGGTGCTGAGGCTGGCGGCACTGCTCCATGACATCGGCAAGCCCCGGACGCGACGTTTCGAGAAGGACGGCAGGGTCTCCTTCCATCACCACGAAGTGGTGGGCGCGAAGATGACCAAGAAGCGGTTGGCCGCACTCAAGTACTCCAACGAGATGGTCAAGGACGTCTCACGGCTCGTGGAGCTGCATCTGCGCTTCCATGGCTACGGGACAGGGGAATGGACGGACTCCGCGGTGCGGCGGTACGTCCGTGACGCCGGGCCGTTGCTGACCCGACTGCACAAGCTGACCCGGTCGGACTGCACCACGCGGAACAAGCGGAAGGCGGGCGCGCTCGCGCGGGCGTATGACGGGCTGGAGCTGCGTATCGCGCAGCTCCAGGAACAGGAGGAGCTGGATGCCATCAGGCCCGACCTGAACGGCAACCAGATCCAGGAGATTCTCGGTATCGGCCCCGGCCCCACGGTCGGCAAGGCCTATGCCTACCTGCTGGAGCTGCGCCTGGAGAACGGCCCGATGGAGCATGACGCAGCCGTGGCGGCGCTGAAGGAGTGGTGGGCCGCCCAGGGCTGATGCGAGGCGATGCGATGTTTCACGTGAAACATCGCGTCGGATCCATGGGGAGGGAACCGAGACGGTGTCGAGGGTGATGTTTCACGTGAAACATCACCCTCGGTGCTTCCCGGGGTCAGCGCCAGCGTGCGAGAGCGGTAGCGATTGCCGCATAGATCAGCGAGACCACGACAATCAGGGGGACCGACCGCCCGTCTGGCGGCAGCATCAGAGCGGCAATGGCCGCGGCGCCCACGAAGGCGACATTGAACAGAACGTCGTAGAGGGAGAAGATCCGTCCTCGGAAGGCGTCGTCCACGGACGTCTGCACCACGGTGTCTGTGGCGATCTTCGAGCCCTGGGTGATGAGTCCCAGCACGAACGCCGCGACCAGCATGGGCGCCGGGGCGAAGGGCAGCCCCAGTGCCGGTACGAGAACCGCCGCGGATGCCGCACAGGTGAGCATCCAGCCGGACCGGCCGAGCCGCTCGATCGCCCATGGGGACACCACAGCCGCTGCGAAGAAGCCTGCGCCCGAGACGGCAACGGCGAGACCGAGCAGGGCCAGGCCCTCCGACTCGGTATCCGACCAGGAGTAGCGGCAGAGCATGAGAACCATCACGGTCAGCGCGCCGTAGCAGAAACGCAGCAGCGTCATCGCGATCAGCGCATGAGCTGCGGGCAGGCGCTCTGTCAGATGCCGAAGCCCGCTCACCAGGCCACGCGCTGTGGAGGCGATAGCAGCTCCGAGCCGGGGCTGAACGAGCTCCGGGTCGGGTCCGAGCAGGTTCTTTCCCATGCGCAGTGAGGCAAGTGCGGAACAGAGATAGAGCGCGGCGCCGACCAGCATGACCGCCGCATCGGAGTCCGCAGCCACAAGTCGCACCACAAAGGCGAGCCCGCCGCCTGCGGTCGCGGCGAGCGTCCCGGCCGTCGGGGAGAGGGAGTTGGCCACGACCAGTCGTTCGGGGTCGACCACTCGTGGCAGGGCCGCAGAGAGCCCGGCCAGTACGAAGCGGTTGACCCCGGTGACGGACAGCGCGGAGACGTAGAGGAGCCAGTCAGGTACGGAGGCGAGGATCAGGAGCGCCGTGCAGCACGCGAGCAGGGCGCGCAGCAGATTGCCGTAAAGGAATACCTGGCGGCGTTGCCAGCGGTCGAGCAGAACGCCGGCAAAGGGTCCGATCACCGAGTACGGCAGGAGTAGCACGGCCATGGCGGAGGCGATCGCGGCCGCCGACGTCTCCTTCTCCGGAGAGAAGACCACGTACGTGGCGAGCGCCACCTGATAGACACCGTCGGCCGCCTGGGACAGCAGCCGGACCGTCAGCAGCCGACGAAAGTCGGTCAGGCGCAGGAGTACGCGCAGATCACGTACGACAGGCATGCGAGCAAGGGTCACACACGCGGAGGGTCCCCGGGTGGATTACCCGGGGACCCTCCGCGTGTGTGCTCGACGCAGCCGGACGCTTAGCGCTCGACCTCGCCCTTGATGAACTTCTCGACGTTGGCGAAGGCCTCGTCGTCGAAGTACTGAACCGGCGGGGACTTCATGAAGTACGAGGACGCGGAGAGGATCGGGCCACCGATGCCCCGGTCCTTGGCGATCTTCGCGGCACGCAGGGCGTCGATGATGACACCGGCGGAGTTCGGGGAGTCCCAGACCTCGAGCTTGTACTCCAGGTTCAGCGGGACGTCACCGAAGGCACGGCCCTCGAGGCGTACATACGCCCACTTGCGGTCGTCCAGCCAGGCCACATAGTCCGACGGACCGATGTGGACGTTCTTCTCGCCCAGCTCACGGTCGGGGATCTGCGAGGTGACGGCCTGCGTCTTCGAGATCTTCTTGGACTCGAGGCGGTCGCGCTCCAGCATGTTCTTGAAGTCCATGTTGCCGCCGACGTTGAGCTGCATGGTGCGCTCAAGACGGACACCGCGGTCCTCGAACAGCTTCGCCATCACGCGGTGCGTGATGGTGGCGCCGACCTGCGACTTGATGTCGTCGCCGACGATCGGGACACCGGCCTCGGTGAACTTGTCCGCCCACTCCTTGGTGCCGGCGATGAAGACCGGGAGAGCGTTGACGAACGCGACCTTGGCGTCGATGGCGCACTGCGCGTAGAACTTCGCAGCGTCCTCGGAACCGACGGGCAGGTAGCAGACCAGGACGTCGACCTGCTTGTCCTTGAGGGTCTGGACGATGTCGACCGGCGCCTCGGTGGACTCCTCGATGGTCTGGCGGTAGTACTTGCCCAGGCCGTCGAGGGTGTGGCCGCGCTGCACGGTGACGCCGGTGTTCGGCACGTCGCAGATCTTGATGGTGTTGTTCTCGCTGGCGCCGATGGCGTCCGCCAGGTCGAGGCCGACCTTCTTGGCGTCCACGTCGAAGGCGGCCACGAACTCCACGTCACCGACGTGGTAATCGCCGAACTGCACGTGCATCAGACCCGGCACCTTGCCGGCCGGGTCGGCGTCCTTGTAGTACTCGACGCCCTGCACCAGCGAGGCGGCGCAGTTACCCACGCCGACGATGGCTACGCGAACCGAACCCATTCCGGTTGCTCCCTGTGTGTTCTCGGTTTTCCGGATGAAACCCTGCGGTGCGCAAGGTCTCACTTGGCGGTGTCCTCGGACGGATCCGGCGGGGTGGGGCCTTCCGGAGGTGTCCCTCCCGAAGACGCGGCACCCGTGTGCCGGGGCAGGCCGCCCGTCTCTCCAGATGTGTTGTCCTGCTGAGCGGCGCTCTCGGGGGAGGGTCGTCTCTGATCCCGCCCCGCCCGCTCGCTCTCGATGAGCTCGTTCAGCCAGCGCACTTCGCGCTCCACGGACTCCATGCCGTGCCGCTGCAGCTCAAGCGTGTAGTCGTCGAGGCGCTCGCGAGTCCGGGCCAAAGAGGCGCGCATCTTCTCCAGGCGCTCCTCCAGCCGACTGCGCCGGCCTTCGAGCACGCGCATCCGCACGTCGCGCTCCGTCTGCCCGAAGAAGGCGAAACGGGCTGCGAAATGCTCATCCTCCCAGGTGTCGGGGCCGGTCTGCGAGAGCAGCTCTTCGAAGTGCTCCTTACCTTCCGCCGTCAACCGGTAGACGATCTTGGCGCGTCGCCCCGCCAGTGATGCGGCGAGGGCATCCTCCGGAGCACTTCCCGGTTCCTCGATCAACCAGCCGTTGCTGACCAGCGTCTTGAGGCATGGGTAGAGGGTCCCGTAGCTGAAGGCCCGGAAGATCCCCAGCGAGGTGTTGAGCCGCTTGCGCAGCTCGTATCCGTGCATGGGGGCTTCACGGAGCAGACCGAGCACGGCGAACTCGAGGATGCCGGAGCGCCTGCTCATCGTCGCCTCCTCGCCGGGCCGGTCATGTATGTCGCTCTGATGTGTCGTGCTGATGTATCGAGTCGATACATCAGCACGATAGAGCGATGTAACCCGTGCGACAAGTGGGGTCATCGTGAGCGGCGTCACATCGCCAATTCCCACCAGGCAAAATGCCTGATTTGGGGTGAATTTCAAGGCTAGGCGGGTTTTGGCCGTGCGTAGTCTGTGCGGCATGCAGACCGCCGGGAACCATGTGACGCCCTCAGGCGTCCTCGCCGTGGATGCACAGCGGATGAGCTCTTCACCCAGCTCATCCGTAACCATTTCGGGGGGACCGGAACTCAACTGCCGCTTCCAGGCGTCTCGCCTGCCCGAGGAGTAGTCGTTCGATGAGCGAGCACCGTCGCAAACCGCCGCAGCCCCAGGGCGGCGGACGCGCCGCGGCCCGGCGCGCCCCACAGCAGCCTTCGGGGCGGCGCGCAGCCCCGTCCAGGGGCACCGCGTCAGCCTCCCCTTCCTCGTCCTATGACGACGAGCGCACTTACGGCGGCCGGGCAGAAGCCCGGCGTGCCGCCCAGCGCGGTGGTCGCCGCCGCGTGGACGAAGCCGCCGGCGCCGGTCAGGGAGGCCGGGCGGGAGGCGGCCGACGCGGTGGCGGCGGAGGGGGTCACGAAGGTCCCGGCCGTGGCCGGGGCGGCCGCCCCGGCAAGAAGCGGCTGATCGACTACCCGCGGCACAACAAGTACGGATGGCGCCGCTGGGTGCCCTCGTGGAAGTTGGTCACCGGGCTCTGCCTGGCCTTCCTGGGATCCCTGATGACCGCCGCCACGATTGCCTACGCCATGGTCGGCGTTCCGAAGGAGGGCGACTTCGCCAAGGCGCAGAACAACGTCTACTACTGGGACGACGAGTCACAGATGGCTGCGACCGGTGGTGAGGTGAACCGTCAGATCATCCCCATCGAACAGATCCCACTGGACATGCAGAACGCCGTCATCTCGGCGGAGAACAAGACGTTCAAGACCGACTCCGGCATCGATCCCATGGGAATCGGTCGTGCCCTGTTCAACATGGCCAAGGGTGAGCAGACCCAGGGTGGTTCCACCATCACCCAGCAGTTCGTCAAGAACGCGGTTCTCGAGGACCAGGACCAGAGCCTGAGCCGTAAGTTCAAGGAACTGTTCATCTCCATCAAGGCCGGGGCGGAGATGGACAAAGACGACATCATGCGGGGCTATCTCAATACCTCGTACTACGGCCGTGGCGCGTACGGCATCCAGGCGGCTGCCCGCACGTACTACAACAAGGACGCGAAGGAACTCGACGCGAGCGAGTGCGCCGTTCTCGCCTCGCTGCTCAAAGGCGCGACGTACTACGACCCGGCGGGCGCCGAAGCGATCGACGCGGCGGCGACCCCGGAGGCCAACAGAGAGCGGGCCGAGAAGCGCTGGCGCTGGATCCTCGACGAGATGGTCAAGGACGAGCACCTGACGGCTGCGGAGCGGAGCAAGTTCCAAGAGTTCCCGATGCCCGATCCGCCCCGTAAGAACGCCCAGCTGGGCGGCCAGGTCGGATACCTCGTGGACCTCGCCAAGGCCTATGTCGTCAACAACACCGACATCACGCCGGAGCAGCTCTCCAAGGGCGGCTACGAGATCCACACGACCTTCAACAAGAACAAGGTCCGCGCGCTCGAGAAGGCCGTGAACAAGGTTCGGGACAAGAACATCAAGCCCAAGCTGCGTCCGAAGAAGGACACTCACGTCCAGTTCGGCGGGGCGTCGGTCGAGCCGGGGACCGGCAAGATCGTGGCGATCTACGGCGGCGCGGACGCGACGAAGCACTTCACCAACAACGCCGACACGACCGGTGCCCAGGTCGGTTCGACGTTCAAGCCGTTCGTCCTCGCAGCGGCGATGCGCGACGGCGTTCGCGACCCCGATGGCGGCGAAGAGCAGGCCCTCGCAGAGCGCACCATCGTGGACCCGGACAAGAGCCGCTACAGCGGCAAGAACAAGCTCAAGATCAAGAACTGGGACGGTTCCATCTGGGCCGACGAGTCCGGCAAGGAGTGGCTCCAGCGCAACGACGGCGACAGGTCGTACGGCAACATCGATCTGCGTGAAGCCATGATCCACTCCGCCAACTCGCCCTTCGTCCAGCTGGGTATGGATGTCGGCATTCCGCAGGTCAGGCAGGCAGCCGTGGACGCGGGTCTGCTCGAGGGCAGCCTGGCCAAGGGGAACGTCCCGTCGTTCTCGATCGGCACCTCCTCCCCCAGCGCCATCCGCATGGCCGGCGCGTATGCGACCTTCGCGGCCAATGGCGAGCAGTACGCCCCGTATTCGGTCAGCAAGATCGAAAAGGGCAACGTGCCGGTCTACCAGCATGAGGGGGACGGCAAGCAGGCCTTCTCCAAGGCGGTCGCGACCAATGTGACCGACGTCCTGCGGGATGTGGTCGAGGATCCCGAGGGCACGGGTAACAACGCCGCCATCCCCGGTCGCCAGGTCGCCGGCAAGACCGGTACGACCGACGGCAACAAGTCGGCCTGGTTCGTGGGCTACACGCCGCAGCTGTCGACCGCCATCGACATGTACCGGCTCGACGACAACGAGAAGAGCGAGAAGCCGCGCGAGTTCCTCGAGATGTTCGGCACGGGTGGACAGGCCAAGATCCACGGTTCGTCGTTCCCGTCCGAGATCTGGCAGACCTACATGTCGGATGCGCTCGAGAACGCGAAGGTGCTGGAGTTCGACGAGCCCGAGCCCATCGACGGCGAGGCCGTCTGGGGCGGCGGCGCGGTCAGCCCGTCGCCGACACCGAGCGATACGCCGTCCGAGACCCCGTCCGAGACCCCGTCCGAGACCCCGTCCGAGACGCCGTCGATCTCCCCCGGCCCGACCGAGTCGTGCAACCCGTGGGAGGACTGGACCTGCACCGACGGCGGCACCAGCACCGGCACGGACCAGGGTGGTGTGAACGGCGGGCCGACCGTCAGCCCGTCCACCTCGCCGACGGACGGCGGAGGCAGGAACGGCGGAGGGAACGGCAACGGAGGGAACGGCGGCGAGTTCATCGGCGGCGCGGACGGTACCGGTTAGCCTCGGCCGTCCAGGTACCACCACGCGGGCCGCCACCCCCGGAACATCGGGGGGTGGCGGCCCGCGCCGCAGTCCCCACCCCGTACGGCAGGATGTGCAGCATGCCCAGCGCAGAAGAGACGAGCGTGTACGAGGACCGTGCCGAGGTGCGCCCCACGCGGCACGACAGGATCGCCGCGGCCGGCAGCGAGCTGATCGGCGGTGCCGCCGGCCGCTGGGCGCTGCGCGGCGCCCATGGCTGGCTCACGCCCGTACGGGTCATCGCTCTGGTGGCCATCGGCATGTTCGCGCTCGGCATGGTGCAGAAGTGGCCCTGCTACAACTGGGCCTGGTTCCGCGGAACCAGCTCGCAGTACACCCACGCGTGCTACTCCGACATCCCGCACCTGTACGTGGGGCGCGGCTTCTCGGAAGGCAGTATTCCGTACTTCGACCGGCTGCCCGGCGACATGGAGTACCTCGAGTACCCCGTCCTGACCGGCCTGTTCATGCAGCTTGCCTCGTGGGTCAACGACCTTGCCTCCTGGCTCGGTCTCGTCGACGACGGCATTCAGCAGCAACAGCTGTACTGGATGGTCAACGCCGGCATGCTGCTGATCTGCGCCGCGATCGTGGCCGTCTGTGTGACCCGCACCCACCGCCACCGCCCCTGGGACGCACTGCTCGTCGCCCTGGCACCTGCCTTCGCGCTCACCGCCACCATCAACTGGGACCTGCTGGCCGTGGCCCTCACTGCCGCGGCCATGCTGATGTGGTCCCGCGGCAGAGTGGTCGCGTTCGGCATCCTCATCGGGCTGGCCACCGCGGCCAAGCTCTATCCCGCATTCCTCCTCGTGGCACTGCTGCCGCTGTGCTGGCGCGCAGGCAAGTGGCGGGAATTCATCACCGCGTCGATCGCTGCCGCGAGTGCCTGGCTGATCGTCAACCTCCCGGTGATGCTGTTCGCGCCGGAGGGGTGGAAGAAGTTCTACACCTTCAGCGAGGAGCGGACGATCGACTTCGGCTCGATCTGGCTGATCATCACTCAGCGCACCGGCATCCAGATCGAGGTCCCCGCGGTCAACACGTACGCCTCGCTCCTGGTGATCGCGGCCATCCTCGTCGTCTGCGTACTCACGCTGACCGCCCCGCGGCGGCCCCGCTTCGCCCAGCTGGCGTTCCTGCTCGTGGCGGCGTTCATCCTCACCAACAAGGTCTACTCGCCGCAGTACGTGCTGTGGCTGATTCCGCTCGCCGCGCTGGCCCGGCCCCGCTGGCGGGACTTCCTGATCTGGCAGGCCTGCGAGGTGATGTACTTCCTGGGCATCTGGATGTACCTCGCCTTCACCACCAGCCCGAAGCACCAGGGGCTGCCGACCGAGGGCTACCAGGTCGCCATCGCTCTGCATCTGCTCGGCACGCTGTACCTGTGCGCGGTGATCGTGCGCGACATCTTCATGCCCGAGAAGGACGACGTACGCCAGGACGGCACGGACGACCCTGCGGGCGGGGTGCTGGACGGAGCTCCGGACGTGTTCGTCCTGGGGCACGCCGCCCATCCGCCGAAGCACGCGGCGCACGCTGTGGAGGGCACACGCGTCGAATGGGGGGCCCATCTCCGCAGCGGCCCGGAGACTGGCCCCCGGGTGGCGTCCTAGCCCCGGTGCAGGCCCTGCGCCGGGCCTCGCGCAGGGAGACACGTACGCCGCCCCGCGGCAGGGGACGTACGCCGGGCCCCTGCCGCGTACGCTCAGACGGTCCTAGCGGTCGACGAGACGGTCGAACTGCGTCGTCGTGTGCCGCAGGTGAGCCACCAGCTCGTCACCGACCTTCGGTTCCTGCGCATCGGCAGGTACGAACAGGATCGACACCTGCATGTGCGGCGGTTCGGCGAACCAGCGCTGCTTGCCCGCCCACACGAACGGCGACAGATTGCGGTTCACCGTCGCCAGACCCGCGCGCGCGACACCCTTGGCACGCGGCATCACACCGTGCATCGCCTTCGGCGCCTCGAGGCCGACGCCGTGCGACGTACCGCCGGCCACGACCACGAGCCACCCGTCGGACGTCGCCTTCTGCTGGCGGTAACCGAAACGGTCACCCTTGGCGACCGGCGTGACATCGAGCACCGAGCCGCGGTACTCGGTGGACTCGTGGTCACCCAGCCACAGCCGGGTACCGATGCGGGCCCGGAAGCGGGTCTGCGGGAACTGCTGCTGAAGCCGCGCCTGTTCCTCGGCCCGCAAATGGCTGACGAACATCGTGTGCAGGGGGAGCCGGGCCGCCCGCAGCCGGTCCATCCAGCCGATGACCTCCTCGACCGCGTCCGAACCGTCCGTGCGGTCCAGCGGCAGGTGCAGCGCGAAGCCCTCCAGCCGTACGTCCTCGATGGCCGCGTGCAGCTGGCCGAGCTCCTGCTCGACGATGCCGTGCCGCTTCATCGAGCTCATGCACTCGATGACGACCCGCGCCCCGACCAGGGCGTGCACACCGTCCACGGACGAGACCGAACGGACCACCCGGTCCGGCAGCGGCACCGGCTCCTCGCCGCGTCTGAACGGGGTCAGGACCAGCAGGTCGCCGCTGAACCAGTCCTTGATCCGTGCCGCCTCGTAGGTGGTGCCCACAGCCAGCATGTCGGCGCCGAAGCGGGCAGCTTCGTCCGCGAGCCGCTCATGACCGAAGCCGTAGCCATTGCCCTTGCACACCGGTACGAGCCCGGGGAACTGGTCGATCACCGACTTCTGGTGCGCCCGCCAGCGTGCGGTGTCTACGTAGAGGGAGAGCGCCATGGCCGGCCCGGAACCTTTCTGGTGGCTGCGGTGTATCAGAGGTATGTACGAGACTACGGAGTCATTCGCTGCGACGGAGCCGTTCGGGGTGTCGTCAGCGACGCGACATGTAGATGTCGAGCGCCTTGTGGAGCAGCTTGTTGAGCGGGAAGTCCCACTCGCCCACGTACTCGACGGCCTCGCCGCCCGTGCCCACCTTGAACTGGATCAGACCGAACAGGTGGTCCGTCTCGTCGAGCGAGTCGCTGATACCGCGCAGGTCGTAGACCGTGGCCCCCATGGCGTACGCGTCGCGCAGCATCCGCCACTGCATCGCGTTCGAGGGCCGGACCTCACGCCCGATGTTGTCCGAGGCGCCGTA
The DNA here is from genome assembly GCF_040613775.1 of Streptomyces sp. NPDC006208. Lineage (NCBI taxonomy): Bacteria > Bacillati > Actinomycetota > Actinomycetes > Kitasatosporales > Streptomycetaceae > Streptomyces > Streptomyces sp. NPDC006208. The sequence continues at coordinate 205,318 of NZ_JBEXSW010000006.1, read as the reverse complement.
CGAGTACCAGACGTGCCCGCCGACCACCAGCATCGTCGCCGCCGACAGATTCACGCCGTTGTGCCGAGCGAAGTACAGGCGCATGCGGTTCGGGTCCTCGTTGTTCAGCACCGTCCACATGCGCTGGAAGTACGAGAGCGGGCGGGGCCGGAAGCGGTCGCGCACGGCCGTGATCTCGTACAGGCGCTGCCACTCGGCAAGGTCGTCGTAGCCGCCCTGGACGACCTCGACACCGGCCTTCTCGGCCTTCTTGATGTTGCGCCGCCACAGCTGGTTGAAGCCCTTGAGGACATCGTCGAGCGAGCGGTTCGCCAGCGGTACCTGGTAGACGTAGCGGGGCTGCACATCACCGAAGCCTGCGCCGCCGTCCTCGCCCTGCTGCCAGCCCATCTTCCGCAGCCGGTCGGCCACTTCGAACGCGCGGGGCTCGATGTGGGAGGCCTCCACGTCGCGCAGACGCTTCACGTCGGGGTCCTGGATTCCCGACTTGATGGCCGGAGCGTCCCAGCGCCGGATGACCACCGGCGGGCCCATCTTCACGGAGAAGGCGCCCTGGTTCTTCAGATGCGCGAGCATCGGCTGGAGCCAGTCGTCCAGGTTGGGGGCGTACCAGTTGATGACCGGGCCCTCGGGCAGGTAGGCGAGGTACCGCTTGATCTTGGGCAGCTGGCGGTACAGGACCAGGCCTGCGCCCACCAGTTCGTTGTTCTTGTCGAACCAGCCCAGATTCTCCGAGCGCCACTCCGTCTTCACATCAGCCCATGCCGGAACCTGGCAGTGACTCGCCGAGGGCAGGCTCTGGATATAGGCCAGATGCTGCTCACGGCTGATGGTCCTCAGGGTCAGGCTCATGCGGGGCGCTCCTCGGCAGGTGTGTCCCCATGGGTACAGGGGCTCCGGCTCTCGCGCCGAAGCCTACTGCGCGGGGGAAGCGTGCTCGATGGCGCTGTGCAAGAGCGCTTGACCACCGTGGGCGCGCTGCCCCGCCGGCACACCTGCCGAGGACCCGCTATCCGAGTACTCCGCCGAAGAGTCCGCCGTGCGCCATGCCGAGGAAGAACCCGACTGCCGAGGCTCCCAGGCCGACGACCAGCGGGAAGCGTTCGCGGGTCGTCTCCGAAACGAACTGTCCGTATCCGCCGGTCAGGATGCCGATCAGTCCGGCCCACGAGCTGAGCAGATGCATGCTGTCGAACATGGCGGAAACGAAGGCCACAGCACCGAGTACGAGCGTCACCACCACCAGGGTGTCCTGGAGGGGATGAGGCTTGCCGTCCGTGGCGAGCAGAGAGACGGAGGGATGTCGCGTTGGCTGTGCCATGAAGCACCTCCTGGCGTTGCCGGAAAAGCGGCGCATGGTAGCGCCGCGTCCACCCGATGTGTACAGATTGCGTCTCCTCACCACCGGATTTCAACCGGAAGCCGGTGTGCGGGTACTCTGTACGGTCTGCACCGGTGTCTGTCCTGGCCAGAACGCAGTCCCAGCTCGACGAGCAGGGATTGTCAGTGGCGACCGATACCGTTGCTTACGCATCACGACCCTCCTGCCACGGAACGACCGTGGCCGCTGAGTCCAAAGGAGGTGGGTTCCACATGCGTCACTACGAGGTGATGGTCATCCTCGACCCCGATCTCGAGGAGCGCGCTGTCTCCCCGCTGATCGAGAACTTCCTCTCCGTCGTCCGTGAGGGCAACGGAAAGGTGGAGAAGGTCGACACCTGGGGCCGTCGTCGTCTCGCTTACGAGATCAAGAAGAAGCCCGAGGGCATCTACTCGGTCATCGACCTGCAGGCCGAGCCTGCGGTCGTCAAGGAGCTCGACCGCCAGATGAACCTGAACGAGTCGGTCCTCCGGACCAAGGTCCTCCGTCCCGAGACCCACTGAGCATCTAGCTCAGAGGTCATCGGGTTCGAGTAGCAGCAAGCAGCCAGAAGCAATCCCGCCGAGAGGTTCACCCATGGCAGGCGAGACCGTCATCACGGTCGTCGGCAATCTCGTCGACGACCCCGAGCTGCGCTTCACCCCGTCCGGTGCGGCGGTCGCGAAGTTCCGCGTCGCGTCCACTCCCCGCACCTTCGACCGCCAGACCAATGAGTGGAAGGACGGCGAGAGCCTCTTCCTCACCTGCTCGGTCTGGCGTCAGGCGGCGGAGAACGTCGCCGAGTCGCTCCAGCGCGGCATGCGCGTCGTCGTGCAGGGCCGTCTGAAGCAGCGGTCGTACGAGGACCGCGAGGGCGTCAAGCGCACGGTCTACGAGCTGGACGTCGAGGAAGTCGGCCCCAGCCTCAAGAACGCCACGGCCAAGGTCACCAAGACCACCGGTCGCGGTGGCCAGGGCGGCTACGGCGGCGGCCAGCAGGGCGGCGGTAACTGGGGCGGCAGCCCCGGTGGTGGCCAGCAGCAGGGCGGCGGCGCTCCCGCCGACGACCCCTGGGCCACCAGCGCGCCGGCCGGCGGCGGCCAGCAGGGTGGGGGCAGCTGGGGCGGAAGCTCCGGCGGTTCCGGCGGCGGCTACTCGGACGAGCCGCCCTTCTAAGGGCAGCTCGTACCCCACTTCTTGATCACACAGGAGATACACCATGGCGAAGCCGCCTGTGCGCAAGCCTAAGAAGAAGGTCTGCGCGTTCTGCAAGGACAAGACCGTGTACGTGGACTACAAGGACACGAACATGCTGCGGAAGTTCATTTCCGACCGCGGCAAGATCCGTGCCCGCCGCGTTACCGGCAACTGCACGCAGCACCAGCGTGACGTCGCCACGGCCGTGAAGAACAGCCGTGAGATGGCGCTGCTGCCCTACACGTCCACCGCGCGATAAGGGAAGGGTGACCGAAACATGAAGATCATCCTCACCCATGAGGTCTCTGGCCTCGGCGCCGCCGGCGACGTCGTCGACGTCAAGGACGGCTACGCTCGCAACTACCTGGTCCCGCGCGGTTTCGCGATCCGCTGGACCAAGGGCGGCGAGAAGGACGTGGCGCAGATCCGCCGCGCCCGCAAGATCCACGAGATCGCGACCATCGAGCAGGCCAACAGCGTCAAGGGCCAGCTCGAGGCCGTGAAGGTGCGCCTGGCCGTCCGCTCCGGCGACGCCGGCCGCCTGTTCGGCTCCGTCACCCCGGCCGACATCGCCTCGGCGATCAAGGCTGCCGGTGGCCCGGAGGTCGACAAGCGTCGCGTTGAGCTCGGTTCGCCGATCAAGACCCTGGGCTCGCACCAGGTGTCCGTGCGTCTGCACCCCGAGGTTGCTGCGCAGCTCGGTGTCGAGGTCGTCGCGGCCTGATCGCTGCGACCGGCTCGATAGAGCAGTAGAGAAGGGCCGTACCCTCTGGGTGCGGCCCTTCCTCTTCGGGGCATCGCTTCTGTCTGTCTGCTCTGTGAACCCTGTCCGGGCGTAGGAAGCGCACCGTGTTTCACGTGAAACGTCGGTACGGGCTCGTCGAGGGCGTCAGCGTGTGGCGCCCGTGACAATCCAGCGGCCGGATCGCGCACGCCACCAGAGGGTCAGCATCCGCACCGTCATCATCAGCGCCATCGCCCACCACAGAGTGGTAAGCCCGCCGCCGAGGCTGGGTACCAGCAGGGCGACCGGCGCGAACACCGCCAGCGTCAGCAGCATCGCCCAGGCCAGATAAGGCCCGTCGCCCGCACCCATCAGGACACCGTCCAGGACGAAGACCACTCCAGCGATCGGCTGGGTGACGGCAACGACGAGCAGGGCAGGAAGCAGCGTGTCCTGCACCGCCTGATCACTGGTGAACAAGGGGACGAAGAGCGGACGGCAGACCACCACCAGCAGCCCCAGTGCGACTCCCGAGATGATCCCCCACTCGACCATGCGCCGACATGCCTGCCGCGCTCCGTCGCCATCGCCCGCGCCGAGACAGCGCCCGATGATCGCCTGTCCGGCGATGGCGATCGCGTCGAGGGCAAAGGCCAGCAGAGTCCACAGGGAGAGCACCACCTGATGTGCGGCGATATTCGTGTCCCCGAGACCCGCTGCGGCGGCCGTGGCGATCAACAGCACTGCCCGCAGGGAGAGCGTGCGGACCAGCAGGGGCCCGCCCGCCTGGGCACTCGCCCGTATGCCCGCTGCATCGGGCCGCATCGACGAGCCGTGCCGCCGCGCACCGCGGACCACGACGACGAGATAGGCCGCCGCCATGCCGCACTGGGCGATCACGGTGCCCCAGGCCGAGCCCGCGATGCCGAGGTCTGCGCCGTATACCAGGCCGGCGTTGAGGCCTGCGTTGGCCGCGAATCCGCCGATCGCGACGTACAGCGGGGTTTTCGTGTCCTGTAGTCCGCGCAGCACACCGGTGGCCGCGAAGACGACGAGCATGGCCGGGATGCCGAGGCTGGATATCCGCAGATAGGTGATGGCATGGGGGGCCGCGGTGTCGGAGGCGCCGAGAAGATCGATCAGCCATGGGGCACCGGGCAGGGTGACGGTGACGACGGCGACACCGAGCAAAAGGGCCAGCCAGATGCCGTCCATGCCTTGGCGGATGGCCGCCTGATGATCGCCCGCGCCGACGCGTCGGGCTACGGCTGCAGTTGTGGCATAGGCGAGAAAGACGAAGATGCTCACGGCCGTCGTCAGCAGTGCGGCCGCGATGCCCAGCCCGGCGAGTTGGGGAGTGCCGAGATGGCCGACTATGGCGCTGTCGACGATGAGGAAGAGAGGCTCGGCGACGAGTGCACCGAAGGCGGGAACGGCGAGCGAGACGATCTCTCGGTCGTGCTGTCGTCGATGAGCCTTCGACGCCACGGGAGCCTGTGTCATGGCATCAATGTAATCTTCCACAGGTAAGAGATGCAATTGCCTTACGTCCCTTACCGAATCGGTCTTGGTGGGCACTCCTGTGCGCTGTTCGTTCCGATCTTGGTCCGGTTGGGAAAGTTTTTCTCCCCCACAGCCGGTGGACGGAAAAATGCCAGGTCAGTTGGGGTTGGAGGAGGGGGTTATGACTTTGTCCACAGTGCTGTCCCCCGCTCCGTGCACAGGTTCTGGAGGGTTCTCCACAGCATCTGGTCCGTCGTCCACATGGCCTGTGGATAACCAGATTGGCTGAAGGTGCCGCCGGGCCTACCGTGGACCGTCGCCTGACTCGCCGAAAGCGGAGTTCGGCGGTCTGTTTTGTCAGTGTCGTGCCGTAGAAAGAGTGGCGCGGCGAGGTCCGTGGAGCGGACGGGAGGAGGTGGGCCGGGTGAGCATTTCCGAGCCCCTGGACGATCCGTGGGCGGCCGAAACCAGCCCCAGTGACCGTCTGCCCGCTTCCCGCCGGCGCCAGGATCAGGGTCGCAGCGGGCGCGGGGGCCGAGAGGACCAGCACGACCGGGGCACGGAGAACGGCGGTTGGGACTCGGGCTCGCCCGGCTTCGAACGCGTGCCGCCCCAGGACCTGGACGCCGAGCAGTCGGTGCTCGGCGGCATGTTGCTGTCCAAGGACGCCATCGCCGATGTCGTGGAGATCATCAAGGGCCATGACTTCTACCGGCCCGCCCACGAGACGGTCTTCCAGGCCATCCTGGACCTGTACGCGAAGGGTGAGCCCGCAGACCCCATCACGGTCGCCGCCGAGCTGGTCAAGCGCGGTGAGATCACCAGGGTCGGCGGAGCTCCCTATCTGCACACGCTGGTTCAATCGGTGCCGACCGCGGCCAATGCGTCGTACTACGCGGAGATCGTCCATGAGCGTGCGGTGCTGCGCAGGCTGGTGGAGGCCGGAACCAAGATCACGCAGATGGGATATGCCGCCGACGGCGATGTCGACGAGATCGTCAACTCGGCGCAGGCGGAGATCTATGCGGTCACCGAGCAGCGCACCAGTGAGGACTATCTGCCGCTCGGCGACATCATGGAGGGCGCTCTCGACGAGATCGAGGCGATCGGTTCCCGTAGCGGCGAGATGACCGGTGTGCCGACCGGGTTCACGGACTTCGACTCGCTGACCAACGGACTGCACCCGGGCCAGATGATTGTGATCGCGGCCCGTCCCGCCATGGGTAAGTCGACTCTGGCCCTGGACTTCGCGCGGGCCGCCTCGATCAAGAACAATCTGCCCAGCGTGATCTTCTCCCTCGAAATGGGCCGGAACGAGATCGCGATGCGTCTGCTGTCCGCCGAGGCGCGGGTGGCGCTGCACCACATGCGGTCCGGGACGATGACGGACGAGGACTGGACGCGGCTCGCGCGCCGGATGCCGGACGTGTCGCAGGCCCCGCTCTACATCGACGACTCGCCCAACCTGTCGATGATGGAGATCCGTGCCAAGTGCCGTCGGCTGAAGCAGCGCAATGATCTGAAGCTCGTCGTCATCGACTATCTGCAGCTGATGCAGTCGGGCGGGTCCAAGCGGGCCGAGAGCCGTCAGCAGGAAGTCTCGGACATGTCCCGGAACCTGAAGCTGCTGGCCAAGGAGCTCGAGGTCCCGGTGATCGCCCTGTCCCAGCTGAACCGTGGTCCCGAGCAGCGCACGGACAAGAAGCCGATGGTCTCCGACCTGCGTGAATCGGGATCCATCGAGCAGGATGCGGACATGGTCATCCTGCTGCACCGCGAGGACGCGTACGAGAAGGAGTCGCCGCGCGCGGGCGAAGCGGACCTGATCGTGGCCAAGCACCGTAACGGCCCGACGGCGACGATCACGGTCGCGTTCCAGGGCCACTACTCGCGCTTCGTGGACATGGCGCAGACCTGATCCGGTGATCTTCGACCCGCCACCCGATCAGCCACGGAGTTGCGATGAAGGACTTGCCGACCTCACCGACCCCAGCCTGAACGAGGCCGCCTGGCGGGCGCACGTTGGGGTCGGCTCAGGTTGAGGGATCCGGCGCGGGCGCCACTGGCTGTGACCATCAGGACGGCTGTCTATCCGCGGTCTGCACGTGGCTCGGCAGTGCTGCCCGGGGTCGCCTCGGCTTTGGTGTAGAGGACTTCGCGGGCCTGCTCCGCGGCGCGGATGATGCTCTCGCCGACGAAGTCGAGGAAGCGGGCGACGTTTTCGAGGCGGGCGGCGGCCGGGGTGTCGCGACCGAGGACGGCGACGCCTTGGCGTGCGGTCTCGGCGAGCTGGGCGTTGGACCGGGCGCTGGCCATCATCGACTGGTACCAGATGTCGTCGTCGACGATGTAGCGCTCGCGGCGGCGTTCGCCTGCTTCCCGGCGCACGAGGGTCATGTTCTCGAGCGCCGTGATCGCTTTGGAGATGGACGCCGGGCTGACCTGGAGGCGCTGGACGAGTTCGGACGCGGTGAGGCTGCCCGCGTCGCTGGTGTAGAGGCAGGTCAGCACCCGGGACAGCATCTTGGGCAGGCCCGATTGCATCAGGACGGTGGTGAACATCTCCTCGTACTCGCGCACGGCCTCGACGTCGCGTCCGTGTGCCTGCGCGTCCGACCCGCGGGGCGAGGTGTGCCTGCGCCTGTGGGCGCGGCGTTCGGTGGCGCGCTGGGCCAGCTCGGCGCGGTAAGCGGTGGGGCCGCCGTTGCGCATCACCTCACGCGTGATCGTCGAGGTGGGGCGGTCGAGACGTCTGGCGATCTCCGCATAGGCGTCGCCGTCGGCCAGCCCCAGCGCGATCTGCCGGCGTTCGGACTGGGTGAGCCTGCCTCCCGGCATCGCGGCCTCCTTCGTGCTCCCGTGTTGCCTGCAGCTTAGCGTTCACCCTCAATCCAGTGCAACAACAGAGCGGGTGCTGTTGCGTTAGTCTCCAATCCATTGCAACGATCTAATGGCTCTTACCTGCACTAACAGTGATTGTGTGCAACAAGCTTGTTGCCAGATCCTTGAATGCAACGTAGCTTTTCCGGCATCGGAAACAACGAGCACAGGAGAGCACGATGCAGAAGTTCGACACCCCCGCCCCGATCTCCGCCGTCCTGGACATCCCCGCGGGGCGCATCCGGTTCATCGCCGCCGACCGGGCCGACACCACGGTCGAGGTCCTGCCCGCAAACGCCTCGAAGGGCCGCGACGTGAAGGCGGCGGAGCAGACCACGGTCGACTACGCCGACGGCGTCCTGCGGATCGACGCCCCGGCGGCGAAGAACCAGTACCTCGGCCCCTCCGGATCCATCGAGGTGAGCATCCAGCTGCCCGCCGACTCCCGTATCGAGGCGAAGTCATCCTGCGCCGAATTCCGGGCCGTCGGACGCCTCGGCGACGTCGTCGTCGAGGGTGCGCACGGCGCGATCAAGATCGACGAGGCCGCGAGCATGCGCCTCACCGCGGCCGCCGGTGACGTCTCCATCGGCCGCCTGGGCGGCCCCGCGGAGATCAGCACGCAAAAGGGCGACATCCACATCGCCGAGGCGGTGCGCGGCACGGTCGTGCTGACCACTCAAATGGGCGACGTGTCCATCGGCGCCGCTCACGGAGTCTCCGCCTCCCTGGACGCCGGCACGGGTTACGGCCGGCTCCACAACGCGCTCAAGAACACCGACGGCGCCGCCGCCGGCCTGAACATCCGCGCGACCACCTCCCACGGCGACATTTCCGCCCGCAGCCTGTAGAAGGAGCACCCCTCATGACCAACCTGGCCATCGCGGCGAACGGGCTGCGCAAGTCCTACGGCGACAAGGTCGTCCTCGACGGCGTCGACCTGGCCGTCCCCGAAGGAACGATCTTCTCCCTGCTCGGCCCGAACGGCGCCGGCAAGACAACCGCCGTCAAGATCCTCTCCACCCTGATCAGCGCCGATGACGGCGTGATCCGCGTCGGTGGCCATGACCTGGCCACCGAGCCCCAGGCGGTGCGCGCCGCGATCGGCGTCACCGGCCAGTTCTCCGCCGTCGACGGCCTGATCACCGGCGAGGAGAACATGCTCCTCATGGCGGACCTGCACCACCTCTCCCGCAGCGAGGGGCGGCGCACCGCCGCCGAGCTGCTGGAGCGCTTCGACCTGGTCGAGGCGGCGAAGAAGCCCGCCTCCACCTACTCCGGCGGCATGAAGCGTCGTCTGGACATCGCCATGACGCTGGTCGGCAACCCGCGGATCATCTTCCTCGACGAGCCGACCACCGGCCTCGACCCGCGCTCCCGGCACAACATGTGGCAGATCATCCGCGAGCTGGTCTCCGACGGCGTCACCGTCTTCCTCACCACCCAGTACCTGGAGGAGGCCGACGAGCTCGCCGACCGTATCGCGGTGCTGAACAACGGCGGGATCGCGGCCGAGGGGAGCGCCGACGAGCTGAAGCGGCTGATCCCCGGCGGACACGTGCGGCTCCGCTTCGCCGACCCGGCCGCGTACCAGAGCGCCGCCCTCGCCCTGCGCGAGGTCACCCGGGACGACGAGGCACTGGCGCTGCAGATCCCCAGCGACGGCAGCCAGCGCGAGCTGCGCTCCATCCTCGACTGGCTGGACTCGGCCGGCATCGAGGCGGACGAACTGACCCTGCACACCCCCGACCTCGACGACGTGTTCTTCGCCCTGACCGGCACCGACGCGCAGCCCGGCCGGTCCAGCCTGCCCAGCCAGCCCAAGGAGGCCGCCCGATGAGCTCCCTCTCCCTCGCCGTACGCGACTCGTCCACGATGCTGCGCCGCAACCTCCTGCACGCGCGGCGCTATCCCTCCCTCACCCTGAACCTGCTGCTCACCCCGATCATGCTGCTGTTGCTCTTCGTCTACATCTTCGGCGACACGATGAGCTCGGGCATCGGCGGCGGTGGCCCGGACCGCTCCGCATACATCGCGTATGTCGTCCCGGGCTTGCTGCTGATGACCATCGGCAGCACCGTGGTCGGAACCGCGGTGTCCGTCTCCAACGACATGACCGAGGGCATCATCGCCCGCTTCCGCACGATGGCGATCCACCGCCCTTCGGTGCTCGTCGGGCACGTCGTCGGCAGCGTGCTGCAGTCGATCATGAGCGTGGTCCTCGTCGGCGCCGTCGCCGTGGCCATCGGCTTCCGGTCCACGGATGCAACCGCCCTGGAGTGGCTGGCGGCGTTCGGGCTGCTCGTGCTCTTCGCCACGGCGCTCACCTGGATCGCGGTCGGTATGGGCCTGATCAGCCCGAACGCCGAGGCCGCCAGCAACAACGCGATGCCGCTGATCCTGCTGCCGCTCCTCTCCAGCGCCTTCACCCCGATCGACTCCATGCCCGGCTGGTTCCAGCCGATCGCCGAGTACCAGCCGTTCACGCCCGCCATCGAAACCCTGCGGGGCCTGCTGCTCGGCAGCGAGATCGGCCACAACGGGTGGCTCGCCATCGTCTGGTGCCTGGGTCTCGCGGTGCTCGGCTACTTCTGGTCGACCTCGAAGTTCAACAGCGACCCGAAGTAACCGCCATGACAGCGCGGGGCCGCCTCCCGCAACTCGTTCCGCCCCAGGGCGGCGTACTCCGGCACCGCGTCGGCGTACGCCGCCCTGTCGGCGCTCCCGGCCATCCGGCCCCGGGGATCCCCGGCCCCGTGGCACCGTCTCAATTGATCTAGGCGCCTGATGGCGCGGGGAGCCGCGCGACGAGGTGTCGGGCACATGCGGTCGACGTCGCGGACCGGCACCGATAGACCTTGCGTATGAAGTCATTCTTGGAAGAACTGCTTCCCAGCACCCGGCGGGCCCTTCTGCACCGTATCGCCGTCGCGCAGGCCGAAGGGCGTGCGCCGTCGCTGGTTGCCGCCGTGCAGCGCGATGGGCATCTGGTGTGGACGGGGTCGCGCACATCGGTCGACGGACACGCGCCGGACGCCGACACCCAGTACCGCATCGGCTCCATCACCAAGACCTTTACGGCAGTCCTCGTGATGCGGCTGCGCGATGAGGGGCTGCTGGATCTGGGCGATCCTCTGGAGAAGCATCTGCCTGGCACGGGTGTGGGTGAGGTGACCATCGTCCAACTTCTGGGGCACAGTGCGGGGTTGAGCGCGGAGTCACCGGCGCCATGGTGGGAGCGGACCCCGGGGTCTACTCGCCCGGACCTTGCCGATGTGCTGGGTGAGAAGACACGGATGCACCCGGCCGGGCGCCGGCATCACTACTCCAACCCCGGCTACACACTCCTCGGTTCGCTGGTCGAGGCGGTACGGGAGGCGTCGTGGGAGGAGGTGCTCCGGCGCGAGATCCTTGAGCCGCTGGCGCTGAATCGCACGAGCATGCAGCCCCGGATGCCGCACGCCGGCGGGTGGGCGGTGCACCCCTGGGCGGATGTGATGCTGCCCGAACCGGCCGAGGACCTGGGGTTGATGGCCCCGGCCGGGCAGCTCTGGTCGACGGCCGGCGACCTCTGCCGCTTCGCTGCCTTCCTTGCCGATGGGGACGACCGCGTCCTGAGTGCCGAGTCCCTGAGCGAGATGCGGACGCCGTCCGTGCCGCCCGAGAGCGGGGAGTGGGAGAGCCTGTACGGCCTGGGCCTGCAGATCGTGCGACGGGACGGACGCACCTTGGTCGGCCATGGAGGCTCGCTCCCAGGCTTCCTCGCCGGGCTGTGGGTGAGCCTGGACGACGGCGTTGCGGCGGTCGCGCTGGCCAACGCAACCTCGGGCCCCTCGACCGGGGTGGTAGCCGGCGATCTCGTACGGATCGTGGCGGATGCAGAGCCGCGGATCCCTGAACCTTGGAAGCCGCTCCCTGAGGTCGACCAGGCGCTGCTGGAACTGACGGGGCCTTGGTACTGGGGGACATACCCCTACGGTCTGCGCCTGGTGGCGGACCGCGGCGTAGAGCTGGAGCCGCTGCGCGGGGCGGGCCGGAAGTCACGATTCGTCGCTGACCCGGGGGCGCGGGAGACATGGACCGGGCTCGACGGCTACTACGCGGGGGAGACGTTGCGTGTGGTGCGCCGTGACGACGGTTCGGTGAGCCATCTGGACCTCGGCTCGTTCGTCTTCACCCGCGAGCCGTACGAGCCGGGTGATGCGGTTCCCGGGGGTGTGGACGAGCACGGCTGGCGCGGGCTCGGTGGATGAGCCGGACGGTGTTTCACGTGAAACCGCCACCTGCTTCTACCAGACCTGTCTGTACACGGATCAGATGCTCAGCTTGAACCCGACGTGCGAAGCCTCGAAGCCGAGCCGCTGGTAGAAGCGGTGTGCATCGGTGCGGCTGACATCGGATGTGAGCTGAACGAGCCGGCAGCCCCGGCGGCGTGACTCGGCGACGGCCCATTCGACGAGCTGGGTGCCGAGGCCGGTGCCGCGCTCGTCCGCGTGGATTCGTACGCCCTCGATGATCGAGCGCGTGGCGCCTCGGCGCGACAGCCCGGGGATGATCGTGAGCTGGAGAACACCGACGACCCGGTGACCGCGTACCGCGACCGTCTGATGCTGGTTCGGGTCGTCGGCCAGCCGCTCAAACGCGGCGTTGTACGGGTCGAGGTCGTCCGGCGACTCCCGCTGGGCGCCCAGAGGGTCGTCGGCGAGCAACGCCACGATCGCCGGGATGTCGTGGCGTACGGCCGGCCGTATCTGCAGCTCGTTCATGATCGGCAGACTACGCAGTTGCTGCCCGCTGTGCGGGAACTCCGAGCTCTTCGACAGCCTTGACCAGAGGAGCGAGCTCAGGGTTCTTGGCCGCTTGGTCGAGTGCCTCGCGCAGGGCGGAGTCATTGGTGGGGCGGGCCTCGGCGAGGAGCCGGAGGCCCGCTTCGCTGACGTTGGTGTAGATGCCGCGGCGGTCGGTGGGGCACAGGTAGCGGGACAGCAGGCCACGGTCCTCGAGGCGGGTGACGAGGCGGGTGGTGGCGCTCTGGCTGAGGACGACAGCGTCGGCGACCTGCTTCATCTGCAGATGGCCACCTTCGCCGTCGTGCTGGCGGCTGAGAACGTCAAGGAGTGAGAACTCCCGGACGCTCAGTCCGTGGTTGGCCTCGAGAGCGCGCTCGATATGGGCCTCGATCTTCCCGTGCAGCAGCGAGAGAGCGCACCAGCCCTGGGACAGGGACGTGAGGGCGGGGTCGGTCGCGCTCATCTGGTGACCTCCTCGGTGCTGGAGTCCTCGGCTCTCGAGCGGCTCGCTCTCCAGGTTAGACGATTGATGCAATATCCCGCGCTTGCAACTAATCGAGGCGTGTTCGCTGTTCCCTCAGGGGCCGCACTCCCAGAGGGCCGGCTGTCGGGCAGGCTGGCGTCGCCCTAGCCGGCTGCCACGGTGAGTGGGGCGAAGCGGCGCGTCCAGTCGCCGGGCAGGTGAGGGATGCCATGGGTCATCACGGTGTTGAAGGCGATCGGTTCCAGTCCGCATTCCTTCACCCAGGCCAGAAGGTCCTCGTGGCGCACATCGATGTCGGTCCGCAAAGGGCGGTCCGTACCGGCGGCGAGTGAGGTGATCAGCGCCTTGGCCGTGTGCGTGTCCCGGGCAATCAGGGGGCCGATGACATGGGTGTTCATATTGGGCCAGAGCGCCGCGTATCCAGTGAGCACTCCGTCCTCCTGGGCCACCAGGAGCTGGTCCGCGAAGGCGGGCAGCCGGGTGATCATGGAAGTGCGGTCCTGACCGAAGACGTCGGCGTCCAGGCGCAGCACGGCGGGCAGGTCCTCGGCGGTCGCCGGTCGGGTTGCCACCGTGGATGCGGGGCCGGAATGGATGAAGTGGCCGCGCACCATCTCCGCGCGGCCCGTGACGGCGAAGCCCAGCTCCTCGTACAGCGGCCTGCCGTTGGGAGTGGCATGGAGGGTGATCGGGGTGTCCCCGGTCTCCGCGATGACGTGTTTCATCAGACGGCGCCCGATCCCCAGTCGGGCGTATCGCTCGGCGACGAGCACCATGCCGATCGCGGCGAGTCCGGGGCCCTCGGTGCGTCGGGGGCCGTACGAGGTGAGCACGCAGGCGGCGGCCAGGCCCTTGGTGTCCGGGGCGTCGACCCCGTAGCCGATCCCTGCTGTCAGCAGCAGACCCCACTTGTGGTCTTCGCGCGGCCAGCCGCGGTCTTCGGAGAGGTCGGCACAGGCGCTGAGGTCGTCCCAGGTCAGGCGTCTGATCGGGAGCTCGGAGAGCGGCATCGACATAGGGGTCAGGCTGTCCGACTCAGCGACCGTTCGTCCAGTGCTTTTGGTGATGTCGCGGGCGCGCGGAGCTGGCGGCCGCGCCTGGTCAGGCGCCATGGCTTGAGGACGGAGATGACCGTCATGAAGACATAGGCACTCAAGGAGACGGCGGGGCCCATCACCAGGTCGAGGGGGTCGGCGAGCACACCGCCCTCAGCAACGGTGTCGGCTGCCCTGGTGACACCCGGACGCAGTGCGAAGACGGTGGCAGTGGTCGTAGCGAGGGTGAGCCAGAACTTCGTATAGATCCAGCGATAGCGGGCCAACCCCCACTTGGTGCCCAGGGACAGGGCGAGCCCACTGGCCAGCGTGAGCAAGGCAACCGGCAGCACGAGCCAGTCGGTGAAGACCTTCATCGAGCGGCACGCTGCTTCGATCATGACGGCAGACTCGGTCGTGTAGGCCGTGAGGGCCAGCGACAGCAGGCCGAGTGTGAGACCGAGCCAGCCGGCGGAGGTGGTGACATGGACGACGAGGATGGCCCGACGAGCGGGGCGTGTGAGTGGTTTCACGTGAAACACGATGTCCGGCGGCGCAGGTCTTCCGCATCTGACGGCGGGAGTAACCACGGCTACTAATCTCGGCGTACATGGCATACAGAGAAGGCACGCCAAGGCTTCATCTCTTCGATATGGACGGCACGCTGATCCGGGGATCGGCGGCGGCCGTGGACATTTTCCGGCAGCTCGGGATGCTCGAGGAGATCGCCGCACTGGAGCGGCAGTTCGGTGCCCGGGGGATCGGCCCGCCGGAGTATGCCGAGGCTGTGCACGCCCTGTGGCAGGACCTGACCGAGGCACATGTGGCCGCGGCGTTCGTGGCCGCTCCGTGGCTCGCAGGCATCCGGGAGGTGTGGCGGGAGATCCGTGAGCGTGGCGACTACTGCGCCGTCATTTCGCTCTCGCCCTCCTTCTTCGTGGAACGACTGCTGAACTGGGGAGTTCACGCGGCCCACGGATCGCGCTTTCCCGATCTTCCGTTCAGCCGGCCTGTGGATCCGACGGGGATTCTCAGTGCAGCGGCAAAGGTGAAGATCGCGAACCGCCTCTGTGCAGAGTTCGGGGTGGGCCTGGACGCATGTGTTGCATATGGTGATTCCATGTCGGACGCGGAGATCTTCGCGACGGTGCCCGTGACGGTAGCGGTGAATGCGGATCGCCATCTGGTGGGCCTGGCTACACACTGCTATACGGGGGGTGATCTTCGCGAGGCCTATGAACTAGTGGGAAACCCCGGCTAGTTCACACCGCAACTGGTTCAGGGGCCCAGGGATGGCCGAGAGGCCCCGCATATGGACATGGGGGCAATGCAGCTTAACGGGAAAACGGGTTCGGATACCCGGACTTTCCGCTCTTTGTCCTTTGTGGTGGCGATACCTGGGATGCTGCGACGA
The DNA here is from genome assembly GCF_040613775.1 of Streptomyces sp. NPDC006208. Lineage (NCBI taxonomy): Bacteria > Bacillati > Actinomycetota > Actinomycetes > Kitasatosporales > Streptomycetaceae > Streptomyces > Streptomyces sp. NPDC006208. Next base: position 189,932 of record NZ_JBEXSW010000006.1, on the reverse strand, counting down.
CGGGTGCTGCGGGCAGAGTCTCGATCAAGGGCTACTCGTCCCGATTCGGCGTATGGCCGAAGGCGGTGTGGGCCTGCAGACTCCTGAGGCAGAGCGGAATTGAGGCACGTTCCGACCGCGGAAGTGCGTGGACCGACCCAGAGATGTTCGAGGCGAGGCAGACAATGGACGCTCCGACCACCACGTCGGCCAACAACGGCACTTCAGGGGATGACGGCGCGGGTGGATGGTTCGCCCCTCGGAAGCAGCCGGGCCGGGGCCGGTCGCCGGAGGGTGCGCAGCAGGCGGACGCCGATGGTCCGGAGCGAATAGTCACCCCGAGTCGTTCGTTCGCATCCATTCGACCGGTGGGCTCCGGTGCGTCCCGCGCCGCGGAAGGCCACACCGCTGCCCGCCCTCCCGGTGGGCACACCGCGTACGAGGCGGCGCCGCGCCAAGAACCGGCACCCGAAGCAGAGGCGGTGGCGCATACGGAGCCGGCTCCAGCGGCCTCCTCGGCTTTCGCGCTGCCCTCTGCCGACGCCTCGCCGGATGCGATCCTCATCCGCCGCACGATGGCGGAGATCGCTCCCGTCGCGGACAAGGTCACGTCGTACTTCTACGCACTTCTCTTCGTGCGCCACCCCGAACTGCGCGACCTCTTTCCGGTCGCTATGGACGCCCAGCGCGACCGCCTGCTCAAGGCGCTGCTGACAGCAGCCGATCACATGGACAACGCCGCAGTGCTGACCGACTATCTGCAGCACCTGGGCCGCGGCCATCGCAAGTACGGCACGCAGCCCGGGCACTACCCAGCCGTCGGCGAAGCCCTGATCGGGGCACTGGCCCGGTATGCGACGGCCACCTGGGACGCGGAGACCGAGGCCGCGTGGGTGCGTACCTACACCACGATCTCGCAGATCATGATCGACGCGGCGTCGGAGAACGAGCGGCATGCGCCTGCCTGGTGGCACGCCGAGGTGGTGTCGCATGATCTGCGCACCCCCGACATAGCGATCGTCACCGTGCGCCCCGACCAGCCGTACGCCTTCCTGGCCGGTCAGTACACGAGTCTGGAGACGCCCTGGTGGCCGCGGATCTGGCGGCACTACTCCTTCGCCGGAGCGCCCCGGGCCGACGGACTGCTGTCCTTCCACGTCAAGGCTGTTCCGGCCGGCTGGGTCTCCAATGCGCTGGTGCACCACGCCCGCCCCGGTGACGTGCTGCGGCTGGGGCCGCCCGCCGGTTCCATGACGGTCGACCACAGCACCGACAACGGACTGCTGTGTCTCGGCGGCGGCACCGGCATCGCGCCCATCAAGGCACTGGTGGAAGACGTCGCGAAGCATGGCGAGCGGCGGCCGGTGGAGGTGTTCTACGGGGCGCGCACCGACTACGACCTGTACGACATCGACACCATGCTGCGTCTCCAGCAGACCCATCCATGGCTGTCGGTGCGGCCGGTGGTGGACGACCGGGCGCAGTTCCCGGATGCCGTACGGGAGTTCGGCCGCAACGGACCCTGGAACGGGTACGACGCCTATCTCTCCGGACCGCCGGGGATGATCCGCAGCGGTGTCCATGCACTGCGCGGCATCGGGATCCCGTACGACCGCATCCGCCATGACTCGCTCGAAGAACTCGTGGCGGCCGGCGACTAGGCCCCGTCCGGGCGATCTTGTCGGGCCCGGCCTAGGCCCGATCCGGGTGCGGTGCGCCGGGGGCGCCCGGCCAGGGCCCGGCCGTCGCGTGCTGCGTCAGCGCATCAGCCCAGGTCCGGAGCGTGCATGGCCCGTACGCCCTCGATATTGCCGTCCAGATAGTGACGCAGTGAGAGCGGGACGAGATGAACGGCGGCGATCCCGACGCGGCTGAACGGCACGCGCACGATCTCGTACTCCCCGGCGGGCTCGTCGACCTCGGGGCCGTGCCGCAGGGCGGGATCCATCGATTCCAGCCGGCACACGAAGAAGTGCTGCACCTTCACACCGGTCACGCCGCCGTCCGCGATGTGCTCGACGGTGTCGACGAAACACGGCACCACGTCGGTGATCTTGGCGCCGAGTTCCTCGTCCACTTCGCGGTGGAGGGCGTCGACGACAGTGGCGTCCTCCGGCTCGACCCCGCCGCCGGGGGTCAGCCAGTAGGGGTCCACACCAGGCTTGGTGCGCTTGATCAGGATGAGGTCGTCGCCGTCGAGCAGGATGGCGCGGGCCGTGCGCTTGACCACGGGTCGTTCGGTCATGGCAAGAGAGTGGCCCATGCCGGCGGTTCTGAAACGCCCGGCCCAGCAAACTCTTGCCGGACGGTCTTCTCGCCGCCGTTCACGCTCACCAGTCGGCGGCCGCGCGCAGCAGCCACTCGTGGGCCCGGGCAATGTGCGGATGGGCCAGGGTACCGGTGCGCACCACCAGAAAGTACGTGCGCAGCGGCGGCACGGCAGGGTCGAGGAGGGCGACGAGCCGGCCGCGTTCCAGAGCCTCCTCGCACAGATATCGGGGCAGTACGGCGAGCCCCGCGCCGCTGGCGGTGGTTTCCAGCACGGCCCGCAGATCGGGCGCGATAACGGCTCCCGCGGCGGCCGGCCGGGAGTCGAAGACGGCGTTCCAGTAGCGCGAGACGAGGGGTAACGACTCATGCACCTCGACCACCGGCAGCTGCTCGAGCACTACGTGGCCCTTGCGCAGCACAGCGGGCCCCAGGCGGGCGGCCCATCGCGGGGCGGCGACCAGGACGTGCTCCTCGTCGCACAGTGCGGTCGCCGTGAGCAGTCCGCCGCGGGGCCGGGCGGTGGTGATGGCCACGTCGTGGTGTCCGGCGGCGAGCCCCTCGAGGGTCTCCTCCGCGGTTCCGAACGAGGCCCGCAGCGCCAGTCCCTGGCCGATCAGTGGCGTGAGTGCCGGCAGGGCACGCAGCGAGGTGAACTCGGGCGGGCCCGCGAGATGCAGGGTCCGGATGCCCGCCTCGTCGTCGAGTCCGGCCTCGGCGATCTCCACCAGGGCGTCCAGATGCGGTGCGGCCCGGTGCGCGAGCTCGTCTCCGATGGTCGTGGGGGTGACGCCACGGGCCTGGCGCAGGAAGAGGGGGCGGCCGAGCTGGCGCTCCAGCGTGCGGATCTGTCCGGTCACGGCGGGCTGGGACAGGCCCAGCAGTGCGGCGGCGCGCGTGAAGGAGCCGGCCCGGTGCACTGTGACAAATGTGCGCAACAGGGCCAGATCCATGCCATGTCCCTCCCGAACCGACGATGCCCGAACCCGGCCAACTATAAATAAGTCGATAGGTCTCTGTCGCTACCGTGATTGGACACTGACGCAGAGTCAACTAGCCTTGTCCGCACGGTTCTTCGCGCGTAGGAACCGGGACGGTCCGAGCCATGAGGGGGGAGGCTCGGACCGTCCGCCGTACGTAGCAGCACTCAGCGCCCGGGCGTAGCGGGTGCTACGCCCGGCCCGTCGCACCTACGGCTACGCCGCTGCCTCGTCCAGCGCCCGCAGCACATCGGCCACCAGATCGGTGGTGTCCTCGGCGCCCGCCGAGAAGCGGATGAAGCCCTCCGGGACCGCGTCGCCGCCCCAGCGACCGCGGCGTTCCGCGGTGGAGCGCACACCGCCGAAGCTGGTGGCTTCGTCGACCAGCCGCAGTGCGCCGAGGAAGCGCTCTGCGTGCGCACGGCCGGGCAGCACGAAGGAGACCACACAGCCGAAGCGCCGCATCTGTCGCGCGGCGGTCGTGTGCGAGGGGTCGGTGGCCAGCCCCGGATAGCGCAGCCCGCTCACCTCGTCACGTCCGCCCAGCGCCTGTGCGAGGGCGAGGGCGTTGGCGCACTGGCGGTCGGCACGCAGCTGGAGCGTGGCCAGCGACCGGTGGGCGAGCCAGGCCTCCATCGGCCCCGGGATCGCCCCCACGATCTTGCGCCAGCGCCGTACCCCTGCCGCCATCTCGGCGTCGCGGCAGGTCACATGGCCGAGCAGGATGTCACCGTGGCCGGTCATCCCCTTGGTGTCGCTGGCGACCGAGAAGTCCGCGCCGAGTTCGAGGGGGCGCTGCCCGAGGGGGGTGGCGAGGGTGTTGTCGACGGCGACGAGCGCCCCGGCGGCGTGCGCCGCATCGGCGAGCCGTCGCACGTCGCATACGTCGAGGCCCGGGTTGGAGGGGGTCTCGATCCACAGCAGCCGCGCTCCGTCCAGGACGGAGAGCTGTGCGTCGCCGCCGGTCGGCGCGGTCCGTACCTCGATGCCATAGGCCTCGAGCTGTGCCCGCACCATGGGCAGCACCTGGTAGCCGTCGGCGGGCAGCACGACCGTGTCGCCCGCCGTCAGCTGCGAGAACAGTACGGCGGAGATCGCCGCCATGCCGGAGGCGAAGGTGAGCGTCTCGACGCTCTCCCCAGGCGCCTCCAGCTCGCCGATCGCCCGTTCCAGATGCGTCCAGGTCGGGTTGTCGTCGCGGCCGTAGGTGTAGGGGCCGGACGCCTCGCCGGGCAGGTGGAAGTGGGCCGAGAAGACCGGCCCGGGCAGTGTCGGCTCGTACTTAACCGGCTCGGGCAGCCCCGCCCGCACCGCCCTGGTGCCGTCTCCGACTGTCATGCCACGTGCTCCTCAAGTGCTGCGCGTACGGCGGCGAGCAGCCCCTCGCTCGCCGCCTCCACCATCTCCAGGCAGTCCTCGAACCCTCCCATGCCGCCGTAGTACGGGTCGGGCACGTCCGTGTCGTCAGGCCGCCGGGAGTCGTACTCCCGCAGCAGCCGCACCTTCGCGGCGTCCGCGGGCGTCGGTGCGAGCCGCCGCAGCGCTCGCAGATGTCCGGCGTCGAGCGCGATCACGAGATCGAGCCGGGGGAACCAGGCGGCCTGGAACTGGCGAGCGGTGTGCGCGCTCGCGTAGCCGGCCGCTTCCAGGACGGCGACGGTGCGCGGGTCGGCGCCGTCGCCCTCGTGCCAGCCTCCGGTGCCGGCACTGTCCACCTCGACCGCCGCCGCGAGCCCGGCCTCCTCGACGCGTGCGCGGAAGACGGACTCGGCCATCGGCGAGCGGCAGATGTTGCCGGTGCACACGAAGCAGACGCGATACAGGGAACTCACGCGGTGTTCAGTCCTTGTCGGGCAGGGCGACGTTCAGTGCCCACGAGACGATGGAGATGATCAGGCCGCCGAGTACAGCGGTCCAGAAGCCTTCGACATGGAAGTTCAGGTCGAACTGGTCCGCGAGCCACGAGGTCAGGAGCAGCATCAGGGCATTGATCACGAGGGTGAACAGGCCGAGGGTAAGGATGAACAGCGGCAGGGTGAACAGCTTCACCAGGGGCTTGACCAGGAAGTTCACCAGGCCGAAGAGCAGGGCCACCAGTATGAGTGTCAGGGCCTTCTTGCCGGTGGAGTCACCGGTGAGGGTGATGTCCTGGAGCAGCCAGATGGCCACCCCGAGGGCTGCGGCATTGGCGAGCGTCTTGACTAGGAAATTTGTCATGTGTCTGATCGTGGCAGACGTGATCGGGCCAAGTGGAGGGGCTGACGGGCGATGAAAGCATTCCGACTCGATGAACTGGAGGCGGAGCGCGCCGCGAACGACGGGGCTTATCTCCAGTTTCTGCGCGAGCGGAACATGTCGGTCGGGCTGTACGCGCTCGATGCGGGCGAGATCGACCCTCAGCTGCCCCACAACCAGGACGAGGTCTACTTCGTCGTCAGTGGCCGGGCGTCGATCACCGTGGGTATGGAGACCACGCAGGTCGGCCGGGGCAGTGTGGTGTACGTTCCGGCGGGCGTTCCGCACAAGTTCCATCACATCAGCGAGGATCTGCGGGTGATGGTGGTCTTTTCTCCCCCTGAGAGCTGAGGGGAACCCTGCCGGTCCCTAGGGGTTCGATCAGGGGAGATCAAGGGCTCGCGGCCCCCCGCACACCACCGTCGCGCGCCTAGCATCGATGGCAGGCACTCGAAGAGGCTCAGAGAAACGAGGTAGGACGATGGCTGTGCGGGAGATATTCGCGGGGATGCCGTGGTGGGTGAAGTGGGTGGCCGTGCCCGTCTTCGCCCTCGTGGTGTTCGGCGGGCTCATTGCGAGCGTCGTCGGTTTCGTGATCGGGCTGCTCTTCAAACTTCTGGTCTTCGTGGCCCTCGTCGGTGGACTCATCTTCGTCGTACGGAAGTTCACGGCGTCCTCCAGTTCGCGCAGCGACTGGTAGTGCGTGCGACCGGAGGCAGCCGGTACGACAGTTAGCCCGGCCGGGGGAACGCCCTTGATAAACCCGCCCCCGGCCCGGCGCTGCCATTAGAGTGGAAAATCTTCGCCGCTTCTTGAGTGATTCCTCCGGCAACCAGCGCTGTGACCAGCACTTCCGGCGCTGCGCAGGCTGAATGCCGGGTCAGTGCCCGAGTGAGCGGCGGCCGCGCGGGGGCGGCCCCCGCGGGCGGGCGGGCTGCCCGTCACCACGCCTGGGGGGTGACCTTTGGCCGGAGCTACGAATGCCGCTGTCCCTACCCTGATCGGCTCGGTGCAGCGGGCGCTGAGACTGCTGGAGGCCGCGGGCGCCCATCCGGACGGAGCCCCCGCCAAGCAGCTTGCCCGTGAGGCCGGAATCCCGCTGCCCACCGCCTATCACCTGCTGCGCACCCTGGCTCATGAGGACTATCTGCGCCGGGAGAAGGGCGTGTTCGCCCTCGGTACGGCCGTCGACCGGCTGGCCGTCGGCGGCGCGGTGCAGAATCGTCGCAGCACCCTTGAGGACTCGCTGGCGCACTGGCGTGATGCGATCGGGGTCCCGGTCTACTTCGCGGTCTACCGCGAGGGTGAGATCGAACTCGTCGCAGTTGCCGACACCCCCCAGGCCCCCGCGGTGACGGAGTGGGCGGATTTCCGCGAGACCGGTCATGCGCATGCGCTCGGGCAGTGTCTGCTCAGCCAGCTCGACGACCGTACCCGCCGGGATCATCTGGACCGCCATCCCGTGCAGCCGGTGACCCCGTACTCCGTGCGCAACCGGTGCGCGCTGCTGGAACGGCTCTCCTCCGTCGGGCGGACGGAAGTGGTGGTGGAGCGTCAGGAATATGCGCTCGGCACGGTCTGTGCCGCGATTCCCATCACAGCCGGCTCCGCCGCGGCCACGATGGCCATTTCACTCCCCCTCCACCAGGCAGCGCGGCTACTCCCTGCCGTGGAACAGTTGCGCAGTGGTATCGCTGGGCTCCTGGGGTCACTCGCCTTCTCTATCAGTATCTGAAATATCACTCCTTGTGATCTGTTAGCCCTTCCACCACGATTACGTCAAGAGGGCCTACGGGGATCGTTCCTGGCCGTTTTCTTGCTCCATAAGCACGGTTCATTCAGCTTCGTCACCTGCGAGGTATGTGATGCGCGAGTCGGTCCAGGCCGAGGTCCTGATGAGTTTCCTCGTCTCCGAGGAGCTCTCCTTCCGGATCCCGGTGGAGCTCAAGTACGAGACGGGGGACCCCTATGCGGTGCGGATGACGTTTCACCTGCCCGGCGATGCGCCCGTGACCTGGGCGTTCGGCCGCGAGTTGCTGCTGGACGGGATCAACGCGCCCAGTGGGGACGGCGATGTGCACATCGCGCCCACACAGCCCGAGGGACTCTCGGACGTCAGGATCCGGCTGCGCGTCGGGAACGACTCCGCGCTCTTCCGGGCCGGGGTGGCACCCCTCGTCGCCTTCCTGGACCGCACGGACAAGCTGGTTCCCCTCGGCCAGGAGCGCGCGCTCAGCGACTTCGACGAGAGCCTCGTGGCAGCGCTCGGGCGCATCCTCGCCGAGGAGAACGCCGGCTGACCTTGCCGCCTCGTCTCCCGGCCGGCTACTTCTTGCGCCGGCGGCCCCGGCCGCCGCGGCCCGGCGATCCGCCCTGCGCCGCGGGCGATCCGGACACGCCCGCAGCAGCCGCAGTCCTGTCGGCGGAGACGACCAGTGCCGCAAGGCCCGTGGTCAGCGGTACGGAGGCGACCAGCCCGATCGACCCCACCAGAGTCCGCACGATCTCCTCCGCCACCAGTTCGCTGTTCGCCACGGTGCCCACGCTGGACTGTGCGATGGAGAAGAGCAGGAGCAGGGGCAACGCCGCGCCCGCATAGGCGAGTACGAGAGTGTTGACGACGGACGCGATGTGGTCGCGGCCGATGCGGATGCCCGCCCGGTAGAGGGCACGCGGGCCCATCGCCGGGTCGGCCTGGTGGAGTTCCCAGACCGAGGACGTCTGGGTGACCGTCACATCGTCGAGCACACCGAGCGAGCCGATGATGATGCCGGCCAGCAGCAGACCGCTCATGTCGATGTCCGGATACAGGCCGTGGATCAGTCCGGTGTAGTCGTCGGTGTTGCCGCTCAGACTCGCCCAGTCGATGAACACAGAGCCCAGCAGCCCGATCAGCAGCAGGGAGATCAATGTGCCGAGCACCGCGACCGAGGTGCGCGCACTCAGCCCATGGCACATGTAGAGCGCGCACAGCATGATCGCGCTGGCCCCGACGACCGCGACGACCAGCGGATTCGATCCCTGGAGAATCGCGGGCAGGATGAACATGGTCAGCACGGCGAACGAGACGGTCAGCGCGATCAGGGCCATGACGCCACGCATTCGTCCCACCAGGACGACGGCGAGCGCAAAGATTCCGGCGAGTACGACCATCGGCACCGTACGGTCGACGTCCGTCACCGAGTACTGGAGATCCCGGGGCGCATCGGGTGCGTATGCCACCACCACCCCCTGCCCCGCGCGCAGTTGGCGCGGCGCGTCCGGCGGGACGATCTCGGTGAAGGTCCGGCCCTTGTCCTTGCCGCTCGTGACCTCGATCGTGGCCTTCCCGCAGCTGCCCTGCTGGGCGTTGCCGGCCTCGCGCCCCTCGGGGGTCGACGTGTCGCCGGTCGGCGGGACCTGCCCGACGTTGACGTCCGCGCAGTCCACCTTCTCGACCTTGACCACCTTGCCCTGCTCCGTCTGCCGGTCGAAGCCGACCCCGCTGCGCTCATGGCCGGGTACCCCGCCGGGCCACAGCACGGCGAGACCGACGACCACGGCCGTGGCGAAGGGGATCAATACGGCTGCGATGACCTTGCGAAGGTGTCTGGAGACGGGCGCTGCGGGCCCGTGGCTGTGCGTATGGCCGGTCGGGTGGCCGTGCGGTTCTGGGGCCTGCGGCGATGAGGTCACCGACCGATCATCGCAAGAAGCGACGGGCCCACTGTTCAGCACGCCGGATATGACGCTAGCGTGGTGGCACCTTTGAACACGCGGGAGCTCGGAGCACCGGGCTGAGAGGGCGCTGACGACGCTGCGCCGACCGCCGAACCTGTTACCGGGTAATGCCGGCGTAGGGAGTAGGTCTCATGACCATGTCGGACGCACGCACGCCTGCCTCGATGCAGAACGACGAGGCAGGGAAGTCCATCGGCTGGCACAAGGGATACGTCGAGGGCTCGCGCCCCGACCTCCGGGTGCCGGTGCGCAAGGTGCACCTCACCAACGGCAGCGACGTGACGCTGTACGACACGTCCGGCCCGTACACGGATCCGGCGGTGGCGACCGACGTCCGTCGTGGACTTGCCCCGCTGCGCGAGAACTGGATCGTCGGCCGCGGTGACACCGAGGAGTACGCGGGCCGCCCTGTGCGCCCTGAGGACGACGGGCTCAAGCACACTTCACCGCGCGGGGGACTGCGCAATCTCGACGCGGTCTTCCCGGGCCGCCCGCGGCAGCCGCGCCGGGGCCGCAACGGGCAGGCGGTCACCCAACTCGCGTACGCGCGCCGGGGCGAGATCACACCCGAGATGGAGTACGTCGCCATCCGCGAGAACGTGTCGCCCGAGGTGGTGCGCGAGGAGATCGCCGCCGGCCGGGCCGTACTTCCGGCGAATGTGAACCATCCCGAGATCGAGCCGATGATCATCGGTAAGCGGTTCCTGGTGAAGGTCAACGCCAACATCGGAAACTCCGCGGTCACCTCCTCCATCGAGGAGGAGGTGGAGAAGATGACCTGGGCGACGCGCTGGGGCGCGGACACGGTGATGGACCTGTCCACGGGGCGCAACATCCACACCACGCGGGAGTGGGTGCTGCGCAACTCCCCTGTCCCGATCGGCACGGTGCCGCTCTACCAGGCCCTCGAAAAGGTCGACGGCAGGGCCGAGGAGCTGACCTGGGAGATCTACAAGGACACCGTCATCGAGCAGGCCGAACAAGGCGTCGACTACATGACGGTCCACGCGGGCGTGCTGCTGCGCTACGTGCCACTGACCGCGCGCCGCAAGACCGGCATCGTCTCGCGCGGCGGCTCGATCATGGCGGCCTGGTGCCTGGCGCACCACAAGGAGTCGTTCCTGTACGAGAACTTCGAGGAGCTCTGCGAGATCCTCGCCTCGTACGACGTCACCTACTCCCTCGGGGACGGGCTGCGTCCCGGCTCGATCGCCGACGCCAACGACGAGGCGCAGTTTGCGGAGTTGAGGACGCTCGGTGAGCTGAACTCGATCGCCAAGCGCCACAACGTCCAGACGATGATCGAGGGCCCGGGGCATGTCCCCATGCACAAGATCAAGGAGAACATCGACCTTCAGCAGGAGATCTGCGAAGAGGCCCCCTTCTACACCCTGGGGCCGCTGACCACCGATGTGGCGCCCGCCTACGACCACATCACCTCCGGAATCGGCGCGGCGATGATCGCCTGGTGGGGCACTGCGATGCTCTGCTACGTCACGCCGAAGGAGCACCTCGGGCTGCCCAACCGTGACGACGTCAAGACCGGTGTCATCACGTACAAGATCGCCGCGCATGCGGCGGACCTCGCCAAGGGGCACCCGGGGGCCCAGGAATGGGACGACGCGCTCTCGGACGCCCGGTTCGAGTTCCGCTGGGAGGACCAGTTCAACCTGGCCCTCGACCCGGACACGGCACGGGAGTTCCACGACGAGACGCTGCCGGCCGAACCGGCGAAGACCGCGCACTTCTGTTCCATGTGCGGTCCGAAGTTCTGCTCGATGAAGATCAGTAGAAGCATCACGGAGCAGTTTGCCCCTGACCTGCTCTCTTCTGCTTCAGAAGAGGAGATCGAGGCAGGGATGCTTGAGAAGTCCAAGGAGTTCGCAGCAAGCGGCAACCGCGTGTACCTGCCCCTGGCGGACTGATCGGCCGACTGCGGTGGAGACTCCCGGAGGGTCTCCACCGTCAGTCTGGTGCGCACAACCGTCGTTCGACCGCCAACCGACCGGACCCGGGCCCTGCACGCCTACCTGCGCTGGCGCAACAAGAACGCCCGCCACCCCGACGTCCTGGCCGCGCAACGACGTGAACGCGCACGCGTCCGCATCGAGAAGGGAATCCGTTGGGGAGGCAGGCCGCCGGCCGACGCGGCCCGACCTACCCAGCTCGCCGTCGTTGGTGTCAACGGTTGGTATCAGCAGCGGGTCAGCCTGACGATGTTCGAAGGCCTGGGAAGAGGGTGTGTGCGCTCTCGTGGACCATCGCCATTGCTTCCTGGCCCTTCAGCTGCGCCTTTTCGTCAATCATGGGCACGGTGGCTCCCATCTGCGCGGCGAGTGCGAGGTAGCCGTGGAGCATGGCGGTGGAGTGGGGTGAGTGGCGCGTCGGGCGGGACCAGGGCCTGGTCGAACTCGGGGACCGCTTGGGCGTTGACGTCGGGCCAGTCCTGCGGGTCGCGTGGCCGGTCGAGGCTCAGGACGGCGGCGAGGTCGGGGGCTTCGGCATCTCGGGCTGTGAGGGGTCGGCCGAGGTTCCAGCGTTCGCGGAGTGTGCGGATGACCGACGTGTGGTGGTGGACACCGTTGACGACTGTCTGAGCAGGCAGCCAGGCGGAGATCGCGATCGCGGGCAGGCGGACGCCGAGCCGGTCGAAGGTGAAGCCCATCTGCCCGGGCGGCGCCGCGGGGTCCGGGGCGACGGCGGCGGGCGGGGGTACGTGGTCGTAGGTGCCGCCGTGCTCGTCGAAGACGACCATCAGCAGCGTGTTGAGCGCGTTCGACCCGTCGGACGAGGTCGACGAACGGACGGCGTTGTAGATCTTGGCCAGCAATGCCTCGCCGCCCAGCAGGGACGAGGGCGCATCGAAGGAGAACCCCTGGACCAGTGCGGCTGTCGGCGGGTGCATGTCGTTGTGGCCGTGCCACATGTTGGGCTCGATGAACGCATAGGTCGGCAGCCTGCCGGCGGCAGCATCCTCCAGGAAGCGGTCCGTGGTGACGAAATGCGTAGCGAACCGCTGCCGCAGCCGCGCCCCGTGGATCAGCCCGGTGAACGGGAGCGGGCTCGGTGCGTCCACGTACACCCGCCAGGTCAGGCCACTGGCCTCCAGCCGCTCGAACACCGTCTCGGCGGTGTTCTGCAGCGGGAACGTGCGATACGGCGCATTGACGACGAAGCCCGACGAGCTCGCGGCGTGGAAGAACGAGCGGTTGGTGAACGTCTGCGAGGGCACCTCGGCGAACCAGTGGTCGAAAGCGCCGAAACCACGTGCCAGCGAGGACACCACAGGTAGCTGGTCCGGGGTGTACCCGGCCATGATCTGCGCGTATTCGTGGTACCGGGGCTGGCGGCCCATTTCCGCCCAGAACGCGCTGATGTAGTCGGCGACGAACCCGTCCATCGTCGGCGCCCGCCCGGGCGGCGGCGCGTTGAACGGCGCGGCCATCTGCTCGGCCGGCACTCCCCGGTTGCCCTCGGGGTCGATCACGCCGAACAGTTGGGTGTTGATGTGCTGGTACTCCTCGCCCGGATCCGGGCTTGGCGTGTCCATCGTCTCGGCGATCCCGAACGGCACTGTCTGTCGGCCCGAGCGGTCCTCGGCCCAGTCCGGGATCGGGTTCGACAGGTCTTTCCCGAGGACACCCTCGAAGGCGGCGACCTCGCCCGGCCCGTACAGCCGTCCGAGCAGGTTGTCGAACGAGCGGTTCTCAAACATCAGCACGACTACATGGTCCAAGGCGTGACTACGGTCGGTAGTGGGACCGATGACCTCCGATCCGGGTAAGTGGCCCCCGCCCCGCGAAGTCAATTCCACTCTTCTCCGGCCGAACTCAGCTGTCAAAACGGGCCGATCGGCCCAGACATCCAGGCCGGTGCACAGCCCGGACGCGCCCGCTCGTACCGCAACTGCGAGAGACAGAGGCAATGCCTGCCGCAGCCGCAGCGAGAAGGGCATCCGTGGGGGAGAACGCCGCCCCCTCGCCCTCACGAACCGACCAAACCGGCGAACCTGTCCGGTCACAGCACCAGGTCGTCTACCGGCATCCGAAGGTGCTTGAGCCACATGCTGTGAGCGCTCCTGCTCGATGAAGATCAGCAGAAGCATCACAGAGCAGTTCGGCGGTGACGAGCCGACCGCGTCGGGCGAGGAGATCGCCGAGGGCATGCTCCAGAGGTCGGCGGAGTTCGCGGCCCCGGGCAACCGGGTCCCCTACCTGCACCCGATGGGTTGGGCGGTAGCGGGGTGAGCGGGCGGGATGAGTGTCGAGGGTGAGGTGCTCTGAGCGGTACCGCTTTCGGCATCCTGACGGAGCTCCAACACACCGCCGGTTCTGGTTGGCCTCGGAGGCGCGGGCCCATTATTTCTGGGCGCTTACCGGCGCCTCAGTTCAGCGACTGTGCACAACAACACGAAAACCGGACCACCCCTCGGCCTGGACAGCTACGGGGTGGTCCGGTCAGGCGGTCCCTGTTCAGGACCTTGGTGCCCGATGGGCAGCGGTGGTGGTCATCCTTGGGCCCGCATGGCTGCGTCTCAGCGTCTCCCGGCACACACGCCCCCGGTTCCCTCGTCGGACCCGGGACGCCGGCGGCCCGTCATGTTCGTCGGGTCCGGCCTCACCGGTCCGTACCCCGCTGACCGCCCGGCCCGTCCGTCCCGTTGGCGGACGGCCCGGACGGCAGGTGATCACTCCCGGCTACGCTGCGGGGCATGGTCGGAATAGATGTCGCCAACGGAGTGGTCGGAGCCGTGCTCGGCATCGTCTTCGCGACGTTGTTCCAACAGCCTTTGCAGGACGCGTGGTTCAAGGTGCGCAGGCGGTCCACGAGGGCGGTACGGCGCCTGAGGTCCCGGGGCGAGGAGTCCGGTCCGTCGTGGACGACCTTCTCCCTGGGGCCGCTGCACACCCCCGCCCTGATCGTGGAGGGGGACGGCGAGTCGACGATCGGCGCCGAGGCGATCCACATCCAGGTGGTGGACGAAGAAGTCGTCCTGCCGCCGGACATGGCCGGCTGGCGAAACGAGATCGAGGCCGAGAGCGCTCGGCTCCAGGCCGGGAACGGGACGCCCATCTGGAACGGTCAGCGCTACGCCGTGGAGGCGCTCGACGTCTCGCGGACCGCCCTCGAGGAGCAGCCGGAGGTCCATCTGCGGCTGCGGCCGACGGATTACTACACGTTCCTCGCGGCCCAGCAGCTCGACCGCCGGCTGCCCGACGGTGCCACACCGCGGTCCCGGTACCTCGATCCCGACGCCCCGCTGAAGGCACCGGCCTTCCTGCAGTGCAGCTTCGCCGTCAACATCGCCGTGGTGACCGCGGACGACATGCTGGTGGTCACCAGGCGGAGCGATCGGGTGCGTATGTCGCCCGGCGTGTGGAACTCCTCGGTGAACGAGGGCCTGGCCCGGCACATCGACTCGTCCGGCAGGAATGCGCCGGATCTGTACGCGGTCGCGCGCCGCGGCATGCGCGAGGAAATGTCCCTGGAGACCAACGAGTACTCTCTCGCCCTTCTCGCCTTCGTCCTGGACTCCGAGCGGCGCCACTGGAGCGCTCATTTCTCCGCGCGCCTCAAGACGCTGACCCGCGACGACCTTCGGGCGCGGATGAGCAGAGGCGTCGCCGACAGGTGGGAGCACCAGACGATCGACTACGTTCCCTTCCGCCCCGCGGATGTCGCCCGCTACCTGCTCCGTGCCGACCGCGTCCACCGGTGGGCACCGCTGGCTCCCGCGTTGTTCCACCTGGCCCTGGTCGATGCCCATGGCCGTGCATCGGTGGAGCGCGCCGAGGCCCAGGTCGTCCGTCGTCTGTGAGGACGGCCGCGGGACCTGGCCGCTCCGGTCACTCCGGCTGGTGCTCGGGGCCGCCGAAATCGGGACTGGTGAAGTCCGGGCTGGTGAAGGTCGGCCGCTGTCTTGTGGTCGACCCCTCACTGGGGCTGGAGAAGTCCGGACCGCTGTAGCCGACCTTGGGGATACGGCTCACAGGTCGCGGCGGTTCGCTCGAGGCCGGGTCGACACTCGGGTCCGCGAGTGCGGCCCGCAGGAAGGGCAGGATGCCCCGTTCCAGCAGGGCGTGGCGCCAGGCTTCCTTGGCACGGGCGACCTCGTCGGGCAGCTCGCCGGTCGATTCCTCGGCCGCGACCTGGGTGGCACCGTTGCGCAGGGCCGTCAGCAGCAGTCCCACAGCGGCGACCAGGATGGCTGCCGCGGTGAGCGCCCCGAAGAACCAGCCGGCGGTGAGCAGGGTGTCGGCGAAGGACGGGGTCGGGCTCAGCATTTTCAGGGTGTATCCGACGAGCAGGAAGATCAGCGCGGCGGTGCCCGCGAGCACCGGTGCCAGAACGGCGATCACGGCGCCGAAGCCCGCGCCGTCCTCGGAGGCGTCCGCGCCGGGTGCCAGTACGGAGTTGCGCACGGATGTGGCCGCCGCAGGGGTGCGCATTTCCCTGCGGACCTTTACGTAGTGCTCGTATTCGGCGGCGGCCGACGTGGTTATCAGGGCCGTCGCGTTCAGGGCCATGGTGCGCAGTTGCTCGATGTTGAGGCGCAGCCCGACGGCGGCGAGGTCCGGACGTTCACGGGCGTTGCGCAGCGCGTCGTCGAGGACCCGCTCGTATTCGGCGCGGTCCTCGGTCAGCAGGTGCGGAGCGCTGTTCATGTGCATCCCCCGATGCTCCGTAGGGCCCGGACTTCCCGCATGTGCAGGGCAGCAGGGCGGAAACGGAGGAGAGCCTGCTCTGGATAAGCCGATGGTAGAGCGGTTATGGCGCAACGTGACAGGGGGTTTCCATAAATCGCCTGTCCCCGGTCGGCTCAGCCCTGCAGAGGGAGTTGCACGACAAGGAGTTTTCCGGCCATGGTCACGCCGCCGTCCATGGCGATCGCCAGCCCGTCGGCGTACACATGCGGGCCCTCGACGACCGGGCGCTCGCCGTCCTCGCCGTCCTCGGTGCCGACCTCGCCCAGCAGATAGGGGATCGGGCTGTGTCCGTGCACCACGCGCCCGCCGCCGTAGGTGGACAGCAGCTCGCGTACGGCCTGCGGGCCGGAGTCGTCACGGAATGCGAAGCGCTTGGTGAACTTGCGGAACAGGTCCCAGCACTCGTCCGCGTCGTTGCGGGTGAGGATCGCGTGCACGGTGTCGTTGACGTCCGTGATGGTGGAGCCGTAGTCGAGGTAGGCGGTCGTGTCGGAGTGCAGCAGCAGGTGGCCGTCCTCCTCGACGACGGCATCGAGCCGCGCCATCCACTGCAGGTGCACTTCCTGCAGCCGGTCCATGTCGGCCTTCTGGCCGCCGTTGAGGAGCCAGGCGGCCTGGAAGGTGGCGGTGCCGGCACCGGAGTTCACGGGCGTGTCGCCGAAGCGCTTGGCGCCCAGCAGCAGCAGCTCGTGGTTGCCCATCAGCGCCTTGCAGTAGCCGCCGGCTGCCGCGGCCTCGGCGGACAGCCGCATGACGAGGTCGATGACGCCGATACCGTCGGGGCCCCGGTCGGTGAAGTCGCCGAGGAACCAGAGCCGGGTGTTTCCGGCGGCCCAGTTGCCTTCGGCGTCGATGAGGCCCTGCTCGGTCAGTGCGGCGACGAGTTCGTCGAGGTAGCCGTGGACGTCGCCGACGACATAGAGCGGGCCGAGGCCCTCGGGCTTGGGCTGCGCGTCGGGGTCGACCTGGACCTGCACGGTGTCGCCGGGGCCGCCGCGGCCGATGACCGGGAGGTCGCGGGCCGTGGGGGTGTAGCCCTCGGGCGGTTCGCCCTCCGGGAGGGCGTTTCCGGGATGGCTGGAGTTCATCGGATCCGACTGCACGGGTACCTGCGCGTACGGCGGGACGCGGAAATCGCGCAACGTCGCCGTCCGCACCACGGGTCCTTGACCGGCCCCCTGAGTCATCGACCCCTCCACCACAGTCGCGCCGCCGTTCACCTTTCGGCCCAGCCTGGTCGGGGTGGTCCGTGGTGTCGTTCGCCCATCATAGGAATGAGCCCGGCGCTGTGTGACGCACCAGGGGTGGTGAATCCTTGCGCACCCCTGGTTCTCCGACCGTTTCGTCCCAATTCGGAAGGTCTAGTCCTTCGCTGGTGAGCGTGGCGCGCTCACGGTTGTTCGCGGAGGGCGGCGCTGCGACGAGGTCCGGACGATCAGCTCGGTCGGTATCACCTGTTCGATCGGCCGGTCCTCGTTGATTCCCTCGATCGCGTCGATCAGTAACTGGACGACCGCTGTCCCGATCCGGCGTGGTTTGAGCGAGAGCGTGGTGATCGGCGGCTCGGTGGTGGCGTACACGGTCGACTCGCTGCAGCACACGAGCAGCAGATCGTCGGGGACACGCAGGCCGTACCTGCGGGCGGCGGCCAGCAGATCGGTGCCGTTGGGGTCGAAGAGTCCGTAGACGGCGTCGGGCCGGTCGGGGCGGGCGAGCAGCCGGTCGGCGGCCACGGCGCCCGCACACGGATCATGGGCGGGGTAGGACTCGTACACCGGGTCCTGTCCGACGCGCTCGCACCAGCTGAGATAGGCGGTCGTCGACAGGCGGGTGTAGGTGTCGGTGGTGGTGCCGGTGAGCAGGCCGATCCGGCGGGCGCCCGCGGCGGCGAGGTGGTCCAGCAGATCGAGCACGGCGGCTTCGTGGTCGTTGTCGACCCAGGCGGTGACCGGGAGGGTGCCGGCGGGGCGCCCGTCGGAGACGACGGGCAGGCCCTGGCGGACCAGTTCGGTGACGACCGGGTCGTGATCGGAGGGATCGATGACGACGGTGCCGTCGAGGGCGACGTTCGACCAGACGTCATGGCGTGAGGTGGCGGGCAGGATGACGAGGGCGTAGCCGCGGGCGAGCGCGGCCGAGGTCGCGGCTCTGGCCATCTCGGCGAAGTAGGCGAATTCGGTGAAGGTGAAAGGTTCATCCCCGTAGGTCGTCACCGTCAGGCCGATCAGGCCCGACTTGCCGGTACGGAGGGTGCGGGCGGCGGCCGAGGGACGATAGCCCAGTCTGTCGGCGACCTCACGGACATGCCGACGGGTGGCGTCCGGGAGCCGGCCTTTCCCGTTGAGTGCGTCGGAGACGGTCGTGATGGAGACCCCGGCCGCGGCGGCCACGTCCCTGATGCCCGCCCGACCGCGCCTACTGCCCCGGCGGGATGTGTCCGTCCGGCTCACCTGATGCTTCCCTGCTGCTGTCATGGCGAGCCGATAGTAGGGCTCGCGTGGGTGGTAGAGCCGGTCGCATATTCACTCGTCGGCAGGCACGTTTTTGCATGATCATTAATGGTCAAGAGCCAATAAAGCAAAGGGAGTTGGCAGCTGTCGACACGCTGTCTCCGGTGTCGGGCCGTGTGGGCCTGTCGAAGGGGTCAGGTTGCGAAGAGGTCTCAACTCACCATTACGAGGGATGCGCGCTACGGCGCGAGCCACCGGCGCACGCTGTGGCCCGACGCTCCCCCCTTCCTTGACGGCGCCCATTCGCAGCGGCCCGGAATCCTCATAAGGTGAGCAGTATTGGTGAGCGGTACCGATGTGTACGGCCCGAGGTCGACGGTCAAGGAGGACCTGCGGTGAGCGAGACGAGCCCCAAGCTGCGTGCGGTGCTGGACGGCATCCCCACCTACAAGCCGGGCAAGCCGGCGGCAGCCGGTGGCCCGGTCGCCTTCAAGCTGTCGTCCAACGAGAACCCCTATCCGCCGCTGCCGGGCGTGATGGAGACCGCGATCGCCGCGGCGCAGAACTTCAACCGCTACCCGGACATGGCCTGCACCGGTCTGATGGACGAGCTCGCGAACCGTTTCGGCGTGCCGGTGTCGCATCTGGCGACCGGCACGGGCTCGGTGGGCGTGGCCCAGTCCCTCCTGCAGTCCACCTCGGGTCCCGGCGACGAGGTGATCTACGCCTGGCGCTCCTTCGAGGCCTATCCGATCATCACGCAGATCAGCGGGGCGACGCCGGTGCCGGTGCCGCTGACCGCCGGTGACGTGCACGATCTCGACGCCATGGCCGATGCGATCACCGAGCGCACGCGGCTGATCTTCGTCTGCAACCCCAACAATCCGACCGGCACGGTGGTGCGCCGGGCCGAGCTGGAGCGGTTCCTCGACCGGGTGCCGTCGGATGTGCTGGTGGTGCTGGACGAGGCGTACCGCGAGTTCATCCGGGACTCCCAGGTCCCCGACGGGCTCGAGATCTACCGCGAGCGTCCGAATGTGGCCGTGCTGCGCACCTTCTCCAAGGCGTACGGACTGGCCGGGCTGCGGGTCGGTTTCGCCGTCGCCCAGGAGCCGGTGGCCGCCGCGCTGCGCAAGACGGCGGTCCCGTTCGGTGTCTCCCAGCTCGCGCAGGACGCGGCCGTGGCCTCGCTGCGGGCCGAGGACGAACTGCTGGGGCGGGTCGGTTCGCTGGTCGCCGAGCGCACGCGGGTGCACGAAGGTCTGATCGAGCAGGGCTGGACCGTGCCCGAGACCCAGGCGAACTTCGTCTGGCTGCGGCTCGGCGAGCGGACCCTCGACTTCGCCGCCGCCTGCGAGAAGGCCGGTGTGGTCGTGCGGCCGTTCGCGGGAGAGGGCGTGCGGGTGACGATCGGCGAGTGCGAGGCCAACGATGTGTTCCTGCACACTGCGGCGAACTTCCGCAAGGAGCTGTAGGACAGCCGCGCCGTACGTAGGGAAACCCCCATGGGCCTGTGCTCATGGGGGTTTCCCATGAGTGGGTGGCCGGTGGCGGGCGGTCGGTCCGGCGCTGAAGGGGTACCCCCGGTCGATGGCCTCGCACGGGGGTGAGCCATAATGCTTGTGAATGTGAACGCGTTCACAAGCGCTGCCGGTTTCTTCCGTAATCAGGGGAATCTGCGGGGCACACTGCGCTGTGATCACGGCGATGTAAGGAGATGACGACGTGGATCTGGCTCTGGCGCCGGAAACCCTGGCGCGTTGGCAGTTCGGCATCACCACCGTCTACCACTTCCTCTTCGTCCCGCTGACGATCTCGCTCGCCGCGCTCACCGCCGGCCTGCAGACCGCCTGGGTGCGGACGGAGAAGGAGAAGTACCTCAGGGCCACCAAATTCTGGGGCAGGCTCTTCCTGATCAATATCGCGATGGGCGTGGTCACCGGCATCGTCCAGGAGTTCCAGTTCGGTATGAACTGGTCCGACTACTCGCGCTTCGTCGGTGACATCTTCGGTGCTCCGCTCGCCTTCGAGGCACTGATCGCGTTCTTCTTCGAGTCGACCTTCATCGGACTGTGGATCTTCGGCTGGGACAAGCTGCCGAAGAAGATCCATCTGGCCTGCATCTGGATGGTCTCGATCGGCACCGTCCTGTCCGCGTACTTCATCCTGGCGGCCAACTCCTGGATGCAGCACCCGGTCGGCTACCGGATCAACGAGGAACGAGGGCGGGCCGAACTCACCGACTTCTGGCTGGTGCTCACCCAGAACACCGCGCTGACGCAGTTCTTCCACACCATGACGGCCGCCTTCCTTGTCGGCGGTGCCTTCATGGCCGGCATCTCCGCCTTCCACCTGGCCCGCAGGAAGCACATCCCGGTGATGCGCAGCTCGCTGCGGCTCGGGCTGGTCACCATCGCGGTCGCCGGTCTGCTCACCGCCGTCAGCGGCGATCTGCTCGGCAAGGTCATGTTCAAGCAGCAGCCGATGAAGATGGCAGCCGCCGAGGCGCTGTGGGACGGCGAGGCGCCCGCGCCCTTCTCGATCTTCGCCTACGGGGACGTCGACGCCGGCCACAACAAGGTCGCCATAGAGATCCCCGGCCTGCTGTCCTTCCTGGCCAACGACGACTTCGACTCGTACGTCCCGGGCATCAACGACGTCAACAAGGCGGAGCAGGAGAAGTTCGGCCCCGGTGACTACCGGCCCAACATCCCCGTCGCGTACTGGGGATTCCGCTGGATGATCGGCTTCGGGATGGCGTCCCTCGCCATCGGCATGGCCGGGCTCTGGCTGACACGCCGGAAGTTCCTGATGCCGCCGGCGCTGAGGACCGGTGAGGACGAGGTCCCGCATCTGGTCCTCTTCAGGAACAAGGCGCTCAGCCCCCGGCTGAGCAAGTGGTACTGGCTCGTTGCGCTGTGGACCACGGCGTTCCCGCTGATCGCCAACTCCTGGGGCTGGATCTTCACGGAGATGGGCCGCCAGCCCTGGGTCGTGTACGGCGTGCTGCGGACCCGGGACGCGGTCTCCCCCGGTGTCTCCCAGGCCGAGGTTCTCGCCTCGATGACCGTCTTCACCCTGCTCTACGCCGTGCTCGCTGTGATCGAGGTCAGGCTGCTGGTGAAGTACGTCAAGGCCGGGCCGCCCGAGCTCACCGATGCCGACCGCAACGCGCCCACCAGGATCGGCGGCGACGACCGTGACGCCGACCGGCCGATGGCCTTCTCGTACTGAGACCGCTGAGGAGCTGCTGAGGCATGGAACTCCATGACGTCTGGTTCGTACTCATCGCCGTCCTGTGGATCGGCTACTTCTTCCTTGAGGGATTCGACTTCGGGGTGGGCATCCTGACCAAGCTGCTGGCCCGGGACCGGAGCGAGCGGCGCGTCCTGATCAACACCATCGGGCCGGTCTGGGACGGCAACGAGGTGTGGCTGCTGACCGCCGGCGGCGCGACCTTCGCCGCCTTCCCGGAGTGGTACGCCACTCTCTTCTCCGGGTTCTATCTCCCCCTGCTGCTCATCCTGGTCTGTCTGATCGTGCGCGGGGTCGCCTTCGAATACCGGCACAAGCGGACCGAGGAGCGCTGGCAGACCAACTGGGAGCACGCCATTTTCTGGACGTCCCTGCTGCCGGCCCTGCTGTGGGGTGTCGCATTCGGCAACATCGTGCGCGGCGTGAAGATCGACGAGAACAAGGAGTACGTCGGCTCCTTCATCGACCTCCTCAACCCGTACGCGCTGCTGGGCGGAGTGGTGACGCTCACTCTCTTCACCTTCCACGGCACGGTGTTCGCCGCGCTGAAGACAGTGGGGGACATAAGGGTCCGAGCCCGCGCGCTCGCGCTGAAGCTCGGACTCCTCACCGCCGTTCTCGCGCTCGTCTTTCTGCTGTGGACCCAGATCTCGTTCGGCGACGGCCCGAGTCTGGTGGCCATGATGGTCGCGGTGACGGCGCTGGTCGGGGCCGTCGGGGCCATCAGGGCGGGGCGGGAGGGCTGGTCGTTCGCACTGTCGGGCGTGACCATCACCGCAGCGGTGGCGATGCTGTTCCTCACGCTCTTCCCGAACGTCATGCCGTCCTCGCTCAATGACGCCTGGAGTCTGACGGTCACCAATGCGTCGTCGAGCCCGTACACCCTGAAGATCATGACCTGGTGCGCCGGTATTGCCGCCCCGCTGGTCATGCTCTACCAGGGCTGGACGTACTGGGTGTTCCGCAAGCGGATCGGCACCCAGCACATCGCCGACGCGCACTAGCGGGGGATGTTTCACGTGAAACCGATCGACCCGCGTCTCCTCCGGTACGCCCGAGCCACCCGGCTCTTCCTGATCGCCGTCGTAGGCCTCGGGCTGGCCGGCGCGGCGCTGGTCATCGTTCAGGCGATGCTGATCGCCGAGGTCGTGGTGGGCGCGTTCCAGCGCGGACTCTCCACCACTTCGCTCGCGACGCCGCTGGCGCTGCTGGCTGCGGTGGCCCTCGGTCGAGGGGCCGTGTCCTGGCTGACGGAACTGGCCGCGCACCGGGCCAGCGCCGCGGTCAAGTCGGAGCTGCGCGGGCGGTTGCTGCAGCGGGCCGCCGAACTGGGCCCGGGCTGGCTCGGCGGGCACGGGGTCTCCCCTGTCCGCGGAGCTGTGGGAGGGACCGGGTCGCTTGTCGCGCTCGCCACGCGAGGCATTGATGCGCTGGACGACTATTTCTCGCGCTATCTGCCGCAGCTGGGGCTGGCGGTCGTGGTTCCGATCGCCGTACTGGCGCGGATCGTGACCGAGGACTGGGTCTCGGCCGCGGTCATCGTGGTGACGCTGCCGCTGATTCCGGTGTTCATGGTGCTGATCGGCTGGGCGACGCAGGCCCGGATGGACCGTCAGTGGCGGCTGCTGTCCCGGCTGTCGGGGCACTTCCTGGATGTGGTCGCGGGCCTGCCGACCCTGAAGGTGTTCGGGAGGGCCAAGGCGCAGGCGGAGTCGATCCGGGCCATCACCACCCAGTACCGGCAGGCGACCCTGCGCACCCTGCGGATCGCGTTCCTCTCCTCGTTCGCCCTGGAGCTGCTCTCCACGCTGTCGGTGGCGCTGGTGGCGGTCGGTATCGGCATGCGGCTGGTTCATGGCGAGCTGGATCTGTACACGGGGCTGGTGATCCTGATCCTTGCGCCCGAGGCGTACCTGCCGATCCGCCAGGTCGGGGCGCAGTACCACGCCGCGGCGGAGGGGCTGTCCGCCGCGGAGGACATCTTCGAGGTGCTGGCCGCCGAGCCGGCGCCGGCCGGTACGCGACCGGTGCCGGACACACTCCGGCTGGAGCTCGACGCGGTGACCGTGCGGCATGCGGGGCGCAGCGAGGTCTCGCTCGATGCGGCCTGTCTGGTGGTGGAGCCCGGCGAGACGGTCGCGCTGATCGGGGAGAGCGGGTCCGGGAAGTCGACGCTGCTGAATGTGCTGCTGGGCTTTGTCGAACCGGCCGGCGGCCGGGTGCGGATCGGCGGTACGGACCTGGCCGACCTCGATCCCGAACGGTGGCGGGAGCAGATCGCATGGGTGCCCCAGCGGCCGTATCTCTTCGCCGGGACGATTGCGGAGAACGTCCGCCTGGCGCGGCCGGACGCGGACGACGCGGCGGTGTACGCGGCGCTGCGGGACGCGGGCGCGTACGACTTCGTGGCCGCCCTCCCCCTGGGGGCGGACACGTGGCTCGGGGAGGACGGTGCGGGGCTCTCGGCAGGACAGCGGCAACGGCTCGCGCTGGCCCGGGCGTTCCTCGCGGACCGGCCGATCCTTCTGCTCGACGAGCCCACGGCGGCGCTCGACGGAGAGACGGAGGCGGGCATTGTCGAGGCGGTGGGCCGGCTGGCTCGCGGGCGCACCGTGCTGCTGGTCGTGCACCGGCCGGCGCTGCTCGCAGTGGCGGACCGGGTGGTCACGCTCATCCGTCGCCCGCCTGCGTCCTCGGGAACGGTACGCCCGGAAGACGGCGCGACCGAGGCAACGGGCCCGCGGCCCGGGACGGAAGGGATGCCGCCGGCGCCCGCCCACAGGTCGGAGTCACACACGGCGGAGTCCCGCACGACGGTTGCACGCTCGCCGCTCGCGCGGGTGCGGGCGGCCGCCGGAGAGGTGCGCGGCCGGCTCGCCCTCGCGCTGGCACTGGGCAGTCTGGCGCTCGGATCCGCAGTGGGGCTGATGGCGGTCTCCGGCTGGCTGATCTCCCGCGCTGCCGAACAGCCGCCTGTGCTCCATCTGATGGTGGCCGTGACGGCGACCCGGGCCTTCGGTATCGGGCGGGCGGTCTTCCGGTACGCGGAGCGGCTCGTGTCGCACGACGCCGTACTACGGATGCTCGCCGATATGCGGGTTTCGGTCTACCGCCGGCTGGAGAGGATCGCGCCCGCCGGACTGCGCCGCACGCGGCGGGGGGATCTGCTGACGCGTCTTGTCGCCGATGTGGACGCCCTGCAGGACTACTGGCTGCGCTGGCTGCTGCCCGCGGGGACCGCTGCTGTCGTCGGGGCGGCCTCCGTCGGCTTCACGTCGTGGCTGCTGCCCGAGGCCGGGATGGTCCTCGCCGCCGGCCTGCTTGCCGCAGGGGTCGGCGTACCGCTGATCGGCGGGGCCTTCGCGCGACAGGCCGAGAACCGGCTGGCACCCGCGCGAGGGACGCTGGCGATCCGTATCGTCGATCTGCTCGGTGGGGCGGCCGAGTTGACGGTCGGCGGAGCGCTGAAGCGCCGGCTCGAAAGCGCACGTGAGGCGGACCGGCGGCTGACCCGTATCGCGGCGAGGGGTGCTGCCGCGACGGCGCTCGGCTCCGGGCTGTCCGCCCTGGTGTGCGGGCTGACCGTGGTGGCTGCCGCGATCGTCGGGGTGCAGGCCGTACGGGAGGGGCGGCTCGACGGGGTCAGTCTGGCGGTCGTCGTGCTGACGCCCCTCGCCGCGTTCGAGGCCGTCACCGGACTGCCGCTCGCCGTGCAGTACCGCCGACGGGTCAGGCGCAGCGCCGAGCGGGTGTACGAGGTGCTGGATGCGCCCGTGCCGGTGCACGAGCCGCAGCACCCGGCCGCCGCCCCCGGCACGGCGTTCCCGCTGACCCTGAACGGGATCTGTGCCCGATACCCGGGCCAGGAGCGGAACGCGCTCGACGGGATCGATCTCACCCTGACGCCCGGCAAGCGGATCGCGGTGGTCGGATCGTCCGGATCGGGAAAGACGACGCTCGCTCAGCTGATGCTGCGGTTCCTCGACGCCCGCTCGGGGACTTACACGATCGGCGGAGCGGACGCCGCGGCACTGGACGGTGACGCGGTGCGCCGTTTCGTGGGGCTGTGCGCACAGGACGCCCACCTCTTCGACAGCTCCCTGCGGGAGAACCTGCGGCTCGCCCACACCGGAGCCTCGGAGGAGGAGCTGCGCCGGGCACTTGCCGACGCCCGGCTGCTGGAGTGGGTCGACGCGCTGCCCGACGGGCTGGACAGCCTGGTCGGCGAGCACGGGGCGCATCTGTCCGGTGGCCAGCGCCAGCGGCTGGCCCTCGCGCGCGCACTGCTGGCCCGCTTCCCGGTGCTGGTGCTCGACGAGCCGGCCGAGCATCTCGACCTCGCCACCGCCGATGCGCTCACCGCCGATCTGCTGGCGGCGAGCGAGGAGCGCTCTGCCGAGGGCGTGGCGACCGTGCTGATCACCCACCGGCTCCGCGGCCTGGAAGCCGTCGACGAGATCGTGGTGCTGGAGGAGGGGCGGTGTGTGCAGCGCGGCCCCTACGAGGAGCTCGCCGGAGCTGACGGGCCGCTTCTGCGGATGCTGGAACGGGAACGGGCCGCGGACCTGCTCAGCACCCGGGTTTCCGCCTGAAGCGGGGCCGTCACCACCATTCTCGTCTCCGGCGGCTACGCGGAGGAGGCGCTGTCCGTCGTCGCCGAGGAGGGTCGCTGATTCGGCGGCGGAATCATGCTCGTTGCCCGCCGGCGACGGTGGGCCGGAGATCGTGGCGGTCTCTTCCGACCGGCCCGCAGCGTTGCTGGGGCGGTGATCCCGGTGGAGAGTCAGGTTGTCGCCCCACTGCCGGCGGGCGAGGCGGGCGCATGGTCGGCGAGCTCGCCGACAGGAACTCGTCGCGGCGCTGCGCGAAGTGCTGTCCGACGTCTCCCGGCATGCGCACGCGTCCCGGATCGTCGGCGTCGATGCCACCGTGGAACTCCCTGACGGCACCGACGGCTTACGCCTGACCGTGGTGGACGACGGAGTGGGCATCCCGCAGGACGGCAGGCGCAGCGGAATGCGCAACGTGGCCTGCCGGGCCGTGTCGCTGGGCGGCTGCGGCGGCTGCGGCCCGGCATCGGGAACGACGGAGCCGGTGCGACAGCGCTGTGTTGCCCTGCCGCAGGCGTCACGGGTGTCGTTGTGGACCGAGCCGTGGCGGCCACTGGGCCAGGTGGCCGTACGACACCGCAGCGGTCCCGGGATTCGCACCGGCTCCGGGTGACGATCCGTTGATGCGCTATCGACACCGCGACCGGCTGCTGCTCATCCCGGTGCTGCTGTGCGCGCTCCTCGGTACGGCAGCACCCACCGCCGCCGCGTCCGACGGACCGCAACCGCCCACCAGCATCACCGTGGCGCGGCTGTACGCAGAGGCGGCCAAGGCGACCGAGCGGTACGAGCAGGGCAGGCGCGCGGCCGAGGCCCAGCGCGCCACGGCCGAGGGGCTCGAGGAGCGGCTGTCACGGCGGCGGCACGCGCTCGGCACTCTCCACGACGCCATCGGCGGCATCGCCCGCGAGCAGTACCGCACCGGCAGCCCGCTCGTGCAGGCTGCGGCGCTGCTCCTCGCCGACAGCCCTGAAGAGCTGCTGCGGGCACGTCGGGTGGCACGGCAGGCGGAGACGGCGGTCAACCGGCTGCTGCGCCGGGCGAAGCAGGCCGAACAGCGTGTGGCGGTGGCGGAGGGCAAGGCCCGGGCCGCTTGGCGCGACCTCGACCGGCGCAGCGCAGAGCTGGCCGAGATCAAGGGTGGCATCGAGAGCAAGCTGGAGACCGCTCAGTGGCAGCTGCAGGGGGAGGCGAATCGCAGCGCTGCGGCGGGCGCCTGCGCGGGTGCCGTGCGGCTGGAGCAGCCCGGAGGTGTACCGCGGGGGCTCAAGTGGGTGACGCCGGTGGCGAAGTACTCCCTGTCCGCCGGGTTCGACAGCACGGGGGACCACTGGGCGCGCCGGCACACCGGACAGGACTTCGCGGTGGGCATCGGCGCGCCGGTGCGCTCGGTCGGGTCCGGCCGGGTGGTGTCGGTCATCTGCGGCGGCGGCTTCGGTATCGAGATCGTGGTCCAGCACTCGGACGGCTACTACTCGCAGTACGCCCATCTGGCATCCGTCACCGTCGACCAGGGCGAGCAGGTGCGTGCCGGGCAGTGGATCGGCCAGGCGGGCACCACCGGTAACTCGACGGGGCCGCACCTGCACTTCGAGGCGCGGCTCACGCCGTACCTGGGCTCCGCGGTGGATCCGGTGGAATGGCTGCGCGAGCGCGGGGTGTACATCTGAGCCCGCGCCCGCGGATCAGGCGGGTCGGCGCTGCCGCTCGGCCCGGCGCGCAAGGATCTGCTCGATGACCACGGCGACACCGTCCTCGTTGTTGGCGACCGTCCGCCCGGAGGCTGCGGCGATCACATCCGGGTGGGCATTGCCCATCGCGTACGAAGTCCCCGCCCAGGTCAGCATCTCCACATCGTTGGGCATGTCCCCGAACGCCACGACCTCGTCCGCGGAGATTCCGCGCTGCGCACAGCACAGCGCGAGCGTGCTCGCCTTGCTCACGCCCGGTCCGCTGACCTCCAGCAGCGCGGTCGGGCTGGAGCGGGTGAAGGAGGCGAGCTCCCCTGCGGCGGTACGGGCGAGGGTGAGAAAGCCGTCGGGCGTCAGCTCGGGATGCTGGGCGAGCAGCTTGAGCACCGGGGCCCCCTGGCCGGGCCGCTCCTCGCTCAGGAGTTTCTCCGCGGGGGCGACGGTGGCGCCCGGGTCGAGGTGGAACGGCGGGTAGTGCGGCTCGTAGTGGATGCCGGTGGTCAGTTCGACCGCGAACGAGGTGCCGGGGGCGGCGTCGCGCAGGGTGCGTACGACCTCCAGGGCGGTCTCCCGCGGCAGGTCACGGACCTGAAGCAGTTCTCCTCCCGCGTGCAGATCCACGACCGCCGCGCCGTTCGCGCAGATGGCCAGGCCGTGGCCGTGGACATGGTCGCTGACCACATCCATCCAGCGGGCGGGCCGGCCGGTGACGAAGAAGACCTCGATGCCGGCCTCCTCCGCGGCGGCGAGAGCGGCGATGGTCCGGTCCGACACGGACTTGTCGTCGCGCAGCAGGGTGCCGTCGAGGTCGGTGGCGATCAGCCGGGGGCCGGCGGGCAGGGGGCGGGTATCGGTAGCTGAGGTCACTGATCCATTCTCCCGTACCGTGCCGCACGTGCGTGCGGCTGTCCGCACATCTGAGTGGGGAAGGGCATGGGCGCGGGGGACGTAGGCTCGATGACATGCGTTTGAGCACCGTGATCCTTCCTGTCCGCGCCTGGCACCAAGGCGGCCGCGATGAGTGGCTGCGTGCCGAGCAGCTCGGTTTCCACACCGCGTACACGTATGACCACCTGTCGTGGCGATCCTTCCGTGACGGGCCCTGGTACGGCGCGGTGCCGACGCTGACCGCTGCGGCGGCCGTCACCGAGCGGCTGCGGCTGGGCACCCTGGTCACCTCGCCGAACTTCCGGCACCCGGTGACCCTGGCCAAGGATCTGATCTCGCTCGACGACATCTCGGGCGGGCGGATCACGCTCGGCATCGGCGCCGGCGGTACGGGCTTCGACGCGACGGCCATGGGCCAGGCGGCCTGGACGCCGCGCGAGCGGGCCGACCGCTTCGCCGAGTTCGTGCCGATGCTCGACCGGCTGCTGACCGAATCCTCCGTGACCTGCGAGGGCACCTTCTACTCGGCCGTCGAGGCACGCAACATCCCCGGCTGCGTGCAGCGGCCCCGGCTGCCGTTCGCCGTTGCCGCGACCGGTCCGCGCGGGCTGAAGCTCGCTGCCGGGCACGGTCAGGCGTGGGTGACCACGGGTGATCCGAAGCTGTTCGAGACGGGCACTCCCGAGCAGTCCCGTCAGGCTGTCCGCGACCAGATGGACAAGCTCGGCAAGGCCTGCGCCGACATCGGCCGGGACGCGTCCGAGATGGACAAGATCCTGCTCACCGGATTCACTCCGGACCGCGGCCGGCCGCTGGAGTCACTGGAAGCCTTCGTCGACTTCGCGGGCAGGCACTTCGAGCTGGGCATCACCGAGATCGTCGTTCACGCGCCCATCCCCGACTCGGACTTCGCCGCTGACCAGGCCGTCTTCGAACAGATCGCGACCGAGGCCCTGGCCCGGCTGGGCGGCTGAGGGACGCCGTCGCGCCGCCTGACCGCCCTGGGCCTGGTCAAGGCGGGGGTCGTTGGTGGCTGCTCCTCGTGCGGGGTTCCATGGGGGCCTCGTGGCCCGTCGCTACGACGTCGGGAAGCTGATGTACTGGGGCGGCACGGCGGAGGTGAGCCAGACCCCGTTGGCACTCACCTGGAAGACATGGCCTGCCCGGTGCATCGCGCCCGACCGTACGGACAGGACGACCGGCCGGCCGCGGCGGGCCCCGACCCGGGTCGCGGTCTCGCGGTCGGGTGACAGATGCACGTCGTGGCGGTTCATGGGGCGCAGGCCCTCGGCGCGGATCGCGTCCAGGCTGCGGGGGCCGGTGCCGTGGTACAGGTACTCGGGCGGTTCCGCCTGGGGCAGGTCCAGGTCGACCTCGACGGTGTGGCCCTGATTGGCCCGGATACGGGCGCCGTCGATGGTGAAGCGCCGCTTGTCGTTGACGGCGACCACATGGTCGAGCTCGGCGCGGGTGAAGGTGAAGCCGTGCCGGGCGGCCGCATGCATCAGCTCGTCTATCGGCACCCAGCCGTTCGGATCGAGGGTGATGCCGATCCGGTCCGGCTGATGGCGTAGATGCTTCGAGAGGTACTTCGACACCTTGACGGTCCGCCGCTCGTCGGGCGTGGTATCGGGTCTTGCGTTCATTCCGCCAGAGTGCCCGGCCGGCATCGCCGGCGCCACCGCAATAAATCCCGGTTCGCAGAAAAAGTTGGCTCTCAGGTTTGATCCACAGCCAACTGGAGTTATCCACAGGGGAATTGGCGAATCTGTGGACAACAAGCCTGTGATTCATGGCTTTTGGTCAAATGGCTCCGGAGCTTCCCAGGTTGAGGTGAGGGAGTCCAACGTCCGGGCCTGGAGCTCACGTTCGGTCGCCGCGGCGATGAACGCGGCGGCGTTCTGTTCGCCGACAAGAGCCTGGACGGCCTGCATTGTCCGAGCGGGAAGCGTCACCGGACGGGCCTCAGCGGCGACCGACGGCCGCCCCTTCGCACCCAGATGGTGTTGCAGGTGCCGCGTGGCGAACGTCCGCATGGCCCGGGCAAGTTCGGCGTCCACGGTCTGTTGCGCGAGCGGACGGAGCCGCCGGACCAGAGCCGCCGCTTCCGCCGCATCCGCGTCCGTGGGCGGCCTGTGCTCCAGATAGCGCGCGAAGACATGCTCGGTGGTGAACTCCAGGAAACGCGAGGCGATGTGCTCGACCTGGCCGCGAAGTTCGCGCAGATGTCCGGAGATTGCCGGCAGAGGGACACCCGCCGCATACAACTCGGCAGCCACCGAGAGCTCTTGAGGGCTCGGAACGAGGAACTCGTCGCTCCGCCCGGGGATGCGCTCCAGTACTCCGAGTTCCACCGCCTCGGCCAGTGCGTCCTCGTCCGGAGCCCCGCCGAACCTCGCGTCCAGCTCGGCGCGGGAAATGCGGCTCGGCTCCTCGTCGGTCCACGGACCCTGCACCTCGGCCACGAGTCCGAGCACCCCGCCGAGCCCGCGCCCCGCGTCCCAGGCCTCCAGCAGCTCCTTGATCGAGGCCAGGGTGTAGCCGCGGTCGAGCAGATCGGCGATCTGCCGCAGCCGGGTGAGGTGGGCGGAGCCGTACACGTTGGAACGGCCGCGCCGTTCAGGCCTGGGCAGCAGTCCACGGTCCTGGTAGGCGCGGATCGTCCGGACCGTGGCACCGCTGCGATGCGCGAGATCCTCGATCCGGTACTCGACGACCGACTGCCCGGACAGCCCGGCCCCCTCGCCGGCGGACTGTCCCGCCCCCTCCCCTGCGGGCCGCCCCCGGCTCACAGCCGTGGCTCCACCCGGGCGATCGCCCGCAGCGCCTTCGGCGCGAACCGTGACAGGAAGTGCACTGTCCTCGCCTCGGGTGTCACCGGCACGACGGCCCGGTTGTGCACGACCGCCCGCAGGATCGCGTCGGCGACCTTCTCCGGCGGGTAGTTGCGCAGCCCGTACAGCCGGGTGGACCGCTGCTGCCGGCGCTTCTCCTCGGTCTCGTCCGCACCCGCGAAGCGCGTCGTGGCGGTGATGTTGGTGTTCACGATGCCGGGGCATATGGCGGAGACACCGATGCCCTGGTCTGCCAGCTCGGCGCGCAGACACTCGCTGAGCATCAGCACCGCCGCCTTGGAGGTGCTGTACGCGGGCAGCATCCGGGAGGGCTGGAACGCCGCCGCGGAGGCGGTGTTGACGATGTGGCCGCCCTGCCCGCGCTCGGCCATCTGCCTGCCGAACAGCCGGCAGCCATGGATGACGCCCCACAGATTGACGTCCAGGACCTTCTTCCAGTCCTCGGAGCCGGTGTCGAGGAACGAGCCCGACACTCCGATCCCTGCGTTGTTGACCAGTACGTCCACCACGCCGTGCTCGGCGGCGACCTTCTCGGCGAGTTTCTCCATCGCCTGCTCGTCGCTGACGTCCACCTGCTCCGCCCACGCCCCGGGCGCGCCGATCAGCCGGCACATCTCCGCTGTGCGCGCGGCGCCCTCCCCGTCCCGGTCGACGACCACGACGCGCGCACCCGCCTCGGCGAACGCGAACGCGGTGGCCCGCCCGATCCCGCTGGCCGCTCCCGTCACCAGGACGAGCTGCCCGCCGAACCGCTCGGCGTGGGCCCCCCGGGGAACGGACGACGGCGCGGACGTCCCGGCCGGCCTGTCCTCGTGCGCCGTGACGAACTCGCCGATCCAGGCCGCCAGCTGGTCCGGCCGGGTGCGCGGCACCCAGTGCTTGGCCGGCAGTGTGCGCCGCGTCAGCCGGGGGACCCAGGTGTCCAGGTCGTCGTAGAGCCGCTCGGAGAGGAAGGCGTCCCCGGTCGGTGTGATCAGCTGGACCGGCACATGCGCATACGCATCCGTGCGCGGCCGCCGCAGCCGCGCACGGACATTGTCCCGGTAGAGCCAGGCCCCGTGCGCGGCGTCCTGGGGCAGCGAGGCCGTGGGGTAGTCACCGGACGGCACCTTCTCCACGCGTTGCAGGATCTTCGGCCAGCGCCTGCCCAGCGGCCCGCGCCAGGCGAGCTCGGGCAGTACCGGGGTGTGCAGCATGTACACGTACCAGGACTTGGCGCCCTGGCCGAGGAGCTGGCCGACCCTGCGGGGCGTCGGCCGGGAGATCCGCTGCTTGATCCAGTGCCCGAAATGGTCGAGGGACGGCCCGGACATCGAGGTGAAGGAAGCGATCCGGCCCTCGGTGCGCTCGACGGTGACGAACTCCCACGACTGCACCGACCCCCAGTCGTGGCCGACCAGATGCACCGGCCGGTCGGGGCTCACCGCATCGGCGACCGCCAGGAAGTCGTCCGTCAGCTTCTCCAGGGTGAAGCCGCCGCGCAGCGGGAGGGGCGCGGTGGAGCGGCCGTGCCCCCTGACGTCGTACAGCACCACATGGAAACGGTCGGCCAGCCGGGCAGCGACCTGTGACCAGACCTCTTTGCTGTCCGGATAGCCGTGCACCAGCAGCACGGTCGGCCGGCTCTCGTCGCCCAGCTCGGCCACGCACAGGTCGATCCCGCCCGTACGCACCCAGCGCTCGCGCGCCCCCTTGAGACTCACGCCGACCTCTCCTCCGCCCAGCGCCGCACATGCGGCAGATCGTCGTCCAGCCAGAACGCACTCTGCTCCGGATCCCTGGAGTCGGTGACCACCAGGATCTCCTCGAACTTCGCGCCCGTCCCCCGGAAACCGAGGTGCGGCTCGACCGCCCACAGTCCGGGCCGGGGCGGGTGGTCGGAGAATCTGTACGGGCTCCACAGCGGCGACCAGCCCTCGCGGTGGCCGTGCAGTGCGTCGGAGGCCAGCCCCTTGAGCGACTGCGTACCGAACCCGAAGAGCCGTGGGGACCAGCGGCGCTCCCTGACCCGGTCGACCTTGTGTGCGATCACCCCGAACGGGTAGGCGCGATGCCGGTTGGCGTACCCCTGGCGGACCATGAGCCGGTCCACGTCCTCGTAGATCGCGCGCAGCGAGCGCCGCTCCCGTACCTCGCGCAGGATCAGCTCGCGGTGCGCCTCGAGGTCGGCGAGCAGCTTGTCGTGCAGGGGGCTCGGGCCCAGACAGCCCGAGTAGCCGATGTCCGCGGTGAAGCCGTTGTGGACGGGGGCCATGTCGAGGATGAACGGCATGCCCGCCTCAAGGACCCTGTTGGTCGGGAAGAACTGGAGCGGCACCCGGAAGCCGGTGAAGGCCGTGCGGTCCCCGAACCAGGCGAACGGCAGATGGAACCAGTCCCGCACACCGCGCTCGCGCAGCCACTCGCGCTGCATCCGTGCCGCCTCGCGCTCCGTCACGCCGGGCTTGAGCTGCGCCGCGACCGCCTCCGCACAGGCGTAGGCGAGGCGCTGGACTTCCCTGAACCCCCGTAGTTCCGCGGTCAGTTCGCTTGCCACTGCTGGGGTCATGCCACTCCGTCCCATGAGTGGTACCTGTGCGTAATGTGCCACTGATGAATGTGACAATGCCCGGCGGCTACGTCAAGAGGTGTGCACGTAGCCCCTGAGTCCACGGTGTACTTCGGTCGCAGACCCCTTACGGGTCCGTACCTCTGGAGTCGGACACCGACCGGGCCCCTGGGCTGACGCCACGTGTGCCGTACGCCACTACCTTCGAAACGTGACTGTGATCGCGACCGAAAGCCTGAGCAAGCGGTTCCCGAGGGTGACCGCGCTTGACCGGCTCTCGTTGGACATCGGCCCCGGTGTGACCGGCCTGGTGGGCGCCAACGGAGCCGGCAAGTCCACGTTGATCAAGATCCTGCTGGGTCTGTCCCCCGCCACGGAAGGCCGCGCCGCGGTGCTCGGGCTCGATGTCGCGACCAGCGGCGCCGAGATCCGTGAGCGCGTCGGCTACATGCCGGAGCACGACTGCCTGCCGCCCGATGTGTCGGCCACCGAGTTCGTCGTCCATATGGCGCGCATGTCGGGGCTTCCCGCTACGGCCGCCCGTGAGCGCACCGCGGACACCCTGCGCCATGTCGGGCTGTACGAGGAGCGGTACCGGCCCATCGGCGGCTACTCGACCGGCATGAAACAGCGCGTCAAGCTGGCGCAGGCCCTGGTCCACGACCCGCAGTTGGTCCTGCTCGACGAGCCGACCAACGGACTCGACCCGGTCGGCCGCGACGAGATGCTCGGCCTGATCCGCCGTGTCCACACCGACTTCGGTATATCGGTCCTGGTCACCTCGCACCTGCTCGGCGAGCTCGAGCGCACCTGTGACCATGTCGTCGTCATCGACGGCGGCACTCTGCTGCGCTCCAGCTCCACCAGCGACTTCACCCAGATCACCACGACCCTCGCGGTCGAGGTCACCGACTCCGACACGCACCCCGACGGCACGGCGGCGCTGCGCGAGGCCCTCGTCGCGGCCGGCGTGACCCTGCACGCCGGCCAGGAGGACGGGCTGCCCGGCGCGGGCCACATCCTGCTGCTGGAGGCGACCGGCGAGGAGACGTACGACATCGTCCGCGACACCGTGGCCGGCCTCGGTCTCGGTCTGGTGCGGATGGAACAGCGCCGCCACCACATCGCGGAGGTCTTCCGCCCGCAGGCCGCGGCCCAGCCCATGGAGGTGCCGGCTCGATGAGCACGCAGACCCCCGAGACGACACGCATCCACAACATCGGGTACCGCAACTACGACGGAGCACGCCTCGGCCGTGCCTATGCGCGCCGCTCGCTCTACTCGCAGTCGCTGCGGGGCGCCTACGGACTGGGCCGCAGCGCCAAGTCCAAGGTGCTGCCGATGATCCTCTTCGCCGTGATGTGCGTCCCCGCGGCGATCATCGTGGCGGTCGCCGTCAGCACGAAGCTCAAGGACCTGCCGATCGAGTACACCTCGTACGCGATCTACCTCCAGGCGGTCATCGGGCTGTTCCTGGCCGCCCAGGCCCCGCAATCGGTCTCCCGCGACCTGCGCTTCAAGACCGTTCCGCTCTACTTCTCGCGGCCCATCGAGCGCACGGACTACGTCCTTGCCAAGTACTGCGCGATGTCCTCGGCACTCTTCGTCCTCACGGCCGCGCCGCTGCTCGTCCTCTACATCGGGTCGCTGCTGGCGAAGATGGACTTCGCCGACCAGACCAAGGGCTTCGCACAAGGACTGGTGTCCGTGGCTCTCCTCTCGGTCCTCTTCGGCGGGCTCGGTCTGGTGATGGCCGCGCTCACCCCCCGCCGCGGGTTCGGTGTGGCCGCCGTCATCGCGACCCTCACCATCAGCTACGGCGCGGTTTCCACCATCCAGGCGATCGCGTTCGAAACCGGGGCCACGGACGCCGTCCAGTGGTTCGGCCTCTTCTCGCCGATCACTCTGATCGACGGCGTGCAGACCGCGTTCCTCGGCGCGTCCTCCGCCTTCCCCGGCGGCAGCGCCGTGGCCCCGGGCGCGGGTGTCGGAGCGCTCTACCTCGCTGTCGCCCTCGCGCTGATCACCGGCTCGTACGCCGTCCTCATGCGCCGCTACCGGAAGGTCGGGCTGTGACCACCATCCACATCGAGCACACCTCGCGCTGGTTCGGCAACGTGGTGGCCGTCAACGACGTCACGATGACCGTCGGCCCCGGTGTCACCGGCCTGCTCGGCCCGAACGGCGCCGGCAAGTCCACGCTCATCAACATGATGGCCGGGTTCCTCGCGCCCTCGACGGGAACCGTCACCCTCGACGGTCAGCAGATCTGGCGCAACGAACAGATCTACCAGCACATCGGCATCGTCCCCGAGCGCGAGGCGATGTACGACTTCCTCACCGGGCGCGAATTCGTCGTCGCCAACGCCGAGTTGCACGGCCTGGGCAAGGCCGAGGCACAGAAGGCGCTGGCCACGGTGGAGATGGAGTACGCCCAGGACCGCAAGATCGCCACGTACAGCAAGGGCATGCGCCAGCGCGTGAAGATGGCGTCGGCGCTGGTCCACGAGCCGTCCGTGCTGCTCCTCGACGAGCCGTTCAACGGCATGGACCCGCGGCAGCGCATGCAGCTGATGGATCTGCTGCGGCGCATGGGCGCCGAGGGCCGTACGGTCCTGTTCTCCTCCCACATCCTGGAGGAGGTCGAGCAACTGGCCTCCCACATCGAGGTGATCGTCGCCGGGCGCCACGCGGCGAGCGGCGACTTCCGCCGGATCCGCCGGCTGATGACGGACCGCCCGCACCGCTATCTCGTACGGTCCTCCGACGACCGCGCGCTCGCCGCGGCGCTGATCGCCGACCCGTCAACGGCCGGCATCGAAGTGGACCTCGCCGAGGGCGCGTTGCGCATCCAGGCCGTGGACTTCGGCCGGTTCACCGAGCTGCTGCCGCGCGTCGCGCGCGAGCACTCCATCCGGCTGCTGACGGTCTCACCGTCCGACGAGTCCCTCGAATCCGTCTTCTCCTACCTCGTAGCGGCCTGAGCGGCCTGAAAGGAGCTGTCAGCGATGTACGACCCCACAGTCGCCCGGCTCACCTACCGGGCGCTGCTCGGCCGTCGCCGGGCCGCGATCCTGTTCGTGCTGCCGGCGCTCCTGCTGGTCATCGCGGGCGCGGTGCGCGCGTTCAACGGTGTCGACGACCAGGTGGCCGCCGATGTACTCGGCGGGTTCGCGCTTGCCACCATGGTGCCGCTGATCGGTGTGATCGCCGGTACGGGCGCGATCGGACCGGAGATCGACGACGGCTCGATCGTCTATCTGCTGGCCAAGCCCGTGAAGCGGCCGACGATCATCGTCACCAAGCTGACCGTGGCCATCGCCGTGACCATGGCGTTCTCGGCGCTCCCCACCTTCATCGCGGGGTTCATCCTCAACGGCAACGGCCAGCAGGTGGCGGTGGCCTACACGGTCGCGGCGCTGGTCGCCTCGATCGCGTACAGCGCGCTGTTCCTGCTGCTGGGCACGGTCAGCCGCCATGCGGTGGTCATCGGGCTGGTCTACGCCCTGGTGTGGGAGTCCCTCTTCGGCAGCCTGGTCGCCGGGGCGCGCACGCTGAGCGTCCAGCAGTGGGCGCTGTCGGTCGCCGAGAAGGTCGCGGGCGGGGACATGGTCAGCTCGGACGTCGGCCTGCCGGTGGCATCGGTGCTGCTGGCCGTGGTGACGGTCGCGGCGACGTGGTACGCGGGCCAGAAGCTACGGGTGCTGAAGCTCGCCGGCGAGGAGTAGGCGGCGAGTCGTCCGGTCTGGATCGTGGTGTCGGCCCCTGCCCTCTGAGGGCGGGGGCCGACGCGTATCGCGTAACTGTACGTTTATCGGCTCGTTGTCCACCGTGCGTGGAGGCAATGGGAGTCAGTGGCGTCGAGCGTTCGTGAAGTCGGGGATTGCCGGTGCCGGGGCGACAGGAACGACGTCCGGGCCGGTCATTGAGCAGAGAGCACCGTGAGCCGATCTCCACCCCTGTGCCCGGGGAGAGGGCCGTCCAGTATCGGTTCACGTACGGAAGGCATCTCCATGCCAACGGAAGTCGCCCTGCTCGAGTCGAGGGCAATGCGCGTCGAGCACGCGGGTCGGGTCGAAGTACTCGACAAGGTGAAGGCGCTTGTCATGCTCCCGGACGGTGTGCACGTATCCACAGAGGGGGTCGCGCGCTACTTCGAAGTATCCACAGAGGTCATCAAGAAGTTGACCCAGAGGCATCGGGATGAGCTCACCCAGGGCGGAATGCAGATCCTTCGTGGCTCTGACCTGGGTGAATATCAGAGGGACAACTTGTCACTCTCATCCGAGGGTGAGGGAAGTTATCCACAGCGCCGCTCCAGCCTGACCCTCTTCACGCGTCGCGCGGTGCTCAACATCGCCATGCTTCTTCGCGACAGCGACATCGCCCGGTGCGTGCGCACCTACCTGCTCGACGCTGAGGAGGGGTGGCGCGAGGGCTACGCATCGCTCGACCGGCGCGTCACCAACGTCGAGAACTGTCTCGCCGGCGTCGGTACGGCGCTCCAGGAGCTCGGGCCGGTGCTGAACCGGATGTCGCAGCGGCTCGACAGTCTCGATCAGCGGCTGGACGCCACCAACCGGGTCGTCGGAGCGATGAGCAACCGGCTGTGCGAACTGTCCGGCGACATGTGCCGGATGGACGCCAGGATAGACGACGTCGCCCGTCAGCTGAGGAGTCTGCGACGTCGTAGGCGTCGCTGACGACGGAAATTCAGTGGCGGGGAACTCCCTGCCGCGGGACAGTGGTTGAGCCGGTGCAGCACACCAGTGCGACCGGCTCGACGACCGGGAGAGGAGAACGACGATGACCCAGGATTCGAGTCCGAGTCCGTCGAGCTCCCGTCGGGGCGCCATCAGGCAGGCCATGGAGTAGTCATCACACTCCTACGGCCGCCGGAGCGGCTGCCCAGGGGGCGGCCGCTTCGAGCGCGCGTCTGCGCGGGCCGCCCCCTCCCGGAGGATTGGCCGAGTGGTAAGGCAGCGACCTGCTAAGTCGTCGTCGGGGCACACTGACCCCCGCGCGCGTTCGATCCGCGCATCCTCCGCGTGGCCCTTTGAAATACCTCCCATGCCCGAAGGGCCATGGGGGAAGGCTGGGGTCCCCTGCCCCGGTTCGGCCCTGTGAGGCGCGAGCGCCCCCGACGGCTTCAGCCGCCTGCCAGCAGGTGTTCCAGGACCAACGCGATGCCGTCGTGCTCGTTCGACGCCGTGATCTCGTGGGCCACGGCCTTCAGTTCGTCGTGGGCATTGGCCATGGCCACCCCGTGGGCCGCCCAGCCGAACATGGGGATGTCGTTCGGCATGTCCCCGAACGCGATCGTGTCCGCAGCACGCAGGCCCAGTCGTCGCGCCGCGAGCGAGAGGCCGGTCGCCTTGCTGAGCCCCAGCGGCAGGACCTCCACGATCCCGGGGCCGGCCACCACGATGTCGACGAGGCTTCCGACGATCCGCCGGGCGGTCTGCGCCAGCGCGTCGTCGTCGAGGTCGGCGTGCTGGATGTAGAGCTTGGTGAGCGGCGCCGCCCACAGTTCGGACGGGTCCTTGTACGGCAGATAGGGGAGCGGGCCTTCCTGCACCCGGTACCCCGGTCCTATCAGCACGTCGCCGTGCAGGCCGTCCCGGCTCGCGGCCACCGCGAGCGGCCCGATCTCCGCCTCGATCTTGGCGAGCGCCAGCCCGGCCAGCTGCCGGTCCAGCGTCAGCGAGGTCAGCAGCCGGCGCTCGCCCGCGTGATAGACCTGCGCGCCCTGCCCGCACACCGCGATCCCGTCGTACCCCAGGTCGTCCAGGATGTGCCGGGTCCAGGGCACGCCCCGACCGGTGACGACGATGTGCGCGGCGCCCGCCGCGGTGGCCGCGGCGAGCGCGTCGCGTGTGCGCCGGGAGATCGTCTCGTCGTCACGCAGCAGTGTGCCGTCGAGATCGGTCGCGACAAGTCTGTAAGGGAAGGGGCCGGGGCTCACTTGGAGATCGGCTCCAGGATCTCTCGTCCCCCGAGATACGGGCGCAGTGCCTCGGGCACCCGCACCGAACCGTCGGCGAGCTGGTGGTTCTCGAGCAGGGCCACGATCGTGCGCGGCACCGCGCAGAGCGTGCCGTTCAGGGTCGCCAGCGGCTGCACCTTCTTCCCCTCGCGCATACGGACCGACAGGCGTCGCGCCTGGAAGCCGTCGCAGTTCGAGGCAGAGGTCAGCTCGCGGTACTTGCCCTGGGTCGGGATCCACGCCTCGCAGTCGTACTTGCGCGAGGCGGATGCGCCCAGGTCGCCGGTGGCGACATCGATCACCTGGAAGGGCAGCTCGAGGCTGGTCAGCCACTGCTTCTCCCAGTCCAGGAGCCGCTTGTGCTCGGCCTCGGCGTCCTCGGGGGCGACGTACGAGAACATCTCGACCTTGTCGAACTGGTGCACCCGGAAGATGCCGCGCGTGTCCTTGCCGTACGTGCCGGCCTCGCGGCGGAAGCACGGCGAGAAGCCGGCGTACCGCAGCGGGAGCTTGTCGGCGTCGATGATCTCGTCCATGTGGTACGCGGCGAGCGGAACCTCGGACGTGCCGACCAGGTAGTAGTCGTCCTTCTCCAGGTGGTACACGTTCTCCGCGGCCTGGCCGAGGAAGCCGGTGCCCTCCATGGCGCGCGGGCGGACCAGGGCCGGGGTCAGCATCGGGATGAAGCCGGCCTCGGTGGCCTGCGCGATCGCCGCGTTGACGAGCGCGAGCTCGAGCAGCGCGCCGACACCCGTCAGGTAGTAGAAGCGCGAGCCCGAGACCTTCGCGCCGCGTTCGACGTCGATGGCGCCCAGCGCCTCGCCGAGCTCCAGGTGGTCCCTGGGCTCGAAGCCCTCGGCGCCGAAGTCGCGGACGGTGCCGTGCGTCTCCAGGACGACGAAGTCCTCCTCGCCGCCGACCGGGACGTCCGGGTGGACCACGTTGCCCAGCCGGAGCAGCAGCCGGCGGGTCTCCTCGTCGGCCTCGTTCTGCTCGGCGTCGGCGGCCTTGACGTCGGTCTTCAGCTGCTCCGCCTTCTTCAGCAGCTCGGCGCGCTCTTCCGGCGAGGCCTTGGGGATGAGCTTGCCGAGCGACTTCTGCTCGGAGCGGAGTTCGTCGAAGCGGACGCCGGACGACCTGCGCCGCTCATCGGCGGAGAGCAGCGCGTCGACCAGGTCGACGTCCTCTCCACGGGCGCGCTGGGAGGCGCGAACACGGTCGGGGTCCTCACGAAGCAGGCGAAGGTCAATCACCCCACCAGGCTACCGGTGCCGACTCGGGCCACCCCACCCGATATCGCAGTGCGTGTCGCTTTGCCCGAATTGCCGGAATTGGAAAACTGGGCGGGCAATTCGCCCGGTGATCACCGGGGTGGGCCGCCCATTCGCCGGAATGGGGCATGCGGCGCACATCTGTGTTGATTCAACCAAGATCCACAGCCCTTGCGGGGGGCGGGACTTGACGGGCCTTGTCCACAGGGTTGCGCCGCTTCGCAAAGTTATCCACAGCCTGTGTGAGGGATCTGTGGATTGTGGAAGTGATCATTCCGAAAGCCGTATGCATCGCGAAGGATTCCCAGCCCAAACCCGCCTGACAGGCTCATTCGGGTGGGAATTCCTCACCTCAAAGGGTTGATCAATGGAATTGAGGTGACAGTGGCCGACCGCGGCCGGCCTGGGTCGCTGTGGACGGAAGTGGGGCCACTGGGACGATTTGTCGACCATGCGGCATTGTGTTGTCGACTTGTCCCCAGGTCGAGAAGCGTGCCTGTGGACAAGTTCTGTGGATAACGAAAATCTGCAGGTAGGACCGGCTCGCTCAGCCTCAGGCCCGGCCGTCCTGGCAGCGTGCCAGCCAGTCCGACGCGGCCGTGAATTCTGCGTCCGAGGTCCCGGACCGCAGCGGCCGTACATCCGCCACCGCGACCCCGGCCCGCGGATACGAACCGAGGAAGCGCACCTTCGGGCAGATCCGCTTCAGCCCCATCAGCGCCTCGCCGACGCGCCGGTCCGAGATGTGCCCCTCGGCGTCGACCGCGAAGCAGTAATTGCCGATGCCCGCACCCGTCGGCCGGGACTGGATCAGCATCAGGTTCACCCCGCGCACGGCGAACTCCTGGAGCAGCTCCAGCAGTGCACCCGGGTGATCGTCGCCCAGCCAGATCACCACGGACGTCTTGTCCGCGCCCGTGGGTGCCGCGGGCCGGGCCGGGCGCCCCACCAGGACGAAGCGGGTCTCCGCGTTCTCCGCGTCGTGGATCTCGGTGACCAGGGGTTCGAGTCCGTAGGTGGCGGCCGCGAACTCGCCGGCGAACGCGGCGTCGTAGCGGCCTTCCTGCACCAGCCGCGCACCGTCGGCGTTCGACGCCGCCGACTCCCACAGCGCGTCCGGCAGATTCGCCCCCAGCCAGTTGCGCACCTGCGGCTGCGCCACCGGATGGCCGGTCACCGTCTTCACCTCGGAGAGCGGGGTACCGGGGCGCACCAGCAGGGCGAACGCGATCGGCAGCAGCACCTCGCGGTAGATCATCAGCGGCTCGCCCGACGCCAGCTCGTCGAGGGTGGCGGTCACGCCACCCTCCACGGAGTTCTCGATCGGCACGAGGGCCGCGGCGGCCTCGCCGGCCCTCACGGCGTCGAGCGCCGCGGGTACGGAGACCATCGGGACGAGCTCGCGGGTGGCGGCTTCCGGGAGAGTGCGCAGGGCGGCTTCGGTGAAGGTGCCCTCTGGACCGAGATAGGTGAAGCGCGTGGCCGACATACCGTCACCCTAATGGGCCGTGCGCATCCCCGATTCCTGCCGTGGGCTCAGGGCGCGGACCGTATGCCGCCGGCGCTCAGGCCTCGAGCAGCCGCTGCCCCACGTACTCGCCCTTCGCCGGCCCGCCCGGCACCGCGAACAGTCCGCTCGACTCGTGCCGGATGAATGCAGACAGCGCATCGCCCCGGTCGAGCTTGCGCTGCACCGGCACGAAACCGCTCAGTGGGTCGGCCTGCCAGCAGACGAACAGCAGCCCCGCGTCGGGTGTGCCGTCCGTGCCGATGCCGTCGTGGAAGGAGAACGGCCTGCGCAGCATCGCGGCGCCGCCGTTCTGCTCCGGGGCGGAGATACGGGCATGGGCGTTGAGCGGGACGACGGGCTTCCCGTCCGGGCCCGCCTTGTCGAGCGCGAGCTCGGACATCTCGGTGCCGCCGGTCAGCGGTGCGCCGTCGGACTTGCGCCGCCCGATCACCTGCTCCTGCTTCGCCAGTGTCAGCTTCTCCCAGTCGTCGAGGAGCATCCGGATACGGCGCACGACGGCGTACGAGCCACCGGCCATCCACGCGTACTCGGCCTCGGGCGTCCTCGCCGGCACGAAGATCCGCTGCCGGAAGTCGGGCTCCGACGGCTTCGGATTGCCGCTGCCGTCGATCTGCCCCATCAGAT
This sequence comes from Streptomyces sp. NPDC006208, assembly GCF_040613775.1. NCBI lineage: Bacteria > Bacillati > Actinomycetota > Actinomycetes > Kitasatosporales > Streptomycetaceae > Streptomyces > Streptomyces sp. NPDC006208. Next base: position 146,334 of record NZ_JBEXSW010000006.1, on the reverse strand, counting down.
TGCGGGCGGTCATCGGCCGCGCCGTGGCGCCCGGTGAGCGGTTGAAGCCGTTCATCTGCCAGCGCACCCGGGCCGCGGCGCCGGCGGACTTCTGGATCGCCCGCAGCGCGTGGAAGGCGACCAGCGCGTCGTCCGCGCCGATCTGCACCCACAGGTCCCCGTCCGAGCGGCGCGGATCCAAGTGGTCCGAGGAGAACGCCGGCAGCGGATCCAGCTGTGGCGGCCGCCGGTCCACCAGGGACGTACGGTCGAAGAAGGTGCGGCCGAAACCGAAAGTGACGGTCAGCGAGGAAGGGCCCGCGTCCAGGGCGACGCCGGTGTCGCCGTCGGGGGCCGACCGGCCCTCCATCAGCTCGGCGGCCAGCGCGGACCAGCGCCGCATGAGTGCGGCGGCCTCCTTGCGCCCGGCACCCGGCGCGAGATCGAGCGCGACCAGATGGCCGTGGGCCTGCTGCGGGTCCGTGATGCCTGCCTGGTGCGTGCCGTGGAAGGTGATGCCGGTGGAGCCGACGGTCGCCAGCGTGGTGGGCGCCTCTTCGCGGGTGGCGGCATGCACCGCGGACGACCCGGCGGCGCCGAGCGCCAGCCCGGCCGCGCCTGCGGCACCCATGGTGCCGAGCAGGCGCCGCCGGGAGATGTCGATGTCGCTCACGGGTCAGCCGATCGTGATGTTCTTGGCGATGGTCGTCTGGTCGATGTCGGAGGTCCGCACGGTCACCTTCACCTGCCAGCTGCCGGGCATCGGGATCTGGACCGCATTCGCGCTCCAGTGTCCCGCGGCGACCCGGTCGGGAGTGATCGGCAGCGGGCCGATCTGCTTCGCCTTCAAGGTGAAGGACACCTTCACCTCCGGAGCGTCCAGCGGCTTGCCGTCGGGCGACTCGGCCCACACGTTCATCTCGTTGGAGCCGGAGCGGGCGGGGTCGAGGCTGAGCCTCAGGCGGCCCTTGCCGTTCTCGCCGCCCGTGTCGAAGGGCAGCGTGATCTCGGTGGGGCCGGCGGGGGCCTGCTCGACGGCCTGGGCTCCGGCCGCCCTGGCGGCCTCCTCCGTACGGCCCGGCTCGGTGCCGGTGAGCACGGTGGTCACCGCCAGCAGCACCACGGCGACACCTGCCTCGGCCAGCACGGAGCGGCGAAGGCCGGAACGCTCGGTGTCGGATTCCCGTACCCGCCGTCGCTCGGCCGTGGCGACGGCCGCCTTCTGACGGGACAACTGGGCGGCGCGCGCCGGGTCCTCGGCCGCTTCGTCGGCGGTTGCTTCGTCGGCGGCCGCGTCGCCGTCCGGCGTCTCCTCGCGGTGCCGCTCGGTGTCCTCGGCGGCCGGCGCTTCGGCCAGCTGCGCAGTCCACCTGCGGGAGATCCAGGCCACGGCGACCATGACGGCGACGAGTGCCACCTTGGCCAGCAGCAGCCGCCCGTACGAGGTCCCGGTCAGCGCCGACCATGAGCCGACCTGCCGCCAGGACTGGTAGATCCCCGTCACGGCGAGCACGACGACGCTCGTGAACGCGAGCGTGGAGAAGCGCCGTACAGCCGCCCGCTCGATCGACGGCTCGCGGTAGAGCGCGGTCAGCAGCGCGGCGAGACCGCCGAGCCAGGCCGCCACGGCCAGCAGATGCAGGACGTCCACCGGCATCGCCAGGCCCGGCTGGACACCGGTCGACGCGTGCTCGGACAGTGCCCAGGTCGCGCCGATCCCCGCGGCGACGACCGTGCCGCCGACCGCGAGACCGAAGGTGAGGTCCTTCTTCTCCTGCTCGTCCTCGCGCCGTGCGTACGCCCCGAACAGCACGGCGACGAACAGCGCGGCCGCGCCGAGCAGCAGCAGCCGCGAGACCAGGGCCGCGCCGGTCTTGGTCTCGAGTACGTCCCCCAGACCGCCGAGGTCGAAGGCGTCGCCGAGTTCGCCCGATCCCGTGTAGGGGGTACGCAGCAGCAGCATCGCGAGGGTGGCCGCAGTGAGCGTGATCCAGCCCTGGACGACCAGACGCTGCACGGGCCGTACCGAGGCACCCCGCTGCCAGCACACGAGCACGAAGGCAGCGCCGCCGGCGAGCAGGATGAAGCCTGCGTACGAGGCGTAGCGCGCGACCCCGTAGAGGAAGCCGACGACTCCGCCGCCCGCCTCTTCGTCGGGCAGCGCGACCGTGGTCTTCGAGGGCGCCCCGATGGCGAAGGTGAAGGCACCGGAGACCGGATGGCTGTCCGCGGAGACCGCCTGCCAGGCCACGGTGTAGGTGCCGTTGGGGAGTCCGGCCTGCAGATCGACTCCGTAGACGACGCTGCCGCCGCTGCCGAGGTCGCGGACCTTGGCCTTGTCGGCGCGCTTGCCGCTGGGCTCCAGGACCCGGATCGAGTTCTCGCCCATGGCGATCTGCTCGGAGAAGGTGAGCGTGACCTGCTTGGGGGCGGTGGCGACCACCGCCCCGTCCTTCGGGTTGCTTCCGGTCAGCGCGGCATGTGCCGACGCGGGACCCGCGCCGGCCAGCAGCGTGCCGAGCACCGTGCCGATGAGCACGGTGACGGCGAGCAGCAGCCGGACCGGGGCCGGTCCGAAGCGCGGGGCGGTGGCTGTCATGGCGTCATCAGTCCCTCGGTCGGCTCAGTGCTTCGCAGGGTTGTACGTGGCTTCCTTGACGGGAAGCTCGACCCTGATCGGACCGGACTTCTCGAAGTGCAGCTCCACGGAGACCTTCTGGCCCTTTTCCGGCTTCTGCTTGAGCGCCATGAACATGATGTGGCTGCCGCCGCGCTCGAGGTCGAGTGAGCCGTCTGCAGGGACGTCGAAGGCCTTCACCTGCTGCATCCGCTGACCCTTCGACGTGTGGATGGTGATGTCGTCGGAGAGATCGCTGGTGACCGAGGTGAGCTTGTCCGCCGTACCGCCGTTGTTGACGACGGTCAGGAACCCGGCGGCCATGTCGTCGCCGACGGGCTGCGGCATGAACGCACCGCTGACCTTCAACTCGGGTGCGCTGTCCGCCGAGCAGCCCGCCAGGGCCAGTCCCGCGGTCATGACCAGGGCGACGGCAAGGGGGGTACGGCGCATCACGGCGTCTCCCCCTTGATCAGCTCCGGCAGGTCCCCGGCGTACTCCTGGTGCGAGGTGTCGTCGTCGTACAGGACATAGCCCTGATCCGTCTTCGGGGAGAAGGCGAGGACCTGCGCGCCGTGCATGGACACGACCGTGCCGCCCTTCTCCTTCTTCGGCGGGTCGATGCCGATACCGACCTGGCGCGCGCCCGCCTGGATGGTCGGGAAGTCGCCGGTGAGGCCGATGAAGGACGGATCACCAGCACTGCGCAGCCACTTGCCGAGCTCGGCCGGGGTGTCCCGCTCCGGGTCGGTGGTGACGAAGACGACCTGGAGCTTGTCCCGGTCCGCCTCGGGCAGCTGCTTCCTCGCGATGGCGAGATTGCTCATCGTCAGCGGACAGACATCGGGACAGTGCGTGTAGCCGAAGAAGAGCAGCGTCGGCTTGCCCTTGGTCCGCTCCCGCAGGTCGAACTTCTTGCCGTGGGTGTCGGTCAGCACGAGATCCGGCTTGGTGAACGGCCGGCTGAGCACGGTCGCGGCCTTGGGTTTCGCCTCGGCCGAGACCTGTGCCGCAGGGGTGCCGTCACCGTTCGCGGCGAGGGCGAATCCCGCCGCGACCGCGAACGCGACCGCGACGGCGGCTCCCGCGATCAGCGGAGCGCGCCGGGCGCGGCTCGGCGCCGCGTCACTCGTCGGGTTGTGCATGGGGTTCTCTTTCATGGACGTGGTCCCGCGGGATCGTCAGGCGGACCGGCGGCGTCGGGCCAGGACACCGAACGCCAGACCGGCGCCGCCGACGACGATTCCGGCGATGCCGAGGACGCGGGCCGTGGTGTCGCTGCCGGAGGCGGAGGCCGAAGCCGGCTCGTCGTGGTGACCGGCGTTCTCGCCGCCGTCCTTCGATCCCTTGGCGCCGGCACCTGCCGCACCGCCGCCGTGGTGGTCCTCGGTGGCGGCCGAGAGCGTCAGCACCGGCGCGGGCGACTCAGGCTCCTCGGAGCCCTTCTTGAGCTCCTCGATCCAGCGCACGACGTCCTTGTTGTCGTACGTCTGAACGGCCTTGAACACCAACTGGTCGGCGTCCTCGGGCAGCTGCCCTATCGAGAGCGGGAACTGCTGGAACTGACCCGGACCGATCTTGGAACCGTCCGCGGTCCAGGTGACCTTGGTGGCCGCCTCGGTGATCTGGTTGCCGTGCAGCTCGAGCGGCTTGTCCAGCTCGGACTTGGTGACCTCCACCTTCCAGCCCGGCACCGGCTGAGGCATCACGGACGCCAGCGGGTGCTCGGCCGGCAGGCTGACCTCGAGCTTGATCGTCGAGGCGTCGTCGCGCTCGTTGGGGACCTTGAAGTTGACGGTGGCGTAGCCGCCCTTGGCCGCCGGGCCCTGCGGCTGCACGGTGACGTGCGCGAAGGCGGTGCCGGAGACGAGCAGTGCGGAGGAGACGGCGACGCCGCCGGCAAGCGCGATACGGGAAACGTTCATGAGGTGGGAACACTCCACGATGAAGGAGAGGGGACGTGCCGGCACACGGGTGCGCGGGCACAGCGGCACCACTCCCGTCGAGTGGACCGCGTCAGGCTGCCAGGAGTACGGCCGGTGGCCCGCGCCTGATCACCGTGTGCGCGAGTACGTGGCCGGCGGCCGGAACCCGGGGCTCCGCCGCGGCGGGCACCGTACGCACCGCCGGACCGAGCCCGCCCGCGGGACCGCTCAGCAGGGCCCGTACGAGAACGAGCGCGGCCCGCAGCGCGCGCAGCCACGCCGTCTCGGCGACCTCATGGGCCGAGTCGGCCGACATCCGCATCAGCCGGAGCAGCGCCGCATCCCCGCGGCGCAGCAGCAGACCGGTCACCAGGGCGGCCAGCAGATGCCCGAGCAGCATGGGCAGCGTGGGCAACAGACCAGGAGCCGCGGCGGCCTCGGCGGTATGCGTGTGGGCGGCCTGCTGTGCGGCCGGATCCATGCCGGCCATCGTGACGATGCGCCGGGCGTCGGCGGGTGTCATGGCGGCGGCACCCGCCCCGCACACCAGCTTGGCCGCCATCCTGACGACCGTTTCGTCCGCGGTCGGAGCGATACGCACATGCTGCTGCCCGGCCGTGAACAGGGTGTGCAGTCCGAGTTGTCCGACCGTCAGCGCGGCGGCGATGGCCGGCAGCGAACGCTCCCGCCCCGCGAACGGCACCACCAGGGCGAACACCCCGGCGAAGCCGAGAGCCAGGGTCCACCAGGGGACGGCCGCGCAGGCGGCCAGCACATGTCCCGTCCCGGACAGCACGACACAGACCGCGGTGAACACCGCGGCCCTCAGCAGCCGCAGACCGGCTCCGGTGCGCGCTCGATGGAGGGACGACATGGCCGGGTCATCATCGCACTGCGCCGCCGGCGACCGTACGGCAGGTCCGGAAGATCCCCTTTGCTGCCCTCGGGGCGGGCGTGTGCCGCTCTCATTGCGGGCGGGCGTGCGCGACATACACCCCGTGGTGCGCCCCGCGCATCCGCTGAATGAGGGGTATCACATCAAAGGTGCGCTTACCGACCGTGGATGGGGGCAATACGTATCGGTATGTCGAGCCGCGGCCAGGAGGCTGGAGCATGAGCATCTGGTGGTCACTCCATCTGCGGCGCGAGGCTGCCAGCGTCCCGCTCGCCCGGCGGCTTCTGCTCGGCACGATGGAGACCGCGGGCGTCGACCCGGACATCTCCTACGACCTGTCGGTCGCTCTGAGCGAAGCCTGTGCGAACGCTGTGGAGCACGGCGGTGACCTGCACTCCGGCGGAGCTTCGCAGGCGTACCGCGTCACCGCATATCTGGACGGCGAGAAGTGCCGTATCGAGGTGGCGGATTCGGGACCCGGTTTTCCCGCACCAGGACCGGGCTCTGCCGTCCGGCGCGGGGCAGTGCCCGGGGCGGCGATCCCCGCCGTCACCGCGGAGAGCGGCCGCGGGCTGTGTCTGATCGAGCAGCTCGCCGACCATGTGCAGGTGCGCAACCGGCCGGGGCACGGCGCGGTGGTCTGCTTCGACAAGATCCTCAAATGGCGCGAGGGCGCGCTGCTCAAGGTCTCCTGAGCAGCGCGCCCCCATCGTGACGCCGGTCAGCCCTGCTTGAGGGCGGCCATCCAGGTCTCGATCTCGTCGGCCTGGCGCGGCAGCGCGGCCGAGAGGTTCCGGTTGCCGTCCTCGGTGACGAGGATGTCGTCCTCGATCCGGACGCCGATGCCGCGGTACTCCTCGGGCACCGTCAGATCGTCGGCCTGGAAGTAGAGGCCGGGCTCCACGGTCAGGCACATGCCGGGCTCCAGCGTGCCGTCGACATACGCCTCGGTACGGGCGGCGGCGCAGTCGTGGACGTCCATGCCGAGCATGTGCCCGGTGCCGTGGAGCGTCCAGCGGCGCTGCAGACCCAGCTCGAGCACGCGCTCCACAGGGCCCTCGACCAGGCCCCACTCGACCAGCTTCTCGGCGAGCACGCGCTGTGCGGCGTCATGGAAGTCGCGGTACTTGGCCCCCGGCTTGACCGCCGCGATACCCGCCTCCTGAGCCTCGTACACCGCGTCGTAGATCTTGCGCTGCAGTTCGGTGAAGCGGCCGTTGATCGGCAGGGTGCGCGTGATGTCGGCGGTGTAGAGGGTGTGGGTCTCCACACCGGCGTCGAGCAGCAGCAGATCACCGGAGCGGACCGGTCCGTCGTTGCGCACCCAGTGCAGGGTGGTGGCGTGCGGGCCCGCGGCGCAGATGGAGCCGTAGCCGACGTCGTTGCCCTCGACGCGGGCGCGCAGGAAGAACGTTCCCTCGATGTAGCGCTCGCTGGTGGCCTCGGCCTTGTCCAGGACCTTGACGACGTCCTCGAAGCCGCGCGCAGTGGAGTCGCACGCCTTCTGCAGCTCGCCGATCTCGAACTCGTCCTTCACCGCGCGGGCCTCGGAGAGGTAAACCCGCAGCTCCTCGTCGCGCTCCGCGGTGACCTTGTCGGTCAGCGCCGCCTCGATCCCGGCGTCGTGGCCGCGTACGACACGGACCGGGCCGGTCGCCTCGCGCAGCTTCTCGGGGAGCTCCCGCACATCCTCGGCCGGGATGCCCAGCAGCTGCTCGGCCTCGCCGAGGGAGTGGCGACGGCCCACCCACAGCTCGCCCTGGCCGGACAGCCAGAACTCGCCGTTCTCCCGGTTGGAACGGGGCAGCAGATGGATGGTCGCCTCGTGCCCGTCGCCCTTGGGCTCCAGCACCAGTACGCCGTCCTCGGTCTGGTCGCCGGTCAGATACGCGTACTCGGTGGCCGCACGGAAGCTGTACTCGGTGTCGTTCGAGCGGGTCTTCAGGTTGCCCGCGGGGATGACCACACGCTCACCGGGGAAGCGCGCCGAGAGCGCGGCACGGCGGGCGGCGGTCTGTGCGGCCTGCGGGACGGGCGCGAGATCGCGCAGCTCGGTGTCGGCCCAGCCGGTCGTCATGTTCTCGGCGAGCTCGTCGGACACGCCCGGGTACAGGCCGTTCTTGCGCTGCTTGATCGGCTGCTCTTCCTCTTCCGCGCCCGCTGCGGTAGCAGCGAGATCGGATTCCGCCGGGGTGAGCTCCTCGGCCACGTCTGCCTCCTGGGCCTCTCGGCCTTGCCTGATACGACACGGGAAACCCCTGCTTCCCTCCGGCCGGTCGGGCCTTCGGGCAGGGGTGACGACTCCATCGTATGTGCGACAGGAAGATCGCCTGCAGTGATGTGAGAAACCAGCCAGTACTCAGTCAAAACGGGCGGCCAGCAGGACGATGTCCTCGCCGCCGTCCATCCGGTCGAGACCCTCGGGCAGCACGGTGTGCAGCACATGGTCGGCGATCGCGCCCGGGTCGTCGCGGACCGCCTTCGGTACGGCGGCGGCCGCCGAGTGCAGCCGCGCGAAGGCCCGGTCCATGGGGTCACCGGTGCGTCGCAGCAGCCCGTCGGTGTACAGCAGCACCGTTTCTCCCGGCTCCGGGGAGAGTTCCACGCTCGGCGCCTCCCAGCAGGCGAGCATGCCCAGCGGCGCCGACAGCGAGGTCTCGACGAACTCCGTACGCCGCTCACCGACCACCAGCGGCGGGGTGTGCCCCGCCCCGGCCAGCACGATCTTGCGGGCCGCCGGCTCGGCGTACGCGAACAGTGCGGTGGCGGTACGCGCCGGTTCGGTCAGCCGCAGCAGCAGCTCCAGATCGGAGAGGACGGCGACCGGGTCCTCGCCCTCCATCACGGCGTACGCCCGCAGGGACGCGCGCAGCCGGCCCATCGCCGCCAGCGCGCTCGGCCCTGAGCCGCTGACCGACCCGACCGCGAGTCCCAGCGCGCCTTCGGGCAGCGGAAGTGCGTCGTACCAGTCGCCCCCGCCGTGCGGGCCGGTGCGATGCCGGGCGGCGAGCTGGACACCGGGCACCCGCGGCAGGCGGCTGGGCAGCAGCTCCTCGGCGACGGTCGCCACGGTGGCGCGCGCATGCTCCAGCTCCAGCAGCCGGGCCAGGTGTTCGGTGGCGTAGCGCATGTAGAGCCCGGCGAGATGGCACCGGCGCTCTCCGGGGGCGGCCGGCTCGTCGTACAGCCAGACGGCCGCGCCGAGCGTGCCGGACCCGTCGCCCGCGAGCGGCAGGGTGTAGCTGGCCGCGTAGCCGAGGCGGATCGCGACCTCGCGATGGCGGGGGTCGAGCGCCGGGTCGCCGAGCAGATCGGGGTGCGCCACGGCCTGCGGCACGCCGGGCCGCCCCGGGCGGCCCGGCTGGGGGGCCAGGCCGTCCAGGATCCTGCCGTACGCGGTGGCGCTGCGTGGAACGGTTTCGATGTGGCCGAGCTCGGCATGGGTGAGACCGAGGCCCTTGGCGAGCGAGGGTCCGCGGCCTCCGTGGAAGCAGTCGTCGCGCAGGGGGCCGGGGCGCGGCTCGAGAGTGACCAGGCCCCGACGGGCACCGACCAGCGCTGCACCTGCGCGCAGCAGCTCGTCCAGTGCCTCGTCGAGCGTGGCCGTTCTGGCCAGACGCTCGGTCAGCTCATGGAGGGTGGTCAGATCGGAGACCCAGCCGGCGAGCCGGTCCTGAATCAGCGCGCCCGGAGCGGGCGGTGCGGCGGGGACCGAGGGCAGGGGTGCAGCAGCGGCGGCAGTGTGCGGGGGGCCGGCAACCGTTGAATCGATTCCGGCCACTTTCGGCAGGTGAGGGGCGCTCATGTCAGCCGGCTTTCCGGCAGGTGCGTTTTGCTCAATAGCATCGCAAACCCCCATGTCATTCTGCGCCGCTATCAATGCATCCACATGTACACGTACACGTAAGGTGATGTCCAGCATTGTCCCGGTGGGATCAGTGGTGTCTATGAGGGTGTGAACTTGGCTGAAAAATGCACCCAATGGCGGTTGATTGCGGTCTGCTGAGGGTGATCGGCGTGGGGATCCCCGTAGGGCGCAGGCCCGAGGGGAAGCGTCATTCCACACCTGCTGGGTACGTAAACGGTGATGGCCAGGGGCGGTTGGGACAGCCCCGGAACCCGGCGGCGGGCCGCGGCGTCCTAACAGCCGAAGGTCGCGCCCCATCCCGAGTGGCGGGAAAAGATACAGCGGGACAGCAAGCGCCAGGCGCGCGCCACCCCTCGCCACGCGTTTAATGGAGTAAGCCCCACGTTGGGCCCCCGGGCGGCGATCCTGTCGCTGAACAGTGGGGGTCGCCCATGCCACCGGCATGGGCGGTGACGCGCCGATCAGTACCGCATTTGTACGCACAGTGAAGAGCTGCACACATGGTGTGATGTGGACCCCGGCGTTCAACGGAAAGGAACGAGCGCTCATGCGCGAGATCCTCGGAAGGCGACGCAGGCTCCGGTACCGGCGAAAAAGGGGGCCAGTCCAGCTCGACGCAGCGCTCACCTGCGCCGTCGAGTGGCAATGGCCCGTACTGCCCGGTGCAGGACCGAAGGCGACCGGCAGCCGCGGCGACCGCGGGCGCGGCTGCTCCTGCCCCGACTCCGAGTGCGTCGTACCCGGCGCACACCCCTTCGACCCCGGAATTCTGGCGGCGACCACCGACGAGCGCATGGTGCGCTGGTGGTGGACCAACCGGCCCGCCGCCCCGATCGTGCTGGCCACCGGGGGCCGCGCGCCATGCGCGCTGAGTCTGCCGGCCGTCGCCGCCACCCGCGCGCTGTCGGCGCTCGACGGTATGGGCATGCGGCTCGGGCCGGTCGTCGCGACACCCACAAGATGGTCGATCCTGGTTGCCCCGTACACCCTCGAGCAGCTCGGCGAGCTGCTCTTCGCCAAGGACTGCGTGCCGAGTTCGCTGCGCTTCCACGGTGACGGCGGCTATCTGGTGCTGCCGCCGTCAGAGACGGGCGCAGGGCAGGTGCGGTGGGAGCGGGCGCCGCTGCCCGGTTCCGCGACACCTTGGCTGCCGGATGTGGAGGCGGTCGTGGACGCACTGGTGGAGGCGAGTGCGAGCAGCGCACCCGACAGTGGTCTGTACCCGCCGGAGGCGGGCGAGGGCAGCCGACTCACCTACTGACGCACCCGCCGTGGTCATGGACGCCGACACGGCCCGGCTCTCCCACCCGTCGCGCTGTCACTCGTACGGGTAGGAGCCGGGCCGAGTTGGGGCGGTCGTAGGCGCGCGGCGGCGGGAGCGCCTGCCATCCGTCGATATCTTCGGGCCACCGTCAACAATCCCAGCGCGAAGCCGGCAGGTGGCCCATGAATCTCCGTATGTTCGGGATCACCGCCCTGGTGGTGTGCGGCACGCTGCTGCCGCTCACCGCCTCCGCCGGGCCCGCTCATGGTCCCCGGCGGGACGCGGGCCGGGCGGAGGCTGAACCTGCCGGTGATGCGAAGAGCGACGGCGAGCCGCACCCCCGCACGGGCGCATCCGACATGTCCGATGTGATCTCCGGGGCGTACGGGAGGCGAGGGGCCGACGGGGCCAGGGACACCGGCGAGCCGGACGGCGCCCCGGATGCACGACCCCTGACGGCCTCGCGATGTGGGCCGGAAGTCGCCTCCCCGGAGGGTGTCGAGGCACAGACATGTGTGCTGGACGAGGGCCGCGACACCTGGGCGCGTGTCTATTACCGCAACGCGACGGGCGAAGAATTGACGTCCGTGCTCACGCTGATGGCGCCCGGCGGGCGCACCCTGCAGACGAACTGCTTGATCGGGACCGGAGACGAGCCGGGCGCCTGCGACACCCCGAAAGAGCCCTCGCGGGGTGCGGCTTCGGCGTACTGGGCGGTGACGGAGTTCGCCATTTCCGACGGCGCCGACGACGGGCCGCTGCTGCTTCGATCGGGAAGCAACTCCCCGACGGCCAATGAGCGTTGAGGCTGGAGTGCGCTCAGCGGAAATGGAAGCGCCCGGTCGCTGGCGACGGGGGATGCACCAGCGACCGGGCTTCTAGAACCGTAACAAGAGATCTGCGGTTCGCAAATTCGATCTCTGTTATTCGGACAAGGATTTACCTGCCGGCAAGGCGAGTTGTGACTGGAGTCACCTATCGGTCGACCGAAACCGTCACTCTCAGCTGAGGGTCACTTGGCGATTGGTGAGACCGCCTCGCGCCCGGCGCTCCTCCGCCGTCAGCGGAACGTCGCTCGCGAGGGCCTCGGTGAGCCGCTCGGCGAACTCGGCGGCGGGCTTCTCGCACTCCTCGGCACCCATTCCGCTCGGCAGGTCCCACACCGGGACCATCAGCCCGTGGGCGCGGAAGGAACCGACCAGCCGGGTCCCCTCACCGAGCGAGTCGGTGCCGGCGGCATGCAGCCGGGCGAGCGCGTCCAGGAGCTGCTCCTCGGGGTGGGGCATGACCCAGCGGAGGTGGTTCTTCTCCGGCGTCTCGCACCAGTACGCGGAGTCCACATCCGCAAGCTTCACCGTCGGGATCGCCGCGGCGTTCGCGCGCTCCAGGGAGGCGGCCACCTCGGGGGACGCCTGCTCGGCCGATTCCGGGATCCAGAACTCGAACCCGGAGTGGACGGCCGGCTCGAACGGCGCCTGCGGGTCGAGCAGGTCCTGCAGCCGTACGCCGTCGGCCTCGGCGCCGCCGCCCGTCACCGGCGTGCCGGGGGTGGCGGCGAGCGCGCGCTGCAGCGTGCGGGCGAGGTCGCGGCTGAGGTCGCCGGAGGGCGTGTCGTTCTGCAGGCCGAGCAGCACGGAGCCGTCGTCGCGGCGCAGCGCGGGCCAGGCCATGGGCAGGACGGTCGCGAGCGTGACCGACGGAACGCCCTCGGGCAGCCCGTCCTTGAGGGTCAGCGCGACGGTCGCAGCGGGCACCAGCTCGCGCATGGCCACCCAGTCGCACTCGCCGGCCAGTCCCTCGAAGGGGCGCTGGACCAGCTCGGTCACGGCGTGTGCGGCGGCCCGGCCGTGACAGGCCTTGTAGCGGCGACCGGATCCGCAGGGGCAGGGCTCGCGGGCTCCTACCACTGGAACCGGCTCGTTGACGCCTGCGGCGCGGGCCCCGTCCTTGAGCTGAGGCTTCGTCGCCTTCGTCTGGGGGCGCTTCTTGGCCATGGTGTGGCTTTCTCCCGATTGCGGCGGTGCTGTGTCGGGCGCGAGCCTAGCCGTACGTGCCGCCGAGGACCGTGTGGATCGTCGTTCCGGCCGGGCGGGTCGCCGGCCCGGCGTGTCGGCATCCGCCCGGAGCGCCGGGTCAGCGGCGTCGTTTCGCGGTCGCGGGAGTCGGGAGCGGTCGAGCCCGCTGCCCCCGTCGTGTGCGCCGGCTGCTCCCTGCCGCGTCGAGTCTCTGCCGCAGTCGGGTGCGTGCCGTCGGGTCCAGCCGTCAGTCCAGATCCTCGAAGGGGTCCGCGTAGTCGAACGACGGGCCGGTGACGCGCGTAGCGAAATCCTCGCGGCGATGCCCTTCGGTGACGATCACCCACACGGTGACTTCACCGCTCGCGCTGTCGCGTACGCCCCAGTCCTGGGCCAGTGCGGTGATGATGTTGAGCCCACGGCCGCCGCGTGCGGTGACCGAGGGCGTGGCCGGAACCGGTCGGGTCGGACCACCTCCGTCCGTCACTTCGACGGTCAGCCGCCCCGCTTTGTCGACGCGCCATGCGGCGCGGATGTCCCCGTCGCCCACTTCGGCGCGCCCCAGTGGTCTGCCATGACGGCAGGCGTTACTGAGGAGCTCGGAAAGGATCAGAACTGCATCGTCGACGACTGTTTCGGACAATCCGCTGAGCCTGAGTTGCTCGCGCATCCGCTGTCGTGCCGCACCCACGCCCGCAGGGCCATGGGGTACGGCCATGCTCGACGACGTGGGCACCTCCTGTGCCACCACAAACGCCACCCCCGAGACCTCCTTTGCCCCACGCCACGGTGTGAATGCCCCAATGGCCTGGACCGGAAACCGGCCAAGAGCAGGTCAGTGACGCACTCGTAACGGTCGGATACGGAGCGAACGCGCCGGAGCACTCCCCGTTATCAGGGCGAGAGGCGGCCCAGTTGGGACAGAACCTGTTTGGGGCGATTGGTGATGATTGCCTCCACACCCAGCCCGGCGCAGAGCTCCACATCCTCCGGTTCGTTGACCGTCCAGACATGGACACGGTGGCCCGCGGCATGCAGCCGGGCGACGTAGGAGGGGTGGTTGCGTACGACCCGGATGCCCGGTCCCGCGATGCGGGAGCCGGCCGGGAGCCGTCCGTCGCGCAGCCGGGGGGACATGAACTGCATCAGATAGACGGTGGGGATGTTCGGCGCGGCCGCCGCGACCCGGTGCAGCGAGCGGGCCGAAAAGCTCATGATGCGCACGGAGGAGTCGTCGGGCGTCGCCGGTGCGTCCAGACCGAAGCGTTTCAGCAGCTGCAGCAGCCGCTCCTCCACCTGTCCCGCCCAGCGGGTGGGGTGCTTGGTCTCGATGGCCAGCTCGATACGGCGGCCCGCGTCGGCCACCAGTCCCAGCAGCTGTTCCAGGGTGAGTACGGAGGTGAACGAGGGGTCGCCCCAGTCCGGGCTCTCCGCCGCGTCCTTCCAGGAGCCGAAGTCCAGCGCGGCGAGATCGGCGAGCTCCAGGGCGGACACGGCGCCGCGGCCGTTGGAGGTGCGGTTGACGCGACGGTCGTGGACGCAGACCAGATGGCCGTCGGCGGTGAGCCGTACATCACATTCGAGCGCGTCCGCGCCGTCCTCGATCGCCTTGCGGTAGGCGGCGAGGGTGTGCTCGGGTGCGTCTTCGGAGGCGCCGCGGTGTGCGACGACCTGGATGCTGTGCTGCCGTGCTTGGGTCACGGCGTCATGGTGTCACCGTGACGGGGTAGGCGCGTGCACGGGGCGGACCGAGGCGGACGAATCGGGGCCGAAGCAGGACGGAAGCCGGACATGAGGCGGACGGAAGACGGACGGAAGTCGGCCGGCCATCGGGCGTCGCTCGGAGACTCCAGCGGCACCGTTCGGACGCTCCACGCGTGCGCCCGTTTCGTCGCAAGTAAAGGATTGCCGCGATACACACAGGTGCTGCTTACAGTGGATTGACGTGCTGTGGGAAAAGCTGGCCGCAGACAAGCGACGTGCAATCAATGTGGCGTGTACATGGCGCGCGCCGTGCCATCTGGTGTGCAACCCGACGTGGACCCTGAGGAGAACAGAGCTGTGAGCACCGAGAACGAGGGCACCGCGGTTCCGGCCGCCCCGTCCGTACCTCCAGTGCCGGTCGCCGCTCCCGACGGAACGCCCGCGTCCGAGCATGCCGCCCGCACCACGCCTCCTGCCCCCGCAGAGCCGGCGGCGATGGACCCGGCCGGGCATACCCCCCAGCCCGAGCCGGCCTCGTCGCCCGCACCGGCACCGGCAGCTGCGCCGACAGCGGCGCATCACGCCGGCGCCGAGTGGCCGCCGCCCCCGCCCGCACTCCCCTCCTATGGGGGCGGGGGCAACGGCGGTCCTGTCTGGGGATCGCCCGTTCCAGCGGCGCACGCCCCGCGGCGCAGGCGCTCCGGCGGTGTGGTCGCCGCCGTCCTCACCGCGGCGCTGGTCGCGGGCGGCGTCGGCGGTGGCATCGGCTACTGGGCCGCCGAGCACAACGACGACGGGATCGACTCGACGACGGTCTCCGCTGCCCAGGCGCCCCGGGACCTCAGGCGCGAGGCGGGCACGGTCGCCGCGGTGGCCAACCAGGCGCTGCCGAGCGTGGTCACCATCGAGGCGCAGTCCGGCGGCGCGGGCGTCGAGGGCGAGAGCGAGGGCGGCACGGGCACCGGCTTCGTCTACGACAGACAAGGCCACATCCTCACCAACAACCACGTGGTGGCCTCCGCCGCCGAAGGCGGCACGCTGTCGGCGACGTTCTCGGACGGCAAGAAGTACGACGCCGAGGTCATCGGCCGCGCCCAGGGCTACGACGTCGCCGTCCTCAAGCTGAAGAACGCCCCCTCCGGGCTGACCCCGCTGGCGCTCGGCAACTCGGACCGCGTCGCGGTGGGCGACTCGACCATCGCGATCGGCGCGCCCTTCGGTCTCTCGAACACGGTCACCACCGGCATCATCAGCGCGAAGAACCGCCCGGTCGCCTCCGGTGACGGCTCGAGCGGCAGGAACTCGTACATGAGCGCCCTTCAGACCGACGCGTCCATCAACCCGGGCAACTCCGGCGGCCCGCTGCTGGACTCGCGCGGCGCGGTGATCGGTATCAACTCGGCCATCCAGTCGGCGGGCAGCGGCGGCCTCGGCCAGTCCCAGGCCGGGTCGATCGGCCTCGGCTTCGCCATCCCGATCAACCAGGCGAAGACGGTCGCCCAGCAGCTGATCAGGTCGGGCAAGCCGGTCTATCCCGTGATCGGTGCGACGGTCGACATGACGGGCGAGGAAGCGGGCGCCAAGATCGCCGGCCAGGGCGCGGGCGGCACCGCCGCCGTGAGCCCGAACGGCCCGGCGGCAAAGGCCGGGTTGAAGGCGGGCGACGTCATCACCAAGTTCGACGGCAAGACGGTCGACAGCGGCCCGACCCTGATCAGCGAAATCTGGACCCACAAGCCGGGCGACAAGGTGACGCTGACCTACGAGCGCGACGGCAAGGAGCGCACGGCCGAGGTGACCTTGGGCGAGCGCAAGGGCGACAGCTGACCTCCCGCGCACCGAACGGAACACGGCTGCGCCCCCCGGCCCGGGCCCGGTAGTCTGTAGCCCGCTCCGCCGCTGGTGGCCGGGGCGTGGGTGGGTTGCCCGAGCGGCCTAAGGGAACGGTCTTGAAAACCGTCGTGGCAGCGATGTCACCGTGGGTTCAAATCCCACACCCACCGCAGCAGGTCAGAAGGTTGCAGGTCAGAAGGGGTGCCACTCTCCGGAGCGGCACCCCTTCTGCGTGCAGCCTTCCTCACCTTTCCTCCCCTGTACACCACCTCTGACCAGTGTTCGTGGGCCAGCCGTGGGCCAGAGTCAGGTGGGGGTTCCCTCGTCCAGCGCGCGGGAGATCAGGTCGTTGGAGTGCTACTGGCCGCCCTTGAGGATCTTCGCGTAGAAGCGATACAGCACTGCGATGCTGTGGCCGGCACGCGCGGCGACTTCCGCCGGGTCCACTCCGGATTTGATCCACAGGGATACGCCGGCATGACGCAGGGAGTACGGCACGGCGGCAAGATCGGACGTGATCTCACCTGGAGTGAGAACCTTCTTCCGGGCTCTTTCCCAGATGTCGCAGTATTCCGTGGACGGGACCCTTCCGCCCCGGGCAGCCCGGAACAGACGGCCGTCGTCAGCAGTGCCGTAGCGGGCGATGTGCTCACGGAGCAGGTGCACCAGAACGGGAGGGATCGGTACAGTCCGCGTCGCGCCGCGCTTCCGACGCTTGAGCCCGCGGGTCTCGTACGACGTGCCCTCGTCTGTCCATCCGCCGCCAACCTCCGGACGGCTCTCCCCGAGCAGAAGTTCGCCCCATTCCTTCACGGCTGCCGCGGTGTTGGGTGGCAGGGTGCAGTCCGACTCTTTGAGCGCGACGATCTCGCCCGGACGCATCGAGGCGTAGTACAGGCACCCGAGGAACGCGTGTCCGCCGTACGCTGGAAGGCATGTGCATCGAGCAGGGCACGCAGAAGAAGGCCCTCTTCCAAGCACTCCAGGAACTCCGAGATGACGGGAAGATCGAGGGCCGCCTCTTCGACTGGGCACAGGCGCTGCGAGTGCTTGGCAACCAAGGCGCGCACTTCAGCGAGGAATCGGTGAGCCGGGAAGACGCAGCGGACGCCTTGTCTCTTGCCGAGGCTCTTCTGAACTACATCTACGTCTTCACAGCCAAGTACGAGGAATTTCAAAACCGTAGGCAGTCGTCAGCAAACTGAGTTCTGACATCCACAGCTGACATCAACGACGCCAGACAGAGGCGTACGTCAGCGTCTCTGTCCAGTTGCCGCGCCAGTCGACGGCAGCAGCCGGAGCGGACTCGGATCGAACTCCTAATGCGGGTGTCGCGGGTTCGAATCCTGCCCGGGGCACCAGGCAAAAGGCCCCGGACCGATCAAGGTCCGGGGCCTTTTGACGGCAGGATTGACGGCAGTGGCTGTTAGCGCACGTCGACGTAGTCGCCTGTGGCGCTGACCGCCGAAGTGGTGGACGTGCCCGCGAAGGACCAGCGCCAGTAGCCGTCTGCCGCTGCCGTGACCGTCGTCGACAGGTTGCCCGTCGAGTTGGTGTAGACCGTCTTGAGGGTCGTGTAGGTGGTGGTGCCCGCCTTGCGGAACTGCAGCTTCACGGGCTGGTTGGTGTAGCCCGCGTAGATGCGCTTGTCCCAGTTGGCGCGGGCCAGCTTGCCCGTGACCGTGATCGGCTTGCCCTTGGCGACCGGCTCGGGCCCGGCGTTGACGCTGAGCGTGCCCCGCCGCAGGACCGAGTGCTTGGTGGCGCCGCCGTTGTTGTAGAGGTCGCCGTCCTTGGACTGGAGTTGGACGGTCACGTCCCACTTACCCGCGAGGGTGTTGCGGGGCACGCCCCAGCCCGAGTCGAGCTTAAAAGTGAGCTTGCAGGTGGAGGTGGTGGCGTTGATCGCGGTGCACGTCGGGCTGCCGTGGTATGACCAGTAGTCGTCGCCGACCTCCCGGTCGATCTGGAGGAACGCGAGGTCCTTGCTGATCCCCGAATCGTCCGAGGCGGTCACCGAGATGGTGAACGACTCGCTCTGGGAGGTGCCGAGGACGATGGGCTTGCCGCCGTTCACGGACAGCTTCTGGATCACCACGCCGGTCTCCGCCGCGTAGGCGGCCGGGGCGGTGACGGCGGAGGCCGAAAGCGCCAGGGCGCAGGTGAGGACGGCACCTATGGATTTCATGCGCATGAATCCCCAATTGGTTCGGGCCTGCCCCGGCCGTGAATCCCCCCGGCCGCAGGCATGGCAGGTGGGGCGAGAATATGTCACCCGTGCAGCTCAGCCGCCGTCGGAGTGCGGACCCCGACGCCCCATGCCTCATGCATCGCAGGGCGTAGGCGGCGGCGAGCTTGTGTTCGCAGGAGGCGGACGGGATGGGAGCCGGGGTGAGTGGTGGGTGATTGGCCGCTAGGCGCGGAGAGGATGCGCCAGCTCCCGCACCCACGGCCGGCTTTGTTCCCGCCTCAGCGCTCGCGAGGCCGCAGCGTTGGTGGCCGCGCAGGCACCGGAGTCAGCGCTACCAAGGTCAGCGCCCAAGTCGCCCCACGCTCCTATGGAGGTGATCAACCGCTCTGCGCTCGCTCCGTGGGCCATGTGTGGGCCAGAGCGATGGATCCGAGTGATAGACGGCAGTACTGCGCAGGTCAGAGTCCATGCGCCACACGGCACCGCGACGCTCTTGAAAACCGTCGTGGCAGCGATGTCACCGTGGGTTCAAATCCCACACCCACCGCAGATGAACGGCCCCTGACCAGGTGACTCGGTCGGGGGCCGTTCTCATGAGCAGTGAGCGCGTCCAGCAAGACGGTCGGCGGAAGCGACAGATGCAAGGAGAGGCCGGACCGCGGCGACAAGGACAACTGCAGGAAGGGCCCGAAGGGCGCGACGGGGCCCACGGGATCGCAGGGGATCCGGGTACGCCGGGCGCCACCGGCGCTACAGGGCCTACGGGCCCGACCGGCCCCGCAGGCGCAACGGGGGCTACCGGGTCTCAGGGCGTCTCTGGCGAGGCTGGTCCGACCGGGGCGACCGGGCCTGCTGGCGCGACGGGTGCCACCGGCGCCACCGGCCCGACCGGGCCAACAGGAGCTACACGTCCCATTGCCATCACCGAGACGCTCGGAAATATCGTCCAGCCCCTCCGGGCGGTAGTGCCGAGAGCAGCGCCGACTGTCCGGACAACCAGGGGCGGTCTCCGTCGGTTGGCAGACGAACGGTCCCGGCCTTGTGGCCGGCGTGTCCCGGCGGGGCCCGGCAGTTGGCGAGTTGTCTTCGACAACCTCAGCAATAACGACAGTCTGCAGGGTCAGACCGCCGTGTACTGCTCGCCGTCCGGGACGCCGTGGCGATACATGGTGCGGGCCTCTGCGGGCCCTTCCGTCTGCTGGACGCCAGGTTCGCGCACTGCCTCGCGCTGGTGGTGTCGCCCGCCGTGGTTCGGGCCGGGGCGGGTCTGTGAGCGGAAGGTGCGGCGGTAGGTGTCCGGCGGTACGCCTACCGTCCGAGCGAAGTGTCGGCGCAGGGTGGTGGCGGTGCCCATCCCGGTGGCCGCTGCGACGGTGTCGACGGTGTCGTCGGTGGTCTCCAGCAACTCCTGCGCGTGGCGGATGCGTTGGGTGAGCAGCCACTGCAGCGGGGTGGTGCCGGTCACCGACCTGAAGTGGCGGCCCAGGTTGCGCGAGCTCATCCGTGCCTGGCGGGCCAGGTCCTCCACGGTGAGCGGCTCATCCAGCCGTTGGATCACCCAGGGGAAGAGTTCGGCGAGCGGATGGTTGTCCGGGGCGGGGACGGGGGTGGTCACGAACTGGGCCTGGCCGCCGTCGCGGTGCGGCGGCACGACCAGGCGGCGGGCGAGCCTGTTGGCGATCGACGAGCCGTGGTCGAGGCGGACGAGGTGCAGGCACAGGTCCATGGCGGCGGCTTTACCGGCGGATGTGAGCACGCTGCCGTTGTCCACGTAGAGGACGTCCGGGTCCACCGTCACCAGGGGGTGGCGCTTGGCCAGCTCCTGGGTGTGTGCCCAGTGCGTGGTGGCACGCTTGCCGTCCAGCAGGCCGGCGGCGGCCAGCACGAAGGCGCCCGTGCACAGGGAGGCCACGCGTGCGCCCGCCTCGTGGGCCGCGCGCACCGCGTCGATCAGTTCGGCCGGCGGGTCCTGGTCGACGTCGGCCCAGCCCGGGACGATCACGGTGTCGGCGCGGGAGAGGTGGTCGAGTCCGTGCTCGGGCTCCAGCCGGAAGCGGTCGACCCGTACGGCGCTCGGTCCGCAGACCGAGAGGCGGTACCAGGGGTCTGCCACGCTGGTCGGTTTGGCTCCGAAGACCTCGCATGCCAGGGACAGCTCGAAATGCAGCATCCCGTCCGTGACGGCCAGCGCGACAGTAGTCATGTCCGGAATTGTATGGGCCATGTCGTTCCAGACACTCGTGTGGGGGTGCAGGTCCTCGTCAAGATGTCCGTGACAGATCGCAACAGACCATTCGAGTACGGGGAGAACCCATGGGATCGGGACTCACGGTGGCGGTGTTCGGCGCGTACGGGCACACCGGGCGGTTCGTGGTGGCAGAGCTGAGGGAGCGTGGGTTTCGCCCGGTCCTCTCCGGACGCGACGCCGACAAGCTGAAGGCCCTGGCGTACGAAACCGGGCTGGACGCTCGTCCGGCGTCGGTCGACGACCCGTCCTCGCTCGACCGCGCACTGGCCGGCGCGGCGGCCGTGATCAACTGCGCCGGGCCCTTCGCCTCGACGACCGCCCCCGTGATCGAGGCGGCCCTGCGGGCAGGGATCCCGTATCTGGACGTTGCGGCAGAGATCGAGGCCAACCTCGACACCTTCGCGCACTTCGCCGACCGGGCACAGGAGGCGGGAGCGGTGATCGTCCCGGCGATGGCCTTCTTCGGCGGTCTGGGCGACCTGCTGGCCACCGCGGCGATGGGCGACTGGACCAAGGCCGACGAGGCGCACATCGCGTACGGGCTGAGCAACTGGCACCCCACCGCCGGGACGCGTCTGTCGGGCGCGGTGTCCCGGGAGCGGCGCGGCGATCGGCGCATCCGTTACACCAACGGACAGTGGGAGCACCGCACCGACGCCCCGCCCACCCTGGAGTGGCGCTTCCCCGACCCGATGGGGCCCCGGTCTGTCATCGGGGAGTTCACGATGGCCGACGTCGTGACCGTGTCCAGCCACCTGTCCATCCCCGACGTGCGCACCTACATGACGGTCGAGGCGGCCCGGGACATCGCGGTCCCGGACACGCCGACGCCGGCCGCGACCG
This sequence comes from Streptomyces sp. NPDC006208, assembly GCF_040613775.1. Taxonomy (NCBI): domain Bacteria; kingdom Bacillati; phylum Actinomycetota; class Actinomycetes; order Kitasatosporales; family Streptomycetaceae; genus Streptomyces; species Streptomyces sp. NPDC006208. Next base: position 124,952 of record NZ_JBEXSW010000006.1, on the reverse strand, counting down.
ACGAGCGCGGACGGTCCGCTCAGACCTTCCTCGTCGACATGGTCGTACGCTCGGGCGACGCCGAACGTCGCGCCATGGCCCACGGTCAGGACATCTACGCCGTCACCGCACCACTCGTCGTGGAAGCCGTCGACCGCATCCTCACCGGACGTACCCATGCGGTCGGTGTCGCCTCCGCGGGAAAGATCTTCGACGCGCCCGACTTCCTCCGCGCGCTGTCCCCGCACATCACCCTGGAACTGCACCCGTAACGGACCGGCCATCCGTACCTCACGCAGGGCTTGCTGAAGTCGTCGGCTCGAGCGCGCAGTTGGTCGGCCATACCGGGTGCAGATGCGGGGGAACCTGCACCATGGGGATGCGTTGGGGTCCTCTACTGGGCGTGCTGCTGGGGGCCGGACTCCGGCCGCCGCCGTGGCGACGGTAGGCGACGAGTAGGAGCACGGCGATCAGGGGTTGAAGAATGTCGGTGTAGATCGGCTGCACATTGTGCGGAGCGGTGTTGTCGTGGGCGGCGAGCTGCATGATGTGACCGACGGCGTCCCCCCAGTACAAGATGGCCAACGCGATGACCGCGGCCGTCATGAAAGAGTCCCGGCGCCAGATGGACATGAAGCCGATGGTGCCGATCGCGATGTCGGCCCAGCCGACTTCCCACTGGAACGGGCTGTGGGCGAAGCCGATGCCGTCGGCGACGTCGGGCGCGTTGGGGCCGATGTGCCCCAGGCCGGTCAGCACCGACAGTGCGCCGCTGGCGCCGACGAACCAGAGCAACCAGATCTCAATGACGCGAAAGCGTGTACGGCGATTGGGCCGGCGGTCGACGAACGTGTGGATCAACGGAAAGAGGACGAGTACCACAAAATAGGAGATAAGGAACATGGTGGCAGCATACGTTTGCCGTGCGCGTGGAGACTTCCAGCCGTAGCGGGGCTGCGCCGTTCGGGTGCGCCGGCACCCCTGGCGGCCCGCTTCTGGAAGCCCTCCGGGGCGGCGCCCGGGGCCCGGACGCTGTACGCCGTGTGGTTCATGAACTGCAGGAAGGGCAGCGTCGCGCGCCGTGGCCGGGCCACGACGGCGCGACTGCACGACGGCCCCTGCGACGCTACGGCCCCCTGGGCGTCGGCCCTTTCGGCGACGACGAGGCCGCAGACGTCGCCGTTGCTGATCCCGCGGGCAGGGGGCGCAACACGGTTCAATGCCGCACCAACTGGGGCTGTGAGGTAGGGGGTTGGCGGCTACCTGACAAGTAGTTCGGCTGTGCCGGTGGTTCTGACCGGTGGCGAACAGCCACGTACGTGGTCACGCAATCCGGCGTGGCAGCGATGTCACCGCATGACGTGGTGAAGACGTGGTGAAAGCGCCGCCCTTGCCCGGGCGGGCCGAGCAGGCGGCGCCTCACGGTTGTCCGTGGCGGCCCGCGTGGAGGCGCGCGGCCGATGCGATCGTCGCGCGGGCTTCGTGTTCGGTCAGGCCCGCCTGGACCGCTGCCCAGGTGAGCGCCTCGGCGAGTGCTTCGCCGAAGCCGTTCTCGTACGCACGGCAAGCCGCCCAGAACAGACGGGTGTTGCGCTGGCCTTCCTGCGCGGCGAGCACGAACTGGACCAGGCCCTCGCCCTGGTTCGTCGCAGGGCGGGGTGGTGCTGTGCGGTGGTGCGGTCGTACGGGCGGTGCGATCAGGCGCAGGAGGGGGCGTGGACAGGGCGCGGGGCCGAGGTGGGCCGTGCCCGGGGCCAGACGGTACGCGCCGTGTGCGGTGACCGAGCCCGGGCCGACGAGGTAGCCGCCGGCGCCGCGGATGTCGATGCCGGGAGCGAGGCGGCTCGCCGAGTTCGGTACGACCACGTCGGAGGGGCCGGTCAGCCAGAGGTGGCGGCCGCCGCTGGGCGTGAGGACGGTGACGGTTGCCGGAATCGTGAACAGATGCTGCAGCGCAAGGTGTTGGAGCGCCGCCAGGGAGTCGGTCTGCGACTTGGTGTCGAGGTCGATTCCGATCAGGTGGTGCGGGGGCCGCCCGCATGCGATGCCGTACCCGGTGGCCCATGGCGCGGCCGCGAACAGGGCACGGATGCCGGCGGGGTCGGTGGTGGCGTCATGGACGCCATGACCCGTAAGGCCGCATTCGCCCCGGCACAGGACCGGCTCGGGGCTGTCCCGGTGGGGGGAGCGCAGGGCGGGGAGCTTCGTCGCGGAGAGAGGGATGACGGGGAGCCCGCGCTCGGCGGCCGAGAGAGCGTGGGCGAGGGCCAGGGTGGCGGTCTGCCGGTCGATGATGGCCATGGCTCTATTTTCGTACAGACGTTCGAAGAAGGGAAGGGGGAACCGGCGCCGGGAGGGGGAGATGCCTGGAAATGTGCCGTAACGCTTCGCCCCTTGCGGTGACTGGTCACGGCCACTCCGTGGCGGACCGGGCCGGGGGTGCGTGGGCAAGAAGGGGGTTTATCGACTTGTCCTCACGCTTGCGGGGGAATCAGGGATCCCGAGGTGGTTCGGGGGGATTCCGTGGGCAATTCTGATCTCGCGACGTCGAGACCAAGACCCGGGGCGGTCGGCCAACTGCCTTGGAAAAAGCCGTATGTGAGCAGTACCGGTTCATGGAGGAAAGTCATGGCAAGCATCCGCCCCGCCCGAGTTCTCGCCGCAGTCGCCGCCCTGCCTCTCGCCGCCGTTCTCTTCGGCGGAGTCGCCCAGGCCGACACCATCGGTGGTATCGGGGACGACGGATCGAACGTGTCGGTGGCCACGATCGTCGGCAGCGGCGTCGGCCACGACAACTACGGCAATTCGACGACCACCCAGCAGGTGGCGACCGGCACCGGAGCGAGCAATCAGAACAACACGGCGAATGTGAACGGATTCGGCTACACGGTGATCGACCAGGACAACGTGGTCGTGAATTTCTCACCACTATGGTGACCGCCGGCCCGAGGGGGTGAGGTCAGGGGGACGGGGGACAGGCGCCTGCGCGGCGGCACTTCGGTGCTGCCGCGCAGGCGCCTGTCTGTGACCTTGACAGGGTGACCTGATCTGACGGACAGTCAGAAACCCTGACCCGTACGCCCGGGAGGTCCGCCGCCGTGCACCTCGCCCCGACGGCGCGACAGCAAGAGCTGCGCACCGAACTCCGTACGTACTTCCGTACCCTGATGCCGGACGGACCGCCGCCCGCGAGCGACCACGCCGCGCAGCGGGTGCTGCTGCGCAGGATCGGCGCCGACGGACTGCTCGGACTGGGCTGGCCCGTCGAGTTCGGGGGCCAGGGCCGCGGCCCCGACGAGCAGTTCGTGTTCTTCGACGAGGCGTACCGGGCGGGCGCCCCCGTCTCCATGGTCACGCTGAACACCGTGGGTCCCACTCTGATGAGGTACGGGACGCCGGAGCAGAAGGCCTACTTCCTGCCGCGCATCCTCGCCGGTGACCTCGTCTTCGCGATCGGCTACAGCGAGCCCGGAGCCGGGACGGACCTGGCCTCGCTGTGCACCCGCGCGGTACGGGACGGGGACAGTTGGCTCGTCGACGGTCAGAAGATCTTCACCAGCAACGCCCAGAACGCGGACTGGATCTGGCTCGCCTGCCGTACCGATCCGGACGCGCCCAAGCACAAGGGGATCTCGATCATCCTGGTGCCGACGGATGCGCCGGGGTTCTCCTGGACCCCGATCGAAACCGTGGGCGGGCTGACCACGACGGCGACGTACTACGACGGGATCCGGGTGCCGGCCGCGCATCTGGTCGGAGAGGAGAACGACGGCTGGGCTCTGATCACCAACCAGCTCAACCATGAACGGGTGGCGCTGGCCGCGATCGGGATGCAGGCCGAGGACTTCTACGAGGCGGCGCTCGCGCGGGCACGTACACCTGATCCAGTGACCGGGACTCGCCGTATTGACGAGCCCTGGGTGCAATTCCGAGCGGCCGAAGCGTATGCCCGGCTCGCGGCAACACGCCTGCTCAACTGGCGTTTGGTGGGGGGTGCGGGGGCAGGTCGGCCGGCGCCGGGAGATGCCAGCGGCGTGAAGTTCGCCGGAACCGAATCCGCGGTCGAGGTGTATCGAATGTGCCAGGAAATCGCGGGGGAGGCGGGGTTGATCCGGGCAGGATCTCCCGGCTCGCTCGGGACGGGGACTCCGCAGGAGGGGGAGCTGGAGCGGATGAACAGAGCGGCACAGATCAATACGTTCGGGGGCGGCGTGAGCGAGGTGCAGCGCGAGATCGTCGCGACCATGCGGCTCGGCCTGAAGAGAGGGAAGAGGTGACGCGCAGCGAGGCGGCGCGGACCCGCAGCGAGGCGGCGCCGACCCGCGCCGATGCGCTGTATTCACGGCTCAAGGCGTACGAAGGGCGGGCCGCCGCCGCGGGGACGGGCAAGGACCTGGTCAACGAGCCGATGATCAGGCACTGGTGCGAAGCCATGGGGGATGCCAATCCCGCGTATCAGGGGCCGGATGCCATCGCGCCGCCGGCGATGCTTCAGGCATGGACCATGGGCGGTCTGTCCGGGCACCGCGGCCGGACCGCCGCGCAGGACGAGCTGTTCGAGCTGCTCGACGGGGCGGGATTCACGTCCGTGGTCGCCACCGATTGCGAACAGGAGTATTTGCGCCCGCTCCGCCCCGGTGACCGGATCACCTTCGACGCCGTGATCGAGTCGGTGTCCGAGCGCAAGAGCACCAAGCTGGGCACGGGGTACTTCGTCACCACGCGGATGAATGTCCGGGCGGGCGACGAGCTCGCCGGTACGCACCGCTTCCGCATCCTCAAGTACGCCCCCGCTGCCAGGACACCGGACGGCGACCGGCCACAACATCAGCAGCAGCGACAGCGACCGCAGCGACCACGTCCCGTGATCAACAGGGACAATGCAGGGTTCTGGGACGGGGTGGCGGACCACCGCCTGCTGATCCAGCGGTGCGACAGCTGCGGGACACTGCGCTTCCCCTGGCTTCCGGGGTGCGCGGCCTGCGGATCGCCCGACTGGGACACGGTCGCGGCGAGCGGCGCCGGCACGGTGTTCTCGTACGTGGTGATGCACCACCCGCCCTTCCCGGCCTTCGACCCGCCGTACGCGGTGGGGCTGATCGAGCTGGCCGAAGGCGTACGGATCGTGAGCAACGTGGTCGGAGTTCCGTACGACAAGGTGCGCATCGGCATGCCGGTGGAACTGGAGTTCCTCAGGGTGGACGGGGAGTGGGAGCTCCCGGTCTTCCGTGGCGCGCAGGGGCGCCTGGACGGAGGTGCGGGCTGACATGGACTTCACGCCCACGGACGAGCAGGCGGCCGCCCAGGAGCTGGCGGCGCAGATCTTCGGGGACCTGGCGACCCATGAGCGGCTGGCCGCGCTGGGGAGCGGCAGCGACGCACAGGTGTGGAAGGCGCTCAGCGCGGCAGGGCTGATCGCCGCCGTCGAGGAGACCGGCCTGCTGGGGCTGGTGCTGCTCCTGGAGGAACAGGGACGCACGACCGCGCAGACACCCTTCGCCGCCGTGTGTGTGTACGGACTGCTGGCGGTGGCGGCCCATGGCTCCGACGAGCAGCGGGCCCGGCTGCTGCCGGGGCTGCGGGACGGCACGGTGGTGGCGACCGGCGCGTTTCCGCTGCGTGGAGCGGCTGTGCGGGCGGACGGGCAGGGACGGCTCACCGGAGTCCTGCCGTATGTGCCGTGGCTGCGCGACGCGACGCATGTCCTGGTCCCGGCCGTCGAGCCCGAGCGGGCGGGATCGGAAAGCGCCGGGCGCGGGCCGGTGATGCCCGAGCCGCCCGGGTGCCGTCCGCGCATCGGCTGCTTCCTGCTGGAGACGGCCGGGTTGAGCGTCGAGCCTGTCGAACTGACCGCGCCCTGGGCGGCCGGGCGGCTCGTGCTCGACGACCGTCCGGCCGAGCGCATCGGCGGGCCCGATGCGTACGACGACATACTCGCTATGAGCCGTACCGCCTTTGCGGGTCTGCAGGCGGGGGTGTGCGCGGGCTCCCTCGCCCGCGCCGTGGAGCACACCTCGGCCCGCGAGCAGTTCGGGCGGCCGCTCTCCACCAACCAGGGGGTGCTGCTGCGCGCGGCCGAGGCGTACATGGACACCGAGGCGATACGGGTCACGGCGTACGAGGCGGCCTGGCGGCGCGACGCGCGGCTGCCGTACGCGACACATGCACTCACCGCCGCCTGGTGGGCGTCGGAGGCCGGCAAGCGGGTCGTGCACGTGGGCCAGCATCTGCACGGCGGCACGGGCGCGGACCTGGGTCACCCCGTCCACCGCCACTTTCTGTGGGGCCGGCAGCTGGACGCGTATCTGGGCTGCGGCAGTGAAGTCCTTTCGGAACTGGGCGCGTTGCTCGCCGGTCAGGAGCCGGTATGAGCACCGCACACAGCATCGGGACGACCGGTGTGCACATCGGCATGGAGCTGCCGCCGCTCACCGTCCCGGTCACCCGCACCCTGATCGTCGCCGGCGCTGTGGCGTCCCGCGACTACCAGGACGTCCATCACGACGCCGAGCTCGCGAGATCGAAGGGCTCACCGGACATCTTCATGAACATCCTGACGACCAACGGACTGGTCGGGCGGTATGTCACCGACTGCTTCGGGGAGCATGCCGTGCTGCGCAAGGTCGCCATCCGGCTGGGCGCACCCAACTATCCGGGAGACACCATGGTGTTGAGGGGCACGGTCACTTCCCTGGACGGCGCGACGGCCGGGGTGCGGGTCGTCGGGGCCAACGGCATCGGCACCCACGTCACCGGCACGGTGACCGTGATTCTCCCGGAGGCCGGCACATGAGCGTCCGAGGACGGGACACCCTCGGTGGCAGGGCAGCCATCGTCGGTGTCGGGGCGACGGAGTTCTCCAAGGATTCCGGGCGCAGCGAGCTCAAGCTCGCCGTCGAGGCGGTGCGGGCGGCGCTGGACGACGCCGGTCTGACGCCCGGTGATGTCGACGGGCTGGTCACCTTCACGATGGACACCAGCCCCGAGATCACCGTCGCCCAGGCGGCGGGCATCGGGGAGCTCTCCTTCTTCTCCCGTATCCACTACGGCGGTGGCGCGGCCTGCGCCACCGTGCAGCAGGCCGCCCTCGCCGTCGCCATGGGCGTCGCCGAAGTGGTCGTCTGCTACCGGGCGTTCAACGAGCGCTCGGGCCGCCGTTTCGGCTCCGGGGTGCAGCAGCGGGAGCCCTCCGCGGAGGGCTCGGCGCTCGGCTGGAACCTCCCCTTCGGGCTGCTCACCCCTGCCTCCTGGGTGGCCATGGCCGCCCAGCGGTATCTGCACACGTACGGGCTGACGCCCGACGTGTTCGGCCATGTCGCCGTCACCGACCGCCGCCATGCGGCGACCAACCCCGCGGCGTACTTCTACGAGCGGCCGATCACCCTCGCCGACCACGCGGCATCGCGCTGGATCGTGGAGCCGCTGCGGCTGCTGGACTGCTGCCAGGAGACCGACGGAGGCCAGGCCGTCGTCGTCACCAGCGTCGAACGGGCCCGCGACCTGCCCAACCCCCCCGCGGTGATCGTCGCCGCCGCGCAGGGTGCGGGGCGGGGGCAGGAGCAGATGACCAGCTTCTACCGGGACGACCTCACGGGGCTTCCCGAAATGGGGGTCGTCGCCCGGCAGTTGTGGCGGACGTCCGGACTCGCGCCCGCCGATGTCGACGTGGGCATTCTCTACGACCACTTCACCCCGTTCGTGCTGATGCAGCTGGAGGAGTTCGGGTTCTGCGGGCCGGGCGAGGCGGCGGAGTTCCTGGCCGCGGACGCCCTGCCGGTCAACACGCACGGCGGCCAGTTGGGGGAGGCGTATCTGCACGGCATGAACGGCATCGCGGAGGCGGTGAGGCAGCTGCGCGGCACATCCGTGAACCAGATACCCGGCGCTGCGAGGGCCTTGGTCACGGCCGGTACGGGCGTCCCCACGTCGGGGCTTGTCCTTGGCGCGGACGGCATATGAGCGGCCCTCCCGTCACGGACGGACGCGTCCTGGCGCGGCTGCGCCCGGCCCCTGCCCGTAACCGACCCTGAGAGGCACCTCCACCTTCAGGAGGTGCGACCGGCGCCGGCCCTACAACCTGAGGGGGACAACGCTTCGGGACCTGGGGCCGATCCGCGGCACACAGCCCGCTCCTAGCGTGGAGACATGACCACGCCAGTCTGTACGAGCGCCTCCAGAGCCGCCGCGCCGGTGCCGTCGTACACGTCCTATCCCTCGTTCTCTTCGTATGTACGGGCGCGGGGGCCCGTGCTGCTGCGCACCGCCCGGTCGCTGACCGCGAACCCGAGCGATGCCGAGGACCTGTTGCAGACCGCGCTCACCAAGACCTTCGTCGCGTGGGAGCGGATCGAGGATCACCGTGCGCTGGACGGCTATGTCCGGCGTGCCCTGCTCAACACCCGCACCTCCCAGTGGCGCAAGCGCAAGGTGGACGAGTTCGCCTGTGACGAGCTGCCGGAGCCGAACACGGCGCCCGCGCCCGACCCGGCCGAGCAGCAGGTACTGCATGACGCGATGTGGCGCGCGGTGATGAAGCTGCCGGACCGGCAGCGGGCCATGGTGGTGCTGCGTTATTACGAGGACCTGAGCGAGGCGCAGACCGCCGAGGTGCTCGGGGTCTCGATCGGCACCGTCAAGAGCGCGGTGTCGCGGGCGCTCGGCAAGCTCCGCGAGGATCCGGAGCTCCATCCGGTCCGCTGATCTCCCGGCAAGGGGCATGGGCTGCGGCAAGGGGGCAGCAGGGGGGATTGCGTGGATATCAGGGGGATCTGGGGGCGTAAGCGGGGCGTACGGGGGAGCAAGTGCGGTTGTGTGTCGTGATGTGTGCGGTGGTGCGCCGGGATTGGATTACCTCCGGGTAGTGACATACCGCGCGGTACGTGAGCAGAATCTTCCCACCCTTACTGCCACGTAGCGCTAGCGCCCACCGGGAGGACGCCGTGCTGAGCACCATGCAGGACGTACCGCTGACTGTGACCCGCATCCTTCAGCATGGGATGACGATCCACGGGAAGTCACAGATCACCACCTGGACAGGGGAGCCCGAGCCGCAGCGTCGCAGCTTCGCCGAGGTCGGCCGACGGGCCACCCAGCTGGCGAACGCCCTGCGCGACGAGCTGGGCATCGACGCGGACCAGCGCGTCGCCACCCTCATGTGGAACAACGCGGAGCACGTCGAGGCGTACTTCGCGATCCCCTCGATGGGCGCCGTGCTCCACACGCTCAACCTCCGCCTCCCCGCCGAGCAGCTCGTATGGATCGCCAACCACGCCGCCGACCGCGCCGTGATCGTCAACGGCTCCCTGCTGCCGCTGCTCGCCCCGCTCCTGCCGCACCTGCCGACGATCAAGCACATCGTGGTCTCCGGCCCCGGCGACCGTTCGCTGCTCGCCGACACCGAGGCGCGGGTGCATGAGTACGAGGAGCTGATCGCCGGCCGCCCGACCACCTTCGACTGGCCGGAGCTGGACGAACGCACCGCGGCGGCCATGTGTTACACCTCCGGCACCACCGGCGACCCCAAGGGCGTCGTCTACTCCCACCGCTCCATCTACCTGCACTCCATGCAGGTCAACATGGCCGAATCGATGGGTCTGACGGACGCGGACACCACGCTCGTGGTGGTCCCCCAGTTCCATGTGAACGCCTGGGGCCTGCCGCACGCCACGTTCATGACCGGCATCAACATGCTGATGCCCGACCGCTTCCTGCAGCCCGCGCCCATCGCGGAGATGATCGAGCGGGAGCGGCCCTCGCACGCCGCGGCCGTCCCCACCATCTGGCAGGGACTGCTCGCCGAGGTGACCGCCAACCCCCGCGACCTGTCCTCCATGACGCAGGTCACCATCGGCGGCGCCGCCTGCCCGCCCTCCCTGATGGAGGCGTACGACAAGCTCGGTGTGCGGCTGTGCCACGCCTGGGGCATGACCGAGACCTCCCCGCTCGGCACGATGTCCCACCCGCCGGCGGGTCTGAGTGCCGAGGAGGAGTGGCCGTACCGCATCACGCAGGGCCGCTTCCCGGCGGGCGTCGAGGGCCGGCTGATCGGCCCCGGCGGCGAGACCCTGCCGTGGGACGGCGAGTCCGCGGGTGAGCTGGAGGTGCGCGGCGCCTGGATCGCGGGTGCGTACTACGGGGGCGCCGGCGGCGACGACTTCCGGCCCGAGGACAAGTTCAGCGCGGACGGCTGGCTCAAGACCGGCGACGTCGGTGTGATCAGCCCCGACGGCTTCCTGACGCTGACCGACCGGGCCAAGGACGTCATCAAGTCCGGCGGTGAGTGGATCTCCAGCGTCGACCTCGAGAACGCCCTCATGGCGCACCCCGAGGTCGCCGAGGCCGCCGTCGTCGCCGTCCCGGACGAGAAGTGGGGCGAGCGTCCGCTGGCCACGGTCGTACTGAAGGACGGTTCGACCGCGGACTACGAGTCGCTCAGGGCGTTCCTCGTCGAGAGGGTCGCCAAGTGGCAGGTGCCGGAGCGGTGGGCATTGATTCCCGCGGTGCCGAAGACGAGCGTGGGCAAGTTCGACAAGAAGGTGATCCGCAGGCAGTACGCGGACGGTGAGCTGGACGTCACCCAGCTCTAACGGTCACACCGGGCCCTGGTGCCCGGACGCGAGGGGCCGGCGGTCACGACCGCCGGCCCTTTCGCGCGTCCGTGGAACGCCTCTGCCCGGCGCCCTCAGTTGGTGCCGATCTTCGCGAGAAGATCGACGATGCGGGCCTGGACCTCGTCGCTCGTGGACCGTTCCGCGAGGAAGAGCACCGTCTCCCCCGACGACAGCCGCGGCAGTTCCTGCGGGTCCAGCCCGGCCGAGGTGTAGACGACCAGCGGGGTGCGGTTCAACTGGCCGTTCGCACGCAGCCAGTCGACGATCCCGGCGCGCCGGCGGCGCACCTGCATCAGATCCATCACCACCAGGTTCGGCCGCATCTGGCCGGCCAGCGTGACCGCGTCGGCATCCGCGCTCGCCCGGGCCACCTGCATCCCGCGCCGCTCCAGCGTCGCGGCCAGCGCCAGCGCGATCTCCTCGTGCTCCTCGATCAGCAGTACCCGCGACGGGTGCTGCTCGCTGTCGCGCGGGGCCAGTGCCTTGAGCAGGACCGCCGGGTCGGCGCCGTACGCGGCCTCCCGTGTCGCCTGCCCGAGTCCCGCGGTCACCAGTACCGGCACCTCGGCGGCCACCGCCGCCTGCCGCAGCGACTGCAGCGCCGTCCGGGTGATCGGGCCGGTCAGCGGGTCGACGAAGAGCGCCGCGGGGAACGCGGCGATCTGCGCGTCGACCTCCTCGCGCGAGTGCACCACGACCGGGCGGTAGCCGCGGTCGCTGAGCGCCTGCTGCGTGGAGATGTCGGGAGCCGGCCACACCAGCAGCCGGCGCGGGTTGTCCAGCGGCTCCGGGGGCAGTTCGTCGTCGACGGGGCGTGCCTGGGGCTGGTTGGACACCTCGACCGCACCGCCCGGGCCGTCCAGCGGCTCGGGTCCCTCGGCGCCCTCGTCCGGTGCGCCGATCGCGTACGCACGCCCCTGCGAACGGTCCGGGGTCAGCCGCTGACCACCCGGTGCCGCCGGTCCCGGATCGGGGACCGGCACCGGAGCCGCGGGCGGCACGGGAGCCGGGACCGGGGCGGCCTGGGGTTGCGGATGCGGGTGGACGGTGTGATCGGCCCGCCCGGTGTCGGGCGGCGTCGCCAGCTTGCGACGGCGGCCGGCGCCGAGTGTCTGCGGCGAGGGCTGGTTCTGCTGCTGGGCGATCTGCTGGGCGAACGGCACCCCTTGGCCGAGCGTGCGTACGCTGAACGCCCGCCCTTGCGTGGAGTCATTGGCGGCCGGTTCTTCGGCCGGCAGAGGCTGCGCCGCCCGCGTGGGGGCCGGCCGTGCGGGTGTGGCGGGGGGCAGCGGCAAGGACACGGAGCCGGTCCCGCCGGTCTGCGCGGGTGCGGCGGGAGTCGGGCCGGGCACTGCAGTGCCCGCATTCCCGCGAGCATCGGCCGTCGGCTGCTCGCCCGTCGACCCGCCTGCCGGTCCGCCGTCCGGGGCGGCCGCGGCGACGCCGCGGCCGGGGGTGTCGCTCGGCACCCACGCCGCCTGGCCGGAGGCCGTCGGACCGGACGGCGTCGGCGTCGCCGCCGGTGCCTCCGTGCCCTGCTCGGGCAGCGGCCCGGCCGACGGCGCCGCCCCGGGCGCGCGCCTGCGGCCCGTCGGTGCGGGATGCTGCTGCGGCGGAGTGTGGTGCTGGGTTCCCGGCTCGGTTGCCACGGCGTCATGCCGGTCCGGCAGGGATGCGTCCGTCGTGTCCTGCGCCGGGGCCGCTACCCGGTCCGCCTCGGCCGGCGGCAGCGCGAACGCGGTGCGCGCCTCGCCCTCCGTCCGGGCCGTCCTGCCCGTGGCCGTACCTTCCGGGCCCTCGGCCGGAACGGCCGCCAGCGCGCGCCGGGCCCGCCGCCCGCTCGAGGGTGCGTCGACAACCGGCGCGGACCCTGCCGTGGAAGCGGCAGGAAGCGCAGGCAGCCCGCCCTCCACGGCCTGCCGTGCCCGCCGCCCCGAAGGAGCGGCCGCCAGGCCGTGGGCATCGACCGGCATACCCTGCGGCGGTACGGTCTCGCCGCGCGCCGCGCGCCCGCCCGCACCCTCCGCGGCCGTCACCACCGCACCCTCGGCAGGCTGCGCGGCGGCCGGCACGTGAGCCTTCTCGGCCGGGCTGGGCCTGCCGCGCCGCCGCCCGGTCCCGCTGCTGCTGCCGTGGCCGCCCGAGTCCTGCGCCGGGATGAGGTCCTTGTCCACCTGGGCCGCCCGGCGCCTCCCGGTCGGCTGTGCGGCCACCGGGTCCTCCATGGCCACAGGGCTCTCCAGGAACGCGTCCGTGGAGGCCCGCCTGGCACGGCGGCGCCCGCCGCCGGAGGTGACCGGCGCCGGCTCGGACGACTGCTGGGCCGGGAGCGCGGGCGTGAGGTTCTCGGCGGGGGCGGGCGGCACGGTCCCCGCGCCGTCGCCCAGCGGCACCTCCAGTACGTACGCGCTGCCGCTCATTCCGGGCACCTCGTGCGTCTGCAGCACCCCGCCGTGCGCTTGTACGATCCCGCGCACGATCGGCTCGTGCACCGGGTCTCCCCCGGCGAACGGCCCGCGCACCTCGATGCGTACGACATCGCCGCGCTGCGCCGCGGCGACCACGATCGTCGAGTCCACGTACCCGCCGCCCGGCACGACCCTCGCCTTGCCGGTGGAGTCGACCCCGGCCACGTCCGCGACCAGATGCGCCAGCGCCGTGGCCAGCCGGACCCCGTCCACCTCGGCCTCTATCGGGGGCGCGTGCACGGCGAACTGGGCCCGCCCGGGACCGATCAGCTCGACCGCGCCGTCGATGCCGGCTGTGACGACGGCATCGAGCAGCACCTTGGCCTTGGTCAGTTCCTCCGCGCCCGTGTCGAGCCGCTGGAAACCGAGGACATTGTCGACGAGTGTCGTCATCCGGGCATAACCGGCGGCGAGATGGTGCAGGACCTGGTTGGCCTCGGGCCACAGCTGCCCCGCCGGGTCGGCGGCCAGCGTGCCCAGCTCGGCGCGCAGCTCCTCCAGCGGCCCGCGCAGCGACTCGCCGAGCACGGCGGTCAGCTGCGCATGCCGGGCGGCCAGCTGCGTGTACTGCTCATCACGCGCCTCGAGTTCGGAGGTGTACCGCTCGGCCTTGTCGGCGAGCTCGGCCTCGTACTCCTCGGACTTGGTCTTGAGCTCCGCGGTGAGCCGCTCGGAGGTCTCCGCGATCTCGGCCGTGAGCCGGTCCGTCGTCTCCGTCAGCTCCGCCGCGTGCTGCTGCGCCTGCTCCTCGAAGGGGCGCCGGTCGGTGAACGTCATCACCGCGCCGACGAGCTGGTCCCCGTCCCGCACCGGCGCGGTCGTCAGATCGACGGCGACCTTGTCGCCGCCCTTCGTCCACAGGACCTGCCCGCGCACCCGGTGCTTACGGCCGGACTTGAGGGTGTCCGCGAGCGCCGACTCCTCGTACGGGAACGGCTCGCCGTCCGCGCGCGAGTGCAGGATCAGCGGATGCAGCTCCTGCCCGCCGAGATCGCTCGCGCGGAAGCCGAGGATCTGTGCGGCGGCCGGATTGACCAGGACGACCCGCCCGTCGGTGTCGGTGCCCACGACGCCTTCGGACGCCGCCCGAAGGATCATCTCGGTCTGCCGCTGCGAACGCGCCAGCTCCGCTTCCGTGTCGACGGTCCCCGAGAGGTCCCGCACGACAAGCATCAGCAGCTCGTCCCCGGTGTAGCCGGTGTGAGAGTCGTAGGCCTCGCGCCCGTCCTCCAGGCTCGCGCTGGTGACCTCGACCGGGAACTCGCTGCCGTCCGTACGGCGCGCGATCATCCGGGCCGGCTTGGTGCGCCCGTGCTGGTCGGCGGCGTCGGGCCGGCGCATGGAGCCGGGGATCAGCCGGGAGTCGAACGCGGGCACCAGGTCGAGCAGCCCGCGGCCGACGAGGGCGGTACCGGGGGCCTCGAAGAGTTCGAGCGCGATGGTGTTGGCGTTGACGACCGTGCCGTTGGCATTGACGAGGACGAGCCCGTCCGGAAGGGCGTCGAGTATGGCTGCGAGGCGAGCAGCGCCTCGGGATGGCCTGCTGCTCACGACGACCGTTCCTCCCTGACCTACTGCATATTGCGGACGGCCGATCCCATCTTGCCCCTCGGGCTGCGACCTGTCACTGGAGCGAGTCTAAGGGCAGCAGGGACGCGGGTGGCGGTGGATGAGGGGGAGCTCTCACCAAGGATGTGTGCACATGCGTACGCCTCTGGCCTATGACCTGGTGTTCGGCAGTACGGGCTCCAGTGACTGCCAGCGTGAGATTTCGCAGCCGTCGGTCCGGCTGAACGAGGAGTCCACCTGACGCCCCCGCCAGATCCCGGTGATCCGCGCACTGGCCGGCCCACCCGACTGCTGGGTGCACATCTGGTCCTGGGGCGACGGTGCGAAGGGGTCGAGCCCCTTCCCCGCCAGCTCGTCGAGCCGCGCACACGCCGGCTCCGCCGCGGGGTGGGTGCCGCCCGCCGGCCCGCACTCCAGCTGGAACGTGCCGTTCGTCCGGAGGTTCCCCGTCTCCGAGACCGTCACGGTCAGCCGGTCCCGGTCCTCCACCGGCTGGGGCAGCGGCAGCGGGACGGGAGCGTCCGCGGCTCCCGCGGGCACGGCGCCGGCCAGCGCGGCGGCAGAGACGGCAGCGGACACGGCGGCGGTGCGTACGAGGCGGCTCAGCATGGGGGCTCCTGGGGAGAGTCACGGGTCCGGCCGGGGGCCACGCAGGCCCCCGGATCTCTAACGCTGCTCATGCCGCGGCGTTGCGCAACCGCAGATGCTTTGCTCTGTGGCCCGCGGTCCTAGTACCGTGGACAGCGATTGGTGACAGCCCACTGGGCTGTGTCATCATCTGCACGCACCACTCGCGTCCGCGCGGGTGTGCTGGAGGCGTCGCCTAGTCCGGTCTATGGCGCCGCACTGCTAATGCGGTTTGGGCCTTAAAGCCCATCGAGGGTTCAAATCCCTCCGCCTCCGCGCATCGATCACTGAAGCCCCGGCCAGACGGCCGGGGCTTCAGTCGTTCACGCGGTGTCCGCGAGGGGGCCATCCGGGTGTTTTCGCAGGTCAGATTGGGTATGGCTAATGGATTTCGCCCTACGGCGCGGGTCATGTAATGTTGTTCCCGCAACGCCGACCGGGCAGAAAAGCCCGGGAAGTAAGCACTCGTAGCTTAACGGATAGAGCATCTGACTACGGATCAGAAGGTTGCAGGTTCGAATCCTGCCGAGTGCACACAGATCAGAAGCCCCTCGGGATTGTCCCGAGGGGCTTCTGACATCAGCGGGTGACATCAACATCTCCGCCAGCGAACTCAGGCACCGGTGTCCGACTCAGCGTCGTCCCCGTCAACCTCCTCCGGCTCGTCTACTCCGAGCGCGTGGCCAGGGCCTCGTTCATCTTCAGGACGAAGTTCTCACCCGCACCCCAGTCCCAGTGGTCCAGCTCCACCTCGTAGCCGGCATCCACCAGCTGCCAGGCCACCCACTCCGCCCACGCCCGGTCCGCCCCCGCATGACTGACGAACACCCGACCGCCCTCGCCGACCAACCCACACCCCCGACGCAGCCCCAGCACCAGACCACCGACACTAGGCCGAACAACCCCACACCCGCCCACACATCACCTCACTCCCGACAGATTCACCAGCGACTCCCGTCGACGGCTCGAGCAGCGACGGCGCTGCCGGCTGCTGCACCACGGCCCGGGATACGCTCGGTCGCGGGCCCTGCATCCGGGGGTGCACGCGCCTACGGATCAGGTTGCGGGTTCGAGTCCTGCCGAGTGCACAACAGGCCAGGCCCCGTCGGAAGACCGACGGGGCCTCTGGTGTTTCCGGTGGCTTCTGGGAGGTGGGCATGGCCTGGCGGTGTGCCGGGATCAGTTGGCCGCGAGGCGCCCGGACGGGGGTGCTGGTGTGGGAGGGCGGGCGGGTCAGTCCGTTGGTGGCCGGGAAGGCGGTGGGGTTCCGGGCCGAGGGGGAGCGGCGCTGTGTCGGGGCGCGGGGCAATCCCTGTCCCGTCGGGGCCGTCGTGTCCGGGCGGGCAACGCAGGCGAGGTGTGCCGAGTGCGCGCGGCTGGACCGGGCGCATTCGGTGGCCGCTGACACCATGGCCGACGACCCGCGCACGTACCGTGTGTATCTCGCCTGGTTCGGGCCCGGGATGCTGAAGGTGGGGATCACCGCCGAGGAGCGTGGCCCGGCGCGGCTGCTGGAGCAGGGGGCCGTGGTGTTCAGCTGGCTGGGCCGTGGGCCGTTGATGGCGGCGCGGCGGACCGAGGAGCTGCTGCGTACGGCGCTCGGGGTGCCCGACCGTATTCCGTACGCCGCCAAGCGGGCGGCCCGTACGGCACTGCCCGGGACGGCGGAGCGGGCTGCCGAGGTCGCCGAGTTGCACCGGCGGGCCCTCGCGTTGCCCGAGTGGGCCCAGTCGCTCGAACGGATGGACTTCGAGGCGGTCGACCACACCGGGGTGTTCGGGCTCGACGGGCTGGAGCCCGCGAGCGCCGTGGTGCGTGAACTGATCGACGGCGGAGTCGTCGCGGGGGAGCTCGTCGCGGCGGCCGGGCCCGATCTGCATCTGCGTACGGCCGGTGAGGGGATCGTCGTGGTCGATACGCGGCTGATGACCGGGTGGTCGCTGACTGCAGCCGAGCCGACCGCGGGCGTGAGCGTGCCCATGACGGATGTACGGGCGGGGGATGTCCAGGGCGGACTGTTCTGACCGCGAAGGCAAAGACTTGGATCCCGTTCGGATCCCTTCCGGTCAACACCCTGGACACCGCCGTGACCTGCGACGGAAGGTGAGTGCCATGAGCATCCAACCTGTCGCGGGCATCGAACCGCCCTATTGGACCGTCGTTTTCACCGCGCTCCGTCCGGACGTCGCCGAGGGGTACGCCGAGACCGCCGTCCGGATGCGGGAGCTGGTCGAGGACGTGCCCGGGTTCCTCGGGTACGAGTCGGCCAGGACACCCGGAGGGCTCGGGATCAGCGTCGGGTACTTCCGCGACGCGGAGTCGATCGCGGCCTGGCAGCAGAACCTGGAGCACAGGGCGGCGCAGCGGCTCGGCCGGGCGCAGTGGTACGACAGCTACAGCGTGCATGTGGGCAAGGTCGAGCGGAGCTACAGCTTTGTGCGGGACTGAGACCGGGAAAGCGGCGGGCACGGCGGGCGAGGCCTCGGACGTACGGGCGTTCTGGGAGCGGCTGGGACTGCCGGGACTCGTCGACGTCCACACCCACTTCATGCCGGAGCGCGTGCTGCGCAAGGTGTGGGCCTACTTCGACGCCGTCGGCCCGCTGACCGGCATGGAGTGGCCCATCGCCTACCGGCGCGAGGAGGACGAACGGGTCGCGCTGCTGCGGGAGTTCGGGGTGCGGTCCTTCACCTCGATGCTCTACCCGCACAAGGCGGGGATGGCCGCCTGGCTCAACGGCTGGGCGGCGGACTTCGCGGCGCGGACACCCGACTGTGTGCACACGGCGACGCTCTATCCGGAGGAGGGAGTGGAACGGTACGTACGGGAGGCGGTCGAGGGCGGGGCGCGGATCTTCAAGTCGCATCTGCAGGTCGGGGCCTACGACCCGGGTGACCCCCTGCTCGACGCGGCGTGGGGACTGCTCGCCGAGGCCCGGATCCCCGTGGTCATGCACTGTGGATCCGGCCCGGCGCCCGGCAAGTACACCGGCCCCGAGCCGGTCGGCCGGCTGCTGGCGCGCCATCCCCGGCTGCGGCTGATCGTGGCGCACATGGGGATGCCCGAGTACACGGAGTTCCTGGATCTGGCCGAGCGCCATGCGGAGGTCCGTCTCGACACGACGATGGCGTTCACCGACTTCAGCGAGCGCCTCAGCCCGCTGCCGGAGCGCGAGAAGGCGCGGCTCGCGGACTTCGGGGACCGGATCCTGCTGGGGACGGACTTCCCGAACATCCCGTACCCGTACGCTCATCAGCTCCATGCGCTCGAGCGCCTCGGACTCGGGGACGACTGGCTGAGGGCGGTCTGCCACGACAACGGCGCGCGGCTCCTCGCCGGCCCGTGAGCGCGAGCGGCTTTCTCAGGGAATTCACAGGTTCGGGAAAGAAAGCCCTCAGGGTGAGGCCGGAGTGTGGCGGGTATGACCACGATCTCGCCCCGAGGGCGCACCGAACTGCTGAGGCCGGACGGTAGCCCTGTCCGCGTGCTCGTCGTGGACGACGAGGTGTCGCTCAGCGAGCTGTTGTCGATGGCACTGAGGTACGAGGGGTGGGAGGTGCGCAGCGCCGGCGACGGTTCGGGGGCGATGCGCACCGCCCGCGAGTTCCGCCCCGACGCCGTCGTGCTGGATGTGATGCTGCCCGACATGGACGGCCTCGCCGTCCTGCAGCGGCTGCGGCGCGAGCTGCCCGATGTCCCCGTGCTCTTTCTGACCGCGAAGGACGCGGTCGAGGACCGGATCGCGGGGCTGACTGCGGGCGGTGACGACTATGTCACCAAGCCCTTCTCGCTGGAGGAGGTCGTGGCGCGGCTGCGCGGGCTGATCCGGCGTTCCGGTGCCGCGACCGTACGCAGCGAGTCGCTGCTGACGGTGGGTGACCTCACCCTCGACGAGGACAGCCACGACGTGACGCGGGGCGGGGAATCGATCCATCTGACGGCCACCGAGTTCGAGCTGCTGCGCTATCTGATGCGCAATCCGCGGCGCGTGCTGAGCAAGGCGCAGATCCTCGACCGGGTGTGGAGCTACGACTTCGGCGGCCAGGCCAATGTCGTCGAGCTCTACATCTCGTACCTGCGCAGGAAGATCGATGCCGGCCGGTCCCCGATGATCCACACCCGGCGCGGCGCGGGATATCTGATCAAGCCCGGTGAGTGAGACAGCTGTGCGGGGGAGGGTGCGGCGGCGCTGGTCGCTGCGGACCCGGCTGGTGGTCTCCGCGGTCGCGCTGATCGCGGTGGTCGCCGCCGTCATCGGCACGGTCACATGGATCGCCTTCCGTACGCATCTGTACGGGCAGTTGGACGTGCAGCTGCGTGCGGTGGCGGCGCGGGCGGCCGGGCCGCCGGACATCGTCCTGGAGCCGCCGCCGGAGTTCCCGAAGGGAAAGCGGCCGCTCGATTTCGTCACGGGCGGCGGGGCGCCCCTGGGCACGGTCGGTGCTCAGCTCGCCGAGGACGGCACGATCACCGACGCCGTGGCCAGCACCGAGGCGGGGCCGCACCCGTACGGGCCGACCGCGGCCCGGCTCAGCAAGGCACAGAAGGCCGCCTTGGCGGAGGTGCCCCGGGACGAGACATCGCACACGGTGGAGCTGCCGGGGCTGGGCGACTACCAGATCAGGTACGAGGACGGGGTCCGCGGCGCCTATCTCGTCGGTGTGCCGACGGCCGATGTGCAGAAGGCGCTGGGCACGCTGGTCGTGGTCGAGCTGAGTGTCACCGGCGCGGGTCTGATCGCCGCGGGCATCGCGGGTGCCTCGCTCGTCGGGGTCGCGCTGCGCCCGCTGCGGCGGGTCGCGGCCACCGCCCGCCGGGTCTCCGAACTGCCTTTGCACAGCGGTGAGGTGGCGCTGCACGAGCGGGTGCCGGGCGCGGAGGCGGATCCGCGCACCGAGGTCGGCCAGGTCGGGGCGGCACTGAACCGCATGCTCGGGCATGTCGGGTCGGCGCTCGCTGCCCGGCAGGAGAGCGAGACGCGGGTACGGCAGTTCGTCGCGGACGCCAGCCATGAGCTGCGGACGCCGCTGGCGTCGATCCGCGGGTACGCCGAACTGACGCGGCGCGGGCGGGAGAGGGACACCGTCGGTCCGGACACCCGGCACGCGCTGGGCCGGATCGAGGCGGAGGCGAATCGGATGACGGGTCTGGTGGAGGATCTGCTGCTGCTGGCCCGCCTGGACGCGGGACGCCCGCTCTCGTACGAGAGCACTGATCTTTCCCCGCTCGTCGTGGACGCGGTCGCGGACGCGCGGGCCGCAGGTCAGGACCACGGATGGCGCCTGGAGCTGCCGGCCGAGCCGGCGACGGTTCGGGGCGACGCGGCCCGGCTCCATCAGGTGCTGGTCAACCTTCTGGGCAACGCCCGCGTCCACACCCCGCCGGGGACGACGGTCACCGCGCGGGTGGACATCAGGGCGGGGCGCTCCGGTGCGACAGGTTCCGTCGTCGTGCTCGAGATCGAGGACAACGGGCCCGGAATCCCGGCCGAGTTGCTTCCCCATGTCTTCGAGCGCTTCGCCCGCGGTGATGCCTCCCGGTCGCGGCATGCCGGAAGCACCGGGCTCGGTCTCGCCATCGTGCAGGCGGTGGTCGCGGCGCACGGCGGCACGGTGACCGTGCGGTCGGTGCCGGGACGCACCGTCTTCGGCGTCGAGATGCCGGCGGCGTGCGCGAGTCCCGCGCTCGCGGCCGTGCCGCGCCCCTCGGACGGGCTCGCGTACGGCTCACGGCTCGCGCACGACTCAGAGCCCGCGTACGACTCGGAGCCCGCGTACGACTTGAGCTCGCGCGCGACTCACAGACAAGGCACAGGCTGAGCACACAGCCGTGACAGCCCGCCCGTCGAGTGTCGTCAGCATGCGAACCGACACCCATGCGGGGACCCTGCCGGCCCGCGAGCATCTGCTCGCGGAGCCCGCCGGTCGGCCCGTACTCGACGTGGTGATTCCCGTCCACAACGAGGAGAACGACCTCGAGCGCTGTGTGCTGCGGCTGCACGAGCACCTCACGAGGACGTTCCCCTACAGCTTCCGGATCACCGTCGCGGACAACGCGAGCACCGACCGTACGCCCGAGGTGGCGGCCCGGCTGGCCCGATCGATGACCGAATTGCGGATGCACCGGCTGGAGTTGAAGGGCCGCGGACGTGCGCTGCGGACCGTGTGGTCGCACTCCGACGCGCCTGTGCTCGCCTACATGGACGTGGATCTGTCCACGGACCTCAACGCACTGCTCCCGCTGGTCGCCCCGCTCATCTCCGGGCACTCGGACCTTGCGATCGGCTCCCGGCTGACCCGCTCCTCGCGTGTGGTCCGCGGCCCCAAGCGGGAGTTCATCTCGCGCGCCTACAACCTGATCCTGCGCGGATCGCTCGCCGCGCGCTTCTCGGACGCCCAGTGCGGGTTCAAGGCGATCCGGCGGGACGTGGCCGAGCGGCTGCTGCCCATGGTCGAGGACACCGGGTGGTTCTTCGACACCGAACTGCTGGTGCTCGCCGAGCGGGCCGGGCTGCGTATCCACGAGGTGCCGGTCGACTGGGTCGACGACCCCGACTCCACCGTGCACATCGTGAGCACGGCGACCGAGGACCTCAAGGGCGTCTGGCGGGTCGGGCGGGCGCTCGCGGTCGGCGCCCTGCCGCTGGACCGGCTGGCGCGGCCCTTCGGGGACGACCCGCGGGACGGGCAGCTGACCGGTGTACCGGGCGGGCTGGCCCGCCAGCTTCTCGGGTTCTGCGCCGTGGGCGTGCTGTCCACGCTGCTCTACCTCGCTCTCTACTCGTCCTTCCGGGCCGGGGCGGCTCCCCAGCTCGCCAACGCGGCGGCCCTGCTGCTCTCCGCCGTCGCCAACACCGCCGCGAACCGGAGGCTCACCTTCGGGGTGCGCGGCCGGGAGCGGGCCATGCGCCATCAGGCGCAGGGCCTGGTCGTGTTCGGCATCGGACTGGCCCTGACCAGCGGCTCGCTCGCCGCCCTCGACGCGGCGGCGGGCAACCCCTCCCACGGCACCGAACTGGCGGTCCTGATCGCCGCGAACCTGGCCGCCACCGTGCTGCGGTTCCTCCTCTTCCGGGCGTGGGTCTTCCCCGAACGCCGGTACACCCACGACGACATGAGGTACACCCGATGACCACGAGCACGACCAGTCCCCCGCACGGCGGGCCGGCAGGGTCGGGCGCCGCACGCTCCGGCCGCGCCGCACGGCTGCTGCGCGGCCGCCCGGAGGACGCCCGCTGGGTGCGCCCCTCCTTCCTCGCCCTGCTGCTCGCGACCACGCTGCTGTACGTCTGGAACCTGGACGCGTCCGGGTACGCCAACTCGTTCTACTCCGCGGCCGCACAGGCCGGCAGCGAGAGCTGGAAGGCGTTCTTCTTCGGTTCGTCCGACGCCGCGAACTCCATCACCGTCGACAAGCCCCCGGCCGCGCTGTGGCCGATGGCCCTGTCCGTGCGGTTCTTCGGGCTCGGCTCGTGGCAGATCCTGCTGCCCGAGGTGCTGATGGGCGTCGCGACGGTGGCCGTGCTGTGCGCGGCCGTACGCCGGAGTTTCGGCGCGGCGGCCGGACTGATCGCGGGTGCCGCATTGGCTCTGACCCCGGTCGCGGCCCTGATGTTCCGCTTCAACAACCCGGACGCTCTGCTCGCGCTGCTGATGACGGTCGCCGTGTACTGCGTGCTCCGTGCCCTCGAAGGGGCGCGGACGAAGTGGCTGGTCTGGGCGGGCGTCGCGGTCGGGATCGCGTTCCTGACCAAGACCCTGCAGGCGTTCCTGATCCTGCCGCCGCTGGCGCTGGTGTACGCGGTGTGCGCACCGACGACCCTGCTCCGCAGGCTCGGCCAACTCGCTCTCGCCGCAGTGGCCGTGGTGGTCTCCGCCGGCTGGTGGGTGGCGATCGTCGAGCTGTGGCCGACGGCCTCACGTCCGTACATCGGCGGCTCGCAGACCAACAGCTTCCTGGAGCTGACCTTCGGCTACAACGGCCTCGGCCGGATCAACGGCAACGAGACCGGCAGCGTCGGCGGAGGCGGTGGCGGCCGCGGCGGCGGTGGCTGGGGCGAGACCGGCATCGACCGGATGTTCAACGACACGATCGGCGGCCAGATCTCCTGGCTGCTGCCGGCCGCGCTGCTGCTGCTCGTGGCGGGTCTGGTGCTCACCCGCAGGGCCGGGCGGACGGACACGGCACGGGCGGCGTTCCTGGTCTGGGGCGGCTCGCTGCTGATCACGACCGCGATCTTCAGCTTCATGGCCGGGATCTTCCACGAGTACTACACGGTGGCGCTGGCGCCCTGCATCGCGGCGCTCGTCGGCATGGGCGCGACGGTGCTGTGGGAGGAGCGGGCCGAGCTCGTCTGGTCGGCGGTGCTCGCCGGCACGGTCGCGGTGACGGCCTGGTGGTCGTACACGCTGCTCGGCCGGAGCGCGGACTATCTGCCGTGGCTGCGCCAAGTGGTGCTGATCGGCGGCCTGGTTGCCGCGGTGGGGCTGCTGCTCGCGGGCCGCGCAGGGCGGACCCTGGCGCTCGGGGCGGCCGGGCTCGGGCTCGCGGTGTCGCTCGCGGGACCGGTCGCGTACTCGCTGACCACGGTGAGCGAAGGGCACGCGGGCTCGATCGTGACGGCGGGGCCCGCGGTGGCGGGCGGTCGTGGGGGGCCGGGCGGCGGCGGTCCGGGTGGCGGCGACGGTATGCGGATGCAGCCCCCCGGTCAGGGCGGACAGGTTCCTGGGCAGGCCCAAGGACAAGGACAGGGGCAAGGGCCGGCGCAGGGACAGGGACAGGGTCCGCAGGGCGGGCCGCCGGGCGGCGCAGGGCAGCTTCCGCCCGGCGGCGGACCAGGCACCCTGCCCGGTACGGACGGACGCACGGGCCGGGGCGCCCAGGACGGCTCCGGCCGTGGCGGAGGTACGGGCGGACTCCTCAACGGCGCGAGTGTCGACGCCGAAACGGAGGCCGCGCTGAAGGACAACGCAGAGGACTACACATGGGTCGCCGCGGCCATCGGTTCCCAGAACGCCGCGAGCTACCAACTCGCCACCGAGCAGCCGGTGATGCCGATCGGCGGTTTCAACGGCAGCGATCCGTCCCCGACCCTCGCGCAGTTCAAGCAGTACGTGGCGGAGGGGAAGATCCACTACTTCATCGCCGGCATGGGCGGCGGGCCGGGCGCAGGCGGCGGCTCGGAGATCACCTCCTGGGTCGAGGAGACCTTCACCGAGGTCACGGTGGGCGGTACGACTCTCTACGACCTGACCGACGAGAAATAGCGTTGTACACCAGCGGCTCCACCGAGCGGGGCGAGTCGATCACCTCGGCCGTCCCGTCGGTCCGCACCCACGGGCCGTCCCACTCGTCCGGCAGGACGATCACTCCGACCCGCTCGTCCCGCGCGCTGTTACGGGTGTTGGCGTGCTCCGGGCAGGTCGCCGCAACCGTCCGTCCCGAGTCGTCGACGCCGCAGGTCGGCGGAGAGCTCTGGGGGAGTACGAACTCCGGCAACTGTTCACGCTCCACCGCGGTGTCGGTGGCGACGCCGGGGTGCCATGTGCGGCACCTTGCGGGCCAACTGCCACGAAGGCGGGGGCGGCAGGCCGTCCCTTGCCTGCCGCCCCCTCTGGGGGAACACCCCCGTGCCCGGCCGCGTATCCGCTCGGACGCGGCCGGGGGTCCGGTCACTCGTCCGGGTGCACGAGTTCGATGTCGTGGCCGTCGACTCCACGGCCGCGGACGGTCAGTGCCCCGGCCACCGGGGGATACCCCGTCGCGACGACCGTGTACTCCCCCGCGTCCAGGTCGGCGAACGCGTACGCCCCGTCGTCCCCGGTCGTCACGGTGGCGAGCACGTCGCCCGCGGCGTCCACCAGCGTCACCCGCGCGTCGGACAGCGGCCGGCCGGCGGCCCCGCCGCGTACGGTGCCCCGCACCACGGCGCCGGTGAGCAGGGCCGCCTCGATACGGGTCACGCCCTGCCCAACGATCTCGACGGGCATCGCCAGCGGCCGGTGGCCGTCGGCGTGCACGGCGAGGGTCACCGCACCCGGGACCAGGTCGCTGAAGGAGAACTCACCCCCTGCCGCGGTCGTTCCGGTGGCCAGCACCTCGCCGCGGGCATCCGTGACGACGACCATGGCTCCCTCGACCGGTGCGTCGCCGTCGGCGGCCCGCACGGTCCCGGTCAGCCCGCTGATGCAGTCCAGATGGATGTCGTACTCCCCAGAGGCCTTCGGCCCGGGAAGTGCTCCGCGCTCGTCGCCGACGGACACCGTGGCGGCCTGGGGCTGGAAGCCGTCGGCCGAGGCGATCAGTACGTACGAACCGGATGCGGGGGCATCCAGCGCGTAGCTGCCGTCCGCGTGGGCGACCGAGCGGCCGAGCTGGCGGCCGGCCGGTGAGATCAGAGTGACCACGGCGCGGGGCAGCGCGGCGCCGTCGGAGGCGCGCACCACGCCGCGGATCCCGGGGCCGGCCGCCTCGCCGGCAGGGACGGTGGGACCGGCGGTGTCGCCGGAGGCCTCCAGGGTGCTGTCCGCCGCGCTGCTCTTCAGTGCGACCTCCTTGATGAACAGCGTCACCAGGAAGGCGAGCAGCGCGAAGGGCGCCGAGTAGAGGAAGACGTCGCCGACGCCGTGCCCGTACGCCGTCTCCATCACCGTACGGATCGGCGCGGGCAGCGCGTCCAGGTCGGGGATGCCGCCGCCGCCCGTACCGCCGTGGCCCAGGGCCGCGCCCTTCGGGCCGAGTTCGGCGAGACCGTCCGTGACGTAGTGGGTGACCCGGTTGGCCATCACCGCGCCGAGCGCGGAGACGCCGATCGCACCGCCGAGGGAGCGGAAGAAGGTGACGACGGAGCTGGCCGCACCGAGGTCCTGGGGTGCCACCTGGTTCTGCGTGCACAGCACGAGGTTCTGCATCATCATGCCGAGGCCGAGCCCCAGGACCCCCATGAAGACCGCGATGTGCCAGTACTCGGTGTCGTGGCGGAGGGTGCCCAGCAGCCCGAGGCCCGCCGTCACCAGGACGCCGCCGCCGACAAGCCAGGCCTTCCAGCGGCCGGTCCTCGTGATGATCTGGCCCGAGACGGTCGACGAGACGAACAGACCGGCGATCATCGGGATCGTCATGACGCCGGACATCGTCGGCGACTTGTCGCGCGCCAGCTGGAAGTACTGGCTGAAGAAGACGGTGCCGGCGAACATCGCGACACCGACGAAGAGGGAGGCCAGCGAGGCCAGCGTGATGGTGCGGTTGCGGAAGAGCCGCAGCGGGACGAGCGGGTCGCTCGCCTTCGACTCCACCAGGAGGAAGAGCAGGCCGATCAGGACCGAGCCGCCGACCATCGCGTAGGTCTGCCAGGAGATCCACTCGTACTTGTCGCCCGCGAAGGTGACCCAGATCAGCAGCAGCGAGACGGCGGCGCTGATGAAGAACGCGCCCGCCCAGTCGACCTTGACCTTGTGTCCCGGGCCTTCGGCACGGGGGCCGGCGACGGGGAGCTTCAGGGTCTTCTGCAGCACGATCAGCGCGATCACCGCGAACGGCACGCCGACGTAGAAGCACCAGCGCCAGCCGAGCGAGTCGGCGTCGGTGATGACTCCGCCGAGCAGCGGCCCGCCGACGGTGGCGACGGCGAAGACCGCCCCGAGGTAGCCGCTGTAGCGGCCGCGCTCACGCGGGGAGATCATCGCGGCCATGATGATCTGGGCGAGGGCGGTGAGGCCGCCGACGCCGATGCCCTGGACGACACGGCAGGCGATCAGCATGCCGGTGCTCTGGGAGAGGCCGGCCACCACCGAGCCCGCGACATAGATGATCAGGGCCACCTGGACCAGCAGCTTCTTGCTGAACAGGTCGGCGAGCTTGCCCCACAGCGGGGTGGTCGCCGTCATCGACAGCAGCGCCGCGGTCACCACCCAGGTGTAGGCGCTCTGGTCGCCGTCGAGGTCCGTGATGATCTCCGGCAGCGCGTTGGAGACGATCGTGGACGACAGGATCGCGACGAACATTCCGAGCAGCAGCCCGGACATCGCCTCCATGATCTGGCGGTGGGTCATCGGCGCGGCGTCGCCGTCGGAGGCGTGACCTCCAGGCCGGGCGTGACCGCCCCGCACACCGGCTGGTGTGGTCGTAGCCATGGACTTCCTTCGCTGTGTCTAGGTCTGGGTGCGGGTGGTGGGTGCGGGGGTACGGACGGCGTGGGCCCGGCAGTCCCCGAAGGAGTTCCGGAGGCGGGCCAGCAACGCGCTGAGCTGTCCGACGTCGTCGTCGGACCAGTCTGTGAGGTGGTGGGCGAACAGGTCCGCGGTCCGACGGCCGAGGCCGTCGAGTACGGCCCTGCCCGCGGGGGTGAGCCGCAGGATGCGCGAGCGCCGGTCGTCCGGGTCGGGCGAGCGCTCGATCCAGCCGCGCTCCACGACATGCGCCACATGGCGGCTGGTCACCGACATGTCGACGGCGAGCAGCTCGGCGAGGCGACTCATCCGCATCTCTCCGTACCGGTCGATAAGGGCCAGTACGGACGCGGAACCGGAGGGGCACTCGGCGGGCAGCATCCGCGAGAGGCCCCGTTTGACGGCACCTATGGCACTGATCTGCCGGGCCAGCTCTTCGTACTGACTCCGCTCGGCCATGAGCACCCCCATCTTGTTGCTTAGGGCAACGATATAAGCGGTTGGTTGCTGCAGGCAAACGAAATGGGACCGTTTCGAGTAAAGGAACCCAAAAGGCTTTGCATATGCAGAGTCAGCTCACGTCATGGGCCGGTCATGGCCGTGACCGGTGACGATCGGGCCCCTGCCCGGGGTTGGGCCGAGGGCCCGGGTTCGCTAGGGTCCTGGCCCATGGCACACAACCCCCATGCTCCCCACGGCCAGGGCCCCGAGGGCAACTACGACCCCGCGGGCAACACGCAGATGTTCCGCGCCTTCGTCGACGAGGGCGCCCCGCAGGGCCGCCAGTCCGCCGCCGTGGCGCCGTCCTCCTCGCGGGCCGGGCTGATCGCCGGTGTGATCGCGGCGATCGTGATCCTGGGCGCGGTGGCCTGGCTCGCCCTGGGCTGATCGCCTGCGCCCCCCACGGCCGCAGAAGCGCCCCCACCTCCCCACAACTGCACAAAAGCTCCGGTCCGGGGCGCCTCGCACCCGCCGGCGCCCTGCCCGTCCCTGCCCCACGGCGAACCGCCGGGGTCACTTCCAGTCCGCGGTCACGTCCTGCGTCTCGATGTGCATGCCCAGCGGCACCCGCCATGCGTCCACGCAGACCGTGTACGCCTTCTTCCGTGCGGTGCCGGGCGCGATCGGGGCCGGCAGGGGCTGGGACGACTCGACCGTGGCCCAGTCGATCCCGAGCGCGCCGATGATGTGCGTGGCGAACGTGACCGTGCCCGAAGCCGCGGGCGTACCACCGGTGTTGCGGAACTCCACCGTCACTTTCTCGCACCAGCGCTCGTCCAGAGCGGCGCGGACCGGCTCGGCGAGCTGGAGCACGGCCGGGTCTGAGGGAGCGGGTGCCGGGGGCGGAGCCGGGCGGGTCGTGCTGCCGGGCGGGCCCGGGGTGTTCGGGGTGGTCGGTGGGCCGGGCGCCGGGCCGTCCGTATCGCCGGAGCTGCCCGTGCCTCCTCCTGTGCCGTCGGCGTCCGGGCGGTCGGGCAGCGCCGGTCCCCCCGACGCGTCGGTGGTGCCCGGCCGGGACGTCCCGGGGGGCGCCTTCGGGCCCTCTGGGTCTTCCCTCCCGCGCGGGCCCTCCCGAGAGCCGTCCAGCGGCACCAGGACCACATCGCCCTCCGGTGGGACCGCGGCCGTCGGGGACGGGCCCGAGCCCGCCGCACCGACCGGCACGCGGCCGTCGCCACTGCCGCCGCCGCACGCGGTCAGCGCCCCGCCCAGGCAGAGCGCCACCGCTGCGATCCCGGTCCGTCGTCGCATCGCGCCAGTGTGACTGGCGGACCGTCAACAGTGAACCCTCAGTCGGAAATCAGGCCTTCCCGCAGCTGCGCGAGCGTACGCGTCAGCAGGCGCGAGACATGCATCTGCGAGATACCGACCTCTTCACCGATCTGCGACTGGGTCATGTTGGCGAAGAACCGGAGCATGATGATCTGCCGCTCACGGGGCGGGAGTTTGGCCAGCAGAGGCTTGAGGGACTCGCGGTACTCGACGCCCTCCAACGCCGTGTCCTCGTAGCCCAGCCGGTCCGCGAGCGAGCCCTCGCCTCCGTCGTCCTCGGGGGACGGCGAGTCGAGCGACGACGCCGTGTACGCATTGCCGACGGCGAGTCCGTCGACCACGTCCTCCTCCGACACCCCGAGCACCGCGGCCAGTTCGGGAACGGTCGGCGAGCGGTCGAGCTTCTGGGAAAGCTCGTCGCTGGCCTTGGTGAGCGCCAGACGCAGCTCCTGCAGCCGGCGGGGCACCCGCACCGACCACGAGGTGTCGCGGAAGAAGCGCTTGATCTCGCCGACGACCGTCGGCATCGCGAACGTCGGGAACTCCACGCCCCGTTCGCAGTCGAACCGGTCGATCGCCTTGATCAGCCCGATCGTGCCGACCTGGACGATGTCCTCCATCGGTTCGTTCCGGCTGCGGAAGCGTGCCGCCGCGTAGCGCACGAGGGGGAGATTCAGCTCGATGAGGGTGTCGCGCACATAGGTGCGCTCCGGGCTGTCGTCGGCCGCGCCCTCGCAGTCCAGCGAGCGCAGCCGCAGGAAAAGGGAGCGGGAGAGAGTGCGGGTGTCGATGGCTTCCGAGCTGTCCGGCACGACAGGTGCGGGTGCGCCGGGAGCGCGTGTGAGCACCTTGGAGCTGCCCAGTTCTACGGACATGCCACCCCCTTTGAGGTCGCGGACGGTCGCGGTGGCCGCGACCATCGGAGGAACGCAGCCTCCACCTGAATACCGGCGGCGAGGCTGCGGCAAACGCGGTTCCGGCAGAATGTCACATGTCGGCAACACGCTGTAGTGACATGTCGACATGTACCAGGTGAGAATGCCCAGGAAAATGAAGGCATACAGCTTTTGTGACGGCTCGTGAGCTCCCGGAAGGGTGTACCCGTTTCGGCTACGCTTCGATCCTGTTTGCGGATCGAAGTCGCGCGAAACTTCGCGCCAGCAGCCTTGACACGTGCATCTGGGAGACACCCAGCTCCTGGCTGATCTGAGACTGCGTCAAGTTGCTGTAGTAGCGCAGCATCAGGATCCGCTGCTCGCGCTCGGGCAGCTGGACGAGCAGATGACGGACCAGGTCGCGGTGCTCCACCCCCGCGAGCGCCGGGTCCTCGTAGCCGAGGCGGTCCAGCAGCCCCGGCATTCCGTCGCCTTCCTGAGCCGCCTCCAGCGAGGTGGCGTGGTACGAACGCCCGGCCTCGATGCAGGCCAGCACCTCGTCCTCGCCGATCCTCAGCCGCTCGGCGATCTCGGCGGTCGACGGGGTCCTGCCGTGAGCCGTCGTCAGGTCCTCGGTCGCGCCGTTGACCTGGACCCACAGCTCGTGCAGCCGGCGCGGCACATGCACCGTGCGCACGTTGTCACGGAAGTACCGCTTGATCTCGCCGACGACCGTCGGCATGGCGAACGTCGGGAACTGCACGCCCCGGTCCGGGTCGAAGCGGTCGATCGCGTTGATCAGGCCGATCGTGCCGACCTGGATGACGTCCTCCATCGGCTCGTTGCGGCTGCGGAAGCGGGCGGCGGCGTACCGCACCAGCGGCAGATTGGCCTCGATGAGCGTCCCGCGTACGCGCGCGTGCTCCGCGGTGCCGGGTTCCAGCTCCTTGAGCCGGGCGAACAGGACCTGGGTCAGGGCCCGGGTGTCCGCGCCCCGGCTCTGTGGCTTGGTCTCGTTCTGGGGTGGCACCTGAGGCGCAGTACTGGCCGGCACGGTCACGCCACCCCTTTGCGGTCAGAATCGGTCAACTCATCCGTCAAAAGCGGTCATAGCATCACAAGACATGTCCACTGTGTGCAAGCACCCGATAACTCCGTGTTGACGGCGTAAATGCGGCCGATGGAGGTGGGCGCAATGGAAAAGCCCCTCGCCGGGAAGGCGGGGGGCTCGGAGGCGGTGCGGCCGGCGGGGCCGGCGGGGGATCAGAACTCGTAGTCGGCGATCACCCACGTGGCGAACTCGCGCCACCGTCCGGCGGCAGCCTGGTGCGCCGGGTGCTCCAGGTACCGCTTCAGCGCGTCCTTGTCGGCCACGGCGGAGTTGATCGCGAAGTCGTAGGCGACCGGCCGGTCGGTGATGTTCCAGGCGCACTCCCAGAACTCCAGCTCGGGGACGAGTCCGTCCAGATCCCGGAAGGCCTTCACCCCGGCGGCGACGCGCGGCTCGTCGCGCTCGACACCCTCGTTGAGCTTGAAGAGGACCAGATGGCGGATCACGGGGGCTCCCTGGCTGTACCGGCGGAAACCGGCTGGCTTAGTTGACGAGCTCGGTCATGAACTGTCCGACGCCTTGAGCGGCGCTCGATATGCCCTCGAACCCTACCTGGACCATGTCGGCGGCCTTGGCGGGGGACGTGATGATCGTGTACAGCACGAAGACGACGACGAGGTAGAGAGCGATCTTCTTCGTTTGCACCATCAGCCTCTGCTCCCCCTGCTGCCTCAGCCCTGCTCCTGCCCACGCGTCGCGTGAGTCTAACCGTTCGATATTGCACGGAGACTTCCAGGACCAAGGGCCCTCGAGCACGGGTCCTTTGCGCCCATGCGGACGGCTCGACCGGCGCACGAGGGAAGCGGGCCCGGCCGGGTGCGGCAGGAATCAGGCCGGGCGGGAACCGCCCCTCGCTGCGGGGTCCGCGCCGCACGTTTCCCGTGACTGTGCACGGACTTGAGGGACGGTTCCGGTCGGCTGGGGGTGCGAGTCGAATACTCCGAATTACTGATCATCTGGTGAGTTCCGGCCGGGGGTGACGAACTACCGGCTGCCTGAGGGTCAGGCTCAGCCCTGGGTCGAACTCGTCAAAAAGATCGGAAGAGGATCAAGTTCATGAATTCAGATAAAAGGACGGTGCCCCCGCTGGGGCCTCTGCCCCCTCGAGGCAAGTGGATGGCCGGCGGCGCGCTCACCTCGCTTGCGCTGGTCCTGGCTGCCGGAGTGGCCGGCCCGGCCGCGGCCACGGCTCAGAACACGGCTGACGGCGTGAGCGTGTCCAGCAGTGAGGGAAGCGGAGGCGACAAGTGCAAGGGCGGGTCGCACGGCGACGAGCTGAAGTCCCAGAAGGGTGACTGCAAGAGGGGAGCGACGGGTCCGACGGGTCCGACCGGTCCGACCGGTCCGACGGGACCGACGGGACTGACCGGAGCGCCGGGTACGCCGGGTACGCCGGGCGATCCGGGTTCCACCGGTCCCACCGGGCCTACCGGTCCCACCGGACCCACCGGTCCGACGATCGTGCGCGAGGTGGTCACCGAAGGCCCCTTCAGCCTTCCTCCCGGTGCGGCCGACTTCCAAACCCCGGAATGCCCTGCAGGACTGGAGCCCGTATCGGGGGGTGCAAGGTCCGGCACTGCCGCCACGACGATCGCTCAGTCGTACCCTGACACGACACTCAACGGTTGGTCGACCAACGTGCGTAACGACTCCACCGACCAGAATCCCGAAGTGACCTGGTTCACCGTCTGCGAAACGATTGCGTAAACGTCGGCCTGCCAGGACTCCCGTCGGTTCGCGGTTCCTCGCGCGGCAGGTCGATGGACTCATCTGGAAGCCTGCCGGAGGCGGCCCGGACGACGATGACGACGGGCTCGCCGGAGCGCTCGTAACGGCCGACCGAGACGGAACTGAGGCGGAGAATGATGAAGGGCGGTCCCGTTCGGGACCGCCCTTCATCTGCCAGCGGTAGCGGAGGGATTTGAACCCTCGGTGACTTGCGCCACACTCGCTTTCGAGGCGAGCTCCTTCGGCCGCTCGGACACGCTACCGGGAGAGAGCTTAGCCCAAGGTGGGCCGTGCTCTGAAATCCGTATCCGTCAGCGGTCGGTCCCGCGCTCCCGGAAGAAGCTCCGGAGCTGCGCCGAGCACTCCTTCTCGAGCACTCCGAGCACCACTTCGGGCCGGTGGTTGAGCCGCCGGTCCCGTACGACGTCCCATAGCGAACCGGCCGCGCCCGCCTTCTCGTCCCGGGCGCCGTAGATCACCCGTGCCACCCGGGACTGCACGATCGCGCCCGCGCACATGGTGCACGGCTCCAGCGTGACGACGAGCGTGCAGTCGGTCAGCCGCCACTCGCCGATGCGGGCGGCGGCCCTGCGGATCGCCAGCACCTCGGCGTGTGCCGTCGGGTCGCCCGTCGCCTCGCGTTCGTTGTGCCCTGTCGCCAGGACCGAGCCGTCCCCGGCCAGCACGACGGCGCCGACCGGCACATCTCCGGCCTGCGCCGCGCGCTCCGCCTCGTCCAGGGCGAGACGCATCGGCGCTTCCCATGGATCGCGTACGGGGTCGGGAACGGGAACCTCCACCCTCCGGGACACCGGATCGGGGACACCGTCCGGTGACGGGTGCCGTTGCCGGCCCTCGTCCTGGCCCTGGTCTCGGTTCTGGATGCGGTTGTGATGCGGTTCCGGTGCCGGGTCGGCAGGGACAGCCACTAGCGGACGGTCTCCAGCACTTCGCCCGCGCCGAGCGCGTCCGCGATCTCCATGAGCGCGTCCGTGTCCAGCGCCAGCAGTTCCTTCTCCGACAGGCCCAGGTCCCTGAGGATCTCGCGGTCGCCGACCGGTCCGGCCGGGACGGACTCGCCGGCTGCCACGGAGACGCGGTCCTCGTCGTCCGGGTCGTCCGCTTCCGGCTCGCCGTCCTCGGTGCCGTCGAGATCCAGCGCGTCCAGATCGTCGGCGGGGTCGTCATCGTCCCCGCCGAGCAGTTCATTGGTCAGGATCTCCCCGTAGGAGGAGCGTGCGGCCGCGGCCGCGTCCGAGACGAAGATACGAGGATCCTCCTCGCCCTCCACCCGGATGACGCCGAACCAGGCGTCCTCCTGCTCGATGAAGACGAGCACCGTGTCCTCGTCCACCGAGGCCTCGCGGGCCAGGTCGGTCAGATCCGACAAGGTCTCCACATCGTCGAGCTCTGTGTCGCTCGCTTCCCACCCGTCTTGAGTGCGCGCGAGCAGTGCGGCGAAGTACACCGTGACTCTCCCACTGATCAGAGGTGTGACGACCGGCGGTGCGCTGCTCTGCCCCGCCCACTCGGAATCGTGGCAGAAACATTCGCGATGCGAGAGGTCTTCCGTCGTTGCGTCGGCCATCAGTTCTTGAGGGCGGCTACCAGCGGAACGTCCGCATACGCATCTGCTGGCGCATCCGGGCGGCCCTGGCGCGCCGCGGCTGGACACGGTCACGCAGCGCCTTGGCCTCGTTCAGTTCGCGCAGGAACTGGGCGCGTCGCCTCCGGCGCTCCGCCTCGGTCTCCGTCTCTTCGCCCCGGTCGGGCTCGGGCTCCGGCATCGGCCACACCACCCCACGGCTGGATCCGTATTCCCCCGCGGCCCTGCGGCCTGGGGGGACCCCTCAACCACCTTCCCTCCGGAACCGTGGTTGACGCCAGTGGCGGCTACTGTGGGGCGCATGCGGATCCATGTCGTCGACCACCCGCTGGTGGCGCACAAACTCACCACGCTGCGCGACAAGCGCACCGACTCCCCGACCTTCCGGCGGCTCGCCGACGAGCTGGTCACCCTGCTCGCGTACGAGGCCACCCGGGACGTGCGCACCGAGCAGGTCGACATCGAGACCCCGGTGACTGGGACGACCGGCGTGAAGCTGTCGTACCCGCGGCCGCTGGTGGTGCCGATCCTGCGGGCCGGACTGGGCATGCTCGACGGCATGGTGCGGCTGCTGCCGACCGCCGAGGTGGGCTTCCTGGGGATGATCCGCAACGAGCAGACGCTGGAGGCCTCGACCTACGCGACCCGTATGCCGGAGGACCTCTCCGGCCGCCAGGTGTACGTGCTCGACCCGATGCTGGCGACCGGCGGCACGCTGGTGGCGGCGATCCGGGAGCTGATCAAGCGCGGCGCGGACGATGTGACCGCGGTCGTGCTGCTGGCCGCGCCGGAGGGCGTCGAGGTGATGGAGCGCGAGCTCGCGGGTACGCCGGTGACCGTGGTGACGGCGTCGGTCGACCAGCGCCTGAACGACCACGGGTACATCGTGCCCGGGCTCGGTGACGCGGGCGACCGTATGTACGGGTCGGCGGAGTAGCCGACGCGGACCCGGGGCGCCGGGTCCGTCAGCACTTCTTGGAGGGCGCGGGTGCGGGCCTGGTCAGTGCGGCCAGGGCCACGTCCGCGTCCTTCTTCGCGTCCAGGGACCTGAACGCCGTGCCAAGGATCAGGTCCACGTCCGCCGTCTCGCGTGCGTCGGTCTTCAGCTCGGAGCCCCGCAACTGCGTGGCCAGCACCCGGAAGGCGCCCTGGTAGGCCTCCGGGCCGCCGAGCAGTATGGCGGCGCCGGGGACCTTCTTGTCGTACGCCGGCGTGGCGTTGCCGACCTTGCCGATCGTGAA
This sequence comes from Streptomyces sp. NPDC006208, assembly GCF_040613775.1. NCBI lineage: Bacteria > Bacillati > Actinomycetota > Actinomycetes > Kitasatosporales > Streptomycetaceae > Streptomyces > Streptomyces sp. NPDC006208. Next base: position 89,198 of record NZ_JBEXSW010000006.1, on the reverse strand, counting down.
CCCGCGTTTCTTCAGCTCGTCGGCCGCCGCCTTGGCGAGTCCGCTGCGCGGCGTCGCGTTGTAGACGTTGACCGTCACCTGCCCCGGCTTCGGAGGCGGGGGCGCGGCCGAGACGGTCGGGGTCGGGGCGGGCTTGCAGTCCGGGCCGTGACTGCTCGCCGTCGTGTTCTCGGCGCCGCCGGAGAACACATCGATGAGCTGCAGTGTTCCCCAGCCGGCCAGGCTGAGTGCGACCGCCGCGGCGAGGCCGGCGAGGACGATCCTGCGGCGGTTGCGAGGGCGTCGCATGCGCGGGTACTTGTCGCCCGTAATGCGGTACTTTCCGCCCATGCCTGGCGGAGTGAGCATGCTCATGGGCGCAGCGTAGTGCCGCCCGATGGTTATGCCTACTAAACGATCAATGGATTGCGTCCGTACGGTGCCGAAAGAGCCCGAAAGGGTCAGTCGGCCGTCCGCCGGGTCCTGGGATCAGCCCAGTTCGAGGACGCGGGCGTGCAGCACCTGCCGCTGCTGGAGCGCCGCGCGCACCGCCCGGTGCAGGCCGTCCTCCAGATACAGGTCGCCCTGCCACTTCACGACATGCGCGAAGAGGTCGCCGTAGAACGTCGAGTCCTCGGCGAGAAGTGTCTCGAGATCCAGCTGGCCCTTGGTGGTCACGAGCTGATCGAGGCGGACCGGGCGCGGCGCGACGTCCGCCCACTGCCGGGTGCTTTCCCGGCCGTGGTCGGGGTACGGCCGTCCGTTGCCGATGCGCTTGAAGATCACACGGAAAGCCTACCGGTCAAGAGGCTCCGGGCGCAGCCATGGAACCGTAGTGCGATCCTGTACAAAGTCTGGCAAATCGCGAAACAGGGGTCCCTCATGACAGCTCAGGAGCCGGCCGGGCGGGCGGTTTCCGAGGAGATCGGACGGGCCGCGGCGCTGCCGCAGCCCGCTCTGGAGATCGCGGCGGGCTATGCCCTGACCGGCCCCGCGCTCGATCTCGGCGCTCTGGTCTGGGACGGCCGGTGCCTCCCCGATGCCCGGATCCGTGTCCCGCTGTCCATGCTCAACCGGCACGGTCTGGTCGCCGGAGCCACCGGTACCGGCAAGACCAAGACGCTCCAGCTGATGGCCGAACAGCTCTCGTCGGCAGGTGTGCCGGTCTTCCTCGCCGACATCAAGGGCGATGTCTCCGGCGTGTCGGCGCCCGGCCAGGAGAGCGACCGCGTCCGCGAGCGCGCCGCGCAGGTCGGGCAGGACTGGTCGGGGCAGTCGTTCCCGTGCGAGTTCTACGGGCTCGGCGGGATCGGCCCCGGTATTCCGCTGCGCGCGACGGTCACGGACTTCGGCCCGCTGCTGCTGGCCAAGGTGCTGCAGCTCAACCGGACGCAGGAGCAGTCGCTCGGGCTGATCTTCCACTACGCCGACTCCAAGGGCCTGGAGCTGGTGGACCTGAAGGATCTGCGGGCCGTGGTCGCCTTCCTCGTGTCGGACACCGGGAAGGAGGAGCTCCGGGGTCTCGGCGGCATCTCCACCGCCACCGCCGGGGTGATCCTGCGCTCGCTCACCGCCCTGGAGCAGCAGGGCGCGGCCGCCCTGTTCGGCGAGCCCGAGTTCGACACCGCCGACCTGCTGCGGACGGCGCCGGACGGTCGTGGGGTGGTGTCCGTACTGGAGCTGCCCACGGTCCAGGACAAGCCGCAGCTGTTCTCGACGTTCCTGATGTGGCTGCTCGCCGATCTCTTCCACGATCTGCCCGAGGTCGGCGACGTGGACAGGCCCAGGCTCGTCTTCTTCTTCGACGAGGCGCATCTGCTGCTCAACGGTGCGTCCAAGGCGTTCCTGGAGTCGATCACGCAGACCGTGCGGCTGATTCGCTCGAAAGGGGTCGGGATCTTCTTCGTCACGCAGACGGCGAAGGACGTCCCCGTCGATGTGCTCGCCCAGCTCGGCAACCGGGTGCAGCACGCGATGCGCGCCTTCACGCCCGACGACGCCAAGGCGCTCAAGGCGACCGTGAAGACCTTCCCGAACTCGGCGTACGACCTCGAGGAGGTGCTCACCGGTCTGGGGACGGGAGAGGCGGCGATCACCGTGCTGAGCGACAGAGGGGCGCCGACACCGGTCGCGGTGACCCGGCTGTGGGCACCGCGGTCGCTGATGGCGCCGATCGGTGCGGGTGCGCTGGACGCGGCGGTGAAGGCGTCGCCGCTGTACGCGCGTTATGCCGAGCCGGTCGACCGGGAGTCGGCGTACGAGAGGCTGACGGCCGAGCAGCGGGCCGCGGAGGAGGCTGCCGAGCGAGCTGCTCGGCAGGTGGAGGAGGCCCGGGAGGCCGAGAGGGTGCGGCAGGCGTCAGGCGCGCCGCAGCGGCGGGTCGGGCGCGAGGAGTCGCTCGCCGGGCAGGTGATGGGGAGCGGGATTTTCAGATCGCTGGCGCGGTCGGTGGGGACGCAGCTGGGGCGGGAGATCACACGCTCTCTCTTCGGAACGGCGCGCCGCAGGCGGTGAGCCTGCGGCGCACCGCGCCGGAGATGACGTCCTACTCGGTCACCTCGTGGTCGTGACCGTCGTGCAGGCCGCCGCCGCTGCCCGCGTCACCGTCCGTGGGGACGGAGGTGACCGGCTTGCGCAGCGAGCTCAGGTCGTGGGTGTAGGTGCCCACCGCATTGGCGATGACGCCGATGTTCACCCGGAACGCCGTCATGTTGATGTTGCTGAGGTTGTCGCCCTTGGCGTGGTAGTTCACGTCGTACGCGACGCCCGCCGTGCCGCCGAACTTCGCTGCCTGCGCCTCGGTCTTGATGCCCTCGGCGCCGGTGAAGGTGCCGCCGGAGGGGATGCCGACCTCGATGAACGGCCCGTAGTCGGAGCGGCCGGTGAAGTCGGTGCCCTCGTGCGGGGTGCCGCGCTTGTCGAGGAACTCGTTGATGTCGCGCTCGAGTTGGGCCGAGCCGGCAGGACCCGCCGGCGAGCCGACACCGTCGGAGTTGTCGCCGTCGTAGACGAAGAGCCCGTAGTTCGGCGAGGCGATCATGTCGAAGTTCAGATAGAGCTTGATCTCCTTCTTGCCCAGGTCGCTGAGGTTCGCGACATAGTGCTCGGAGCCGAGCAGGCCGTTCTCCTCGGCCGACCACCAGGCGAAGCGCACCTTGTTGGCGGGCCGCTTCTCCGCCTTGGCCAGTTCCTCGGCGACCTCGAGCAGACCGGCCGAGCCGGAGCCGTTGTCGTTGATGCCGGGGCCGGCGGTGACCGAGTCGAGGTGCGCGCCGAGCATCACGGTGTTGGCCGCGTTGCCGTGGCGGGTCTCCGCGATGACGTTGTTGGTGCTCCGCATCTGCTGGAACTCGCGGATCTCGAAGGAGATGTTCACCGGGCCCTTGGCGAGGTCCGCGGCGAGCTTCTCGCCCTCGGCGAGGGTGACGCCACCGGTCGGGATCTTGCCGGCGGCGACCTCGCCGAGGGTGCCGGAGAGCGCGCCCTCGGTGTTGTTGTAGATGATGGCGCCGATCGCGCCCGCGTCGGCCGCGGCTGCCTGCTTGGCGGCGAAGGTGCACCCGCCGCGCTTGATCAGCGCGATCTTGCCGGTGAACGTGCCCGACGCGTAGTCGGTGGCCTCACAGCCGGTGGTGGCGTCCACGGGCACCGCCGCCAGATCGGCCTTGACGCCGCCCACCGGGGTGGACTTGGTGTAGGTCATCGCCTCGATCGCGATGTCACGGGGCGCGGGGGATATGACGGAGAGCTTCTCGGCGAGCGTCTCGGTGTACATGAAGTCGAAGCGCTGGTACGAGACGTCGTACCCGTACTTCTTCAGCTGCTGGTACACGTACGCGGCGGACGCGTCGTGCCCGAGCGAACCGGCGGCGCGGTGTCCGTCGGTCGTGTCGGCTATCTGCTGGAACTTCTTCAGATGTTTGTAGGCGTCCTGCGCGGACGACTTGTCGACCAGCTTCCGTGCCAGCTTCGACGCGTCCTTGGCCGCCCGGTCAGCGGGGTCCAGACGGTGCGCTGCGGACGGGGAGGCGGATGCCAGCAGGAGCGGGGTCGCGAGTGCGGCTGCGGCCAGGGTGGCCACGGCTCTGCGATGGGATGCGTTCACAGAGGTCCTTCCCGGTGCGAACGTGGGTTGAAGGGAAGTTAGCGATCTCTGCGGATTCTGGGAACACCTGAGCCACAACTGACGGCGTATTTCGTGTCATCGGCCCCCGGAGCCGAATCATCCACTTCAACCCGGCCCGGATCAGGCCTTTTTGGCGGTCGCTGCCGCTTTTGCGGCACGCTTCATCTCCTGCTTGTGCTCCCGCACCTTGGCGAGCGACTCCGGCCCGGTGATGTCGGCGGCCGACCGGTAGGAGCCCTTCTCGCCATAGGCACCGGCCGCCTCGCGCCAGCCCTTGGGCTGCACCCCGTACTGCTTGCCCAGCAGCGCGAGGAAGATCTTGGCCTTCTGCTCGCCGAAGCCGGGCAGTGCCTTGAGGCGGGCGAGCAGTTCCGCGCCGCTCGTCACGTCCCGCCACACGGCGCTCGCGTCGCCGTCGTACTCGGCGACGAGGTACTGGCACAGCTGCTGGATCCGCTTGGCCATCGACCCCGGGTAGCGGTGGACGGCCGGCTTCTCCTTCAACAGTTCGGCGAAGGCCTCGGGGTCGTACGCGGCGATCTCCGCGCAGTCCAGATCGTCGCTGTCCATACGCTGCGCGACGGTGTACGGGCCCAAGAACGCCCACTCCATCGGTACCTGCTGATCGAGAAGCATCCCCACCAGGGCGGCGAGAGGGCTGCGGCCGAGCAGTTCGTCGGCCTCGGGCTGCTGGGCGAGATGAATGGTGGCGTCCATGGACCGATGATCGCCCGGTGGCCTGGGCGCCGCCAGTGACAGGGGCGCGGACGGGTTCCCGGCAGCTGCGGGGAATCCGAGTGCGCGTGCGAATGCGGCGCTCATAGACTCCCGGATGTGATCGAAGAGCCCCATTCCCGCGCCGATTCCCACGCCGCCCCGCCGGTCTCACCCGCCGGACAGGACGCACGCGCCGTGCGCGTCGCCGTGGCCGCCGCGCGGGCGGGGCTGGTCGACCGGGAGATCGTGTCGGAGACCGTGGTGCTCTGCGCCGTCGCCGGTGAGCACCTGCTGGTGATCGGGCCGCCCGGAACCGCCAAGTCCGAGGCGGTACGACGGGTGTCGCAGCAGCTCGGCGGGCAGCTCTTCGAGTATGTCCTGGGCCGGTTCACCGAGCCCAACGAGCTTTTCGGGCCGGTCGACCTGCGCCGGCTGCGCGAGGGCGTCGTCGAGGTGGAGACCACGGGGATGCTCCCGGAGGCCGACGTCGCCTTCCTGGACGAGGTGTTCCTCGGGTCCACCGCGATCCTCAACACCCTGCTGGGGCTGCTCAACGAGCGCACCTTCCGGCGTGGCAGCACCTCGGTGGACGTACCGCTGCGGGTCTGTGTCGGCGCCGCCAACACGCTGCCGGACGACCCGGCGCTGGGTGCGTTCGCCGACCGCTTCCTCGCCCGGATCTTCGTGGAGCCGGTCCCGGACGCACGCCTGGAGGAGCTGCTCGAATCCGGCTGGTCGCGGTCGGCGGCGCCAGGTCCCGCCGACAGCCTGCTGCCCGTCGTCGACCGGCTGGCCGCGGCGGCGCGCGACTGCGACCTGAGTGCGGTACGGCCCGCGCTGGCCGCCGCGGTACGGAGGCTGCGGTCGGCCGGAGTGCCGCTGAGCGACCGGCGCGCGGTACGCACCCAGCGACTGGTCGCCGCCGCCGCGGTGCTCGACGGGCGCGCCGCGGCGACCGAGGCGGACCTGTGGGTGCTGCCGCTGGTGGCGCCCACCGCGGACACCCAGGCGCTCGCCCGTGACACCCTCGCCGATCTGCTGGGCGCCGCCCGCAACCAGAGCCTGCTGCACGCCGCCGAGGAACTGGGCCGGGGCCCGCTGGCCCGCGCCGAACGGCTCGCCCGCGCCGGCTCCACGCTCCTCGCAGGCCTCGGCCTGCCGCCGCACCCGCGTGACGACCGGATCCGGGTGGAGGCGACGCTTCGCGAGATCGACGCCTCGTTCGCGGCGGATGCGGTGCCGGACCAGCTGCGCGCGGTCCGTGAACGCCTGGTCGCCGCGGTCACGGGCCCATGACGCGCTCCGTGCCGGGGGCGGCCGGGACCCTGGGGCCGTCGGTACCGCCCTTGCCCGGGCGGGTGGCTGTTCCCGCTGTCCCCCCTGTCGCCGCGGAGCCGGGGATGCCGGTGCCGGAGGCGGCCGGGGCCCGGGTGCCGCCCGCTGGGCCCGTGACGTCGTCGGGCGCAACGGCCGTGCCGTCAGACGAACGGGCCGTAGCCGGCCCGGTCGTGCGGCCCCGTTGGATCACCCGTGAGCCTCCCCTGCCCGCCGTTGCCGTGGCTGCCGAGGGGGCCGGTGCCAAGGCGCTCGCCGCGGCTGTGTCCGCGGGGCTCGACGACGGACACGGCGCACGGCTGCGTGCCGTACGCGGTGACGGCTGGCTGGTCGTCCTGTCCGACGACCCCACCGGCTCCGACCTGCCCTGGGCCGACGGCGTCCACTGGCTCGGGCGGGACGGCGGTGGTCTGCTGCTGCCCACCCATCTGAGCCTCGACCCCGCCCCCGACCTGGTCGTACGTGCCGCGGCCCGGCGCGTCCCCGCGTCGCACACGCTGCTGGTGATGCTGCCCGGCCGGCTGCTGTCCGGGCCCGCCCCGCAGCGGCCGGTGACGCGAGAGCTCCTCGTATGACGGGTCGGCTGCCTTCTCATCTCGCCCCCTGGGCCGGGCAGTTCGACGCCCTCGACCCCCGGTGTGCCGTGGCGCTCGGGCCGTTCGTGCGTGCGCTCGACACGCTGCTGGGCGGCGATGCGCACAGCAGCGGCAGCCAGGGCGAGTTCGACGGCTACGACGGACTGAGCCGGTCCGGCACCCCGGAGCGGCTGCTGATGTCGCAGTGGCTGCTGGCGGAGGCCGCCCCGGAGGAGTTCCTGCGGCGTGCGGCCCAGCGCGAGCTGCTGCATCTCGCCCCGGCCCGCCGCTCCCCGGAGCCGCGCGGCAGCATCGCCGTACTCGTCGACACCGGCCCCTCCCAGCTCGGGGCCGTCCGGCTGGTCCAGCTGGCCGCGCTGATGGTCGCCCACCGGCGGGCCGCAGCCCGTGGCACCGGGCTGCGTCTCGGCCTGCTCGGCCGGAAGCCGGGCGACTGGCACGAGGGCGCCGAGCTGCCCGAACTGCTGCACGGCTGGCTGGCCGCCCGCAGTGCCGTCGAACCCGACCCCGTCGATGTGGAGGCATGGAGGGATTCGCTGGACGCCGCGGACGAGGCCTGGGTACTGACGGGCGAGCCGCTGGCCTCCCGGCTCGTGTTGCCCGGCCGCCACAAGGTGCTGGCCGGCCGGGAGAGCGCCTGGTCGGACAAGGGTGCCGCGGAGATCACCGTCACCCTCGGCGGGCGGACGGCGCGGCTCGCGCTCCCGGATCCGCGCACCGGCGCACGGATCCTGCGCGGCGAGGGCTGGCGGCGGACCGGGGCGCCCACGCCGGGCAAGGCCCTCAGCGGCGGCGTACGGCGGATGGCCTTCGTGGGGGCCGGCCGGCAGCTGCTGCTCGGGTCGGGCGATCCGGCACAGGTGATGACCGCCCGGGTGCCGCACAAGGCGCGCGGCGACCAGCAATACACCGTGCGGCGGCACACGTTCCCCGCCCCGGTCCTGGCGGCCGGGTACCACGGCCGCCGGCTGGTGGGCCTGTACCTGAGCCGCGGCACCGTACGGGCGCATGTGGTCGGCAAGCCGTGGCCGACCGCGTCCGGCTTCGCGGTGCCCACCGATGAACTGGACATCTCGGAGGAGCGCCTCACGGCGCTCGCGCACGAACGGATCACGCCGCTCGTCGTCGACGAGCGGCACATGCTGTGCTGCTGGGACGGCGACTGGTACCGCTTCGGCTGGGACGGTTCGGCGGCCCGGGTCACGGACCTGGTGGCCGCGATCCCCGGCGGTGCGACGGCCTGCCGGGAGGGTGAGGCGCTGCGCCTGCCCCATCTCGGCCCGGACGCGCCGTCGTTCAGGGAGCATCATGTGATCCTCGGCCCTGACAGCTCCCACGCGCGTTCCATGGCCGGTCAGGTATGGACACTCGCGGGCCCGGCGAACGGGACCACCTGCCGCCTCGAGAAGGGTGAACAGCCCCTCGGCTTCGTGCTGCTGGGCGGCGAGCCGCGCCTCGTGACCCGGTCCGCCGCCGGTCACCTGGTGCGCATCCGCGGCGGCAGGCGGGACACCGTGCTCACCAAGGCGTCCGGTACGTCGGATGCGCCCCTCGTGCACCCGGTCCTGCCGCTGCTCGCGCTGCGCCGTGACGACGGCACGGTCGAGGTGTTCGACCTGGAGTCCCTGGAGCGGGTCGTGATCCTGCGGAAGGGCCTCGCATGACGACGCTGAATCCGCCGCCGGCCTTCCGGGGGCGGGTCGAGGCACACGCGCTGGTGCTCTTCGCCGCGCTCCTCGGCGAAGCCGAGGCCCGGGCCCGCGTGCTGGAGCTGTGGCTCCCCGGCACCACCGTGTACGCGCTGCCGGACGGCGGTGACTGGCTCGTGCTGTTCGGGGAGGCGCGCTCACTGCGCGCCGAGCATGCCCTCGGGCTGCCGATCGCCACCGCTGCGGCCGGCGGCCGGATCGACCTGCCACGGGCCGGTCGTACGCGGACGTACGACCTCCAGAGCCTGCCCGTACTCGACCCGGCCGACTGGCTCGGCCTGGACGGCTTTGCCCGGCACGCTCTGGCCCCGCTGGAGCCGCCGGAGCCCGCGCCCGCGGCCGTCGTGGCGCCGCAGCGCACGGCCGGACCCGACCTGCGGGCGGTCGCCGGGGTCGGGGAGGCATCCGCGCGGACCGCCCGCCGGCTGCAGGAGACCGGGCCTCGTGGCGGCACGGCCGCGGGCCGGGCGCCGACGGGTCCCGTGCGCGACGGCCTGCTGGCGCGGCTCGTGCTCGGTACGCCGGCCGAGGCACTGGTGCGCAGCCGCCACGAGCGGTATCTGCGCCGCCTCACACGGCAGTTCGAGAACCGCAGCTGGAACGAGGCCTTGCGGGACGCGGTCGCGCTCGGCGGAGGTGCGGGCGGCGGGCGGACGACGCTGCGGCTGCCCGGCCACCGCGGCGGCCCGCTGCTGCCCACCGCCGTGCGCACCCCGGGCGGTGCGGTGATCCCGTACGGCGCGTCCGCGCAGCAGCAGCTGCGGGTGCTGTACCGCGAGGCGGTCACGGCGCTGGAGAAGGAGAGCCGTATCGAGGAGGCGGCCTTCGTGCTCGCCGATCTGCTCGACGACGCGGCCGAGGCCGTCGCCCTGCTGGAACGGCACGACCGGCTGCGTATCGCCGCCGAACTCGCCGAAGGCCGCGGCCTGGACGCCGCCCTCGTCGTACGGCTGTGGTGGCGGGCCGGGGAACGGGCGCGTGCACTGGACGTGGCGCGGCTGCGCGGTGCGTGGGCCGCGGCCGTCGACCGGCTCGGGCAGCTGGACGGCGACGCGGCGCGGCAGCTGCGCGCCGAGTGGTCAGCCGAGCGGTACGCGGCGGGTGATCTGCTGGGCGCGATCGAAGCGGCATGGCCGGATCCGGAGTTGCGGCCGGGGGCGGTGTCGCTGGCCCGCCGGGGACTCGACGGCGACACCCCGAACCGGGCCGCGCTGCTGTGCTACGCCCTGTCCCGGCAGCCCGACCCTGCCCATCTCGACGAGGCGCGGACCCTGCTGGCGACGCTGTACCCGGACGAGGCGGACCGGCGCGCGCAGCGTGTCCTCGTCCGTACGCTGCGCGACGTCGTACCTGAAGTGCCCGCTGTGGACCGTGAGTTGAGCACGGGCGCGCTGCGTGCCCTGCTGCGCGGAGCGCCGCACGAGACCGATCCCGCAGAGCGGCAGCGCATCGTCAAGGCGCTGCGCCGGCGCGCGGATCCGCTGTACGTCGCCGACCTTGTGCCCGCCCCGCCGCCGGCCGACCGCGCCACGCTCCATCTGAGCGCCGAGCGGGAACCGGGACAACTGCCGCTCGTCGACGCGGTCGCGCTCTCGCCAGGGCTGATGCTGACCGCGCACGGCGATCTGGGTGTCCGGCTGCTGGGCCGCGACGGCCAGGTCAAGGCCCGCTGGGACGTACCGGCCCACCGGCTGGTCGTCGCGGACCACGGCGGCACCGCGCTCCTGGTCGCGCGCCGCGGGGAAGTGCACGACATCCGCCGCCTCGATCTCGCGACCCGGCGGGTCCGGCCCTGGACGACGCTGCGCGCGAAGGAGGTCGCCTCCTCGTACGACGGCAGCGTGCTCACGGTCGTCGACGAGGACGGCATCGCGTTCGTCGCCACGGACGCGGACCGGCCGCGGGCCCTGTGGCGTGAGCTGGAACGCGACCAGGACGTGGAGTCGATCGCCCGGGGTCCCGGTCATCTCGCCGCGGTCGTGCGGACGCCCGGAGGGTTCAACCTCCCCGACAGCCGCGAGGTGTGGCGCTGGGACCTGCCGGAGATCGTGCTGCGCGCCCGCAACCCCGTGCCGCCGGACGGCCCGCCGATGGCGCTGCTCTCGGACGGCACGGCCCTGCACGTCGAGAGCGAGGACGGCATCGGCGCGGAGCTGCGGCTGCACGCGTACGGCACGCACCCGACCGGTTCGACGCCGTACCCCGTACCGGCCGACACCACCGGACTGCTGCAGGACGGCAGCACCCTCGCGACGGTCGTCGCGGACGAGTCCCGCAGCAGTGTCCGGTTCGCCGAGCGCCCGGGCGGCCGCACATGGGCCTGTGTCACCTTCCCCGAGGACGCGTCACCGCGCCTGCGGGTCCATGCGGGCCTGGCCACGCTCCACGACGGGCAGGGCCGGATCGTCGTCCTGGACCTCACGCATCGCTCGGTGGCACTGAACCTGCGGACGGCACTGCGCTGACGGCCGGGCCGCGGGAGTGCGCGAACCGGGCCCGTTCAGCCGCCTTCCAGCCGGGCCGCCCGCATCTGGAGGTATCGGGCCTCGGGCACGCTCAGCGTGCGTTGCGCCGCCGACTCGTAGGCCGCGCGGGCGGCTTCGGTGTCGCCCGCCTTCTCCAGCAGATGCGCGCGTACCGCGTCCAGCCGGTAGTGGCCCGCCAGCCGGTCCTCCAGCTCGGCGATGTCGGCCAGCCCTGCCCGCGGTCCCTGCACCATCGCCACCGCGACCGCCCGCCCCAGCCGCGCCATCGGCTCCGGGGCCCGCTCCACGAGCAGGTCGTACAGGGCGAGGATCTGCGGCCAGTCGGTGGCGCCGGCGGTCGCCGCCTCGTCGTGGAGCGCCGCGATCGCCGCCTGCAGCTGGTATGCGCCGGCCGGGCTCTGCGACAGCGCCTCTTCCACCAGCGCGGTGCCCTCGGCGATCGCTTCCCGGTCCCAGCGGTCGCGGTCCTGTTCGTCGAGCGGGATCAGTTCGCCGTGGGGGCCGGTGCGGGCCGCACTGCGGGCCTCGGTGAGCAGCATCAGTGCCAGCAGACCGGTGACCGCGCCCTCCTCGGGCAGCAGCCGGCGCACCGCGCGGGCCAGCCGGATCGCCTCGCCTGCGAGGTCGGAGCGGTGCAGGTCGCGGCCGGTGGTCGCCGTGTACCCCTCGTTGTAGATCAGATAGAGGACCTGGAGGACCACCGCGAGGCGGGCGTTGCGGTCCGCGGGAGAAGGCTGCCGGAACGGCACCCTCTTGATCTTCTGCTTGGCCCGGCTGATGCGCTGCGCCATCGTGGCCTCCGGTACCAGATGCGCCCGGGCGATCTCCAGCGTCGTCAGGCCGCCCACGGCCCGCAGGGTGAGCGCGATCTGCGCGGCGGGGGACAGTTCGGGGTGGCAGCACAGGAAGAGCAGTGTGAGGGTGTCGTCCTCGGACGGCGCGCGGCCCTCACCGGGGGGCGGCGCCGTGAAGGCGTCCCGCGGGGTGAGCCGGGCGGCCGACTCCTCCCGGCGGCGGCGCGCCTCCTCGCTGCGCAGCAGATCGGTCAGCCTGCGGGCGGCGACCCGGATCAGCCAGCCGCGCGGATTGGCGGGAACGCCGTCGTCGGGCCACTGCTGCGCGGCCGCCAGCAGCGCCTCCTGCACGGAGTCCTCGGCCAGATCGAAGTGGCCGTACCGGCGTACCAGCGCGCCGAGGACCTGCGGCGCGTGGCGGCGCAGCAGGTCCTCGACCTCTCTCGTACCTCTCACCCGCACACATCGCCTCCGCCGTTGTCGATGGGCCGGATGACCACGGGGTAGTCGGGGCTGCCCTCGGGGACCGGGCACTGGGCGACGCGCGCCGCGATCTCCGTGACCCTCTCCAGGCTCTCGCACTCCAGGACCCAGTAGCCGGCGAGAAGTTCCTTGGTCTCGCTGTACGGCCCGTCGGTGATGACCGGCCGGCCGTCCTTGCCCGCCCTGACGTGGCGGGTCCGCGCGGGCTCGACCAGTCCCTGCGCGTCCACGAGCTCCCCGGACTCGGCGAGGTCGTCGTTGACGGCCTGCATGAAGGCGAACATGGACTGCATGTCCTTCTCGCTCCACACCGGGGAGTGCTCGGACGGCTTCCCGCGCATCGCCTCGTAGTCGGCCTGCGTGCCCTGCACCATCACCAGGTACTTCATGGTCGTGCTCCCTCGGGATGAGTGGTCGCCCTTGTGGGCAACTTTCACAGGGGACGTCGGAGCCGGTGACGGATTCTCGACAGGCGCGCCGGACTTTTTCCGGGGAAGTTCACCCGGCTCGTAGAAACCGCAGGTCACGGGCGACGACCCGGTCGCGTGGGCCCGCTGCCCGCAGCACGACATCGAGAACCGGGCCGTCGTCCGCGCAGTAGCTGTGCGAGAACCAGGGCATGTTCGCCTCCACCGTGGCCCAGTGTTCCTGCCCGGTGTCCGGGTCCAGTACGAGTCCGATGTCGACGGTCACCGCGCTGGGCAGCGAGTCCGCGACGGCGTCGAGCAGGCGCCCGGCGAAGCGCAGGGCGTCCCGGTCGCGGGGGCGGTCCGGGTGGAGTGGGGCCGTGTCGAGGCGGCCGAAGGTGGCGTACCGGCTCGCCGCCGCGACCTGCCCGTCGAGCACGAACAGCCGGTACTCGACGGCGAACGTCACCACGTCGGAGACCAGCACCGGCGTGTCCGGCCCGATGCCGTCGCCGGCGCGGGGCAGCCTCGCGCCGTCCGCGTACACGGCGGCCGGCAGCGTCTTGTCGCTGGGCGGCTTGACGAAGACCGGACTGCGCGCGGTCCAGGCCTCCGAAAGCGTGGTCAGCTCCATCCGTCGCCGGGTGTACTCGTGCGGCAGCCGCACGAGCCAGTCGTCGGGCGGCTCCAGCAGCGCGAGACCGACCTGGCCGCTGATCCGCGCCGCGGCGATCGGCCCTCCGTACCAGTGCACGTGGCGGCCGCCCAAGCCGTCGAGCGAGCCCGGGCCGGTGACGACACGGACGTCCATGCCGCGCCGCGCGGCAGCCCGCGCCAGCAGCGCGGTCGTGGAGGTTTCCTGCACGGAGGTGAGCAGCACCCCCGGCGCCGTGTTCCCGTTCATCACCGACGTCACTCCCCCATGCCGAGTCGCTCACCGTACAAGGCATGCCTTCGAGAACGCTCCGGCATTCGGCGGCGGGCGCGGGTGGCCGGGGCGCGCAGCGGCGTGTGACCGCCAGGCCTGAAGACTTCCCGGAGCTCAGCGCAGCCCGTGTCTGCGGGCCACCATCCGCTCGACCGCCGCCCGCGGCAGCAGCCGGCGCAGCGCGAACACCGCGGGCGCGTTGCTGCCCACCGCGTACAGCGGCTTCGGCCGCGCGGCCTCGATCGCGCGGACCACGGTGACGGCGACCTGCCCGGCCGAGATGCCGTTCGCCTCGTTGGCGTTCAGCGCGGCCAGCATGGTGCGGTACTCGGCCTCGAAGGGCGAGCCGTCGGCCAGGTACTGCGTGCGCCGCTCGCTGATGCCGGTCCTGATGGAACCGGGTTCGACGGTGGTGATCCCGATGCCGTACGGCGCGACCTCGCGCCGCGCGGCATGGGCGAAGCCCTTGATCGCGGCCTTGGAGGCCACGTACGAGGAGCGGTACGCCAGCGGGAAGCTGGCCAGCATCGAACCGACCATGACGACGCGGCCGTGACCGCGGGCGCGCATGCCGGGCAGCACGAGCTGGGTGAGCCGTACGGCGCCGAAGACATTGAGCCGGAACAGCCGCTCGACCGCTTCCATGGGCAGTTCCTCGATCGGCCCGTTCTGGCTCTCGCCCGCGTTGTTGACCAGGACGTCGACCTCGCCCGCCGCTGCCGCGCACGCCTCGATGGAGGCGTTGTCGGTGAGGTCGAGCGCGACGTACTCCACGCCGGGGACCGGCTCGGTGACCGTCTTCGGACTGCGGCTTGTGCCGACCACGCGGTAGCCGCGTGCGACGAGCGCCGCGGCCACGGCCGCGCCGATGCCGGAGGAGGCGCCCGTCACCAGCGCGGTGCGGCCCGCGCCGGGTGCGGGGGCGCTCATGCGAGGCCCCCGGCGAGGGCGCGGCCCGCCGCGCGCCCGGAGAAGATGCAGCCGCCGAGGAAGGTGCCCTCCAGCGCGTTGTAGCCGTGCACACCGCCGCCGCCGAACCCGGCGACCTCGCCCGCCGCGTACAGCCCGTCGAAGACGGAGCCGTCGGGGCGCACGACCTGCGAGTCGAGCGTGGTCTCGAGCCCGCCGAGGGTCTTGCGGGTCAGCAGATGCAGCCGTACGGCGATCAGCGGACCGTGTGCCGGATCGAGCAGCCGGTGCGGTTTGGCGACCCGGGTGATCTTGTCGGGCCAGTAGGCGCGGGCGTTCCTGACCGACATCAGCTGGAAGTCCTTGGAGTACGCGTTGCCGACCTCCCGGTCGCGCGCCACGACCTCCCGCTCGACCTGGGCGAGATCGAGCTGCGGGCCCGGCGAGATCGCGTTCATGCCCTCGACGAGCTCCTTGAGGGTGCGCCGTACGACGAAGTCCTCGCCGTGGTCGAGGAAAGCCTGTACGGGGCCGGGAGCGCCCTTCCTGCCCCGGGACAGCACGAGCTTCAGGTCCTTGCCGGTGATGTCCGGATTCTGCTCGGACCCGGAGAGCGCGAACTCCTTCTCCACGATCGAGCGGGTGAGGACGAACCAGGTGTGGTCATGGCCCGTACCCACGATGTGCTTCAGCGTGCCGAGCGTGTCGTGCCCGGGGAACAGCGGCACCGGAAGCCGCCGGCCGGTCGCGTCGAGCCACAGCGACGAGGGCCCCGGGATGATGCGTATCGCGTGATCGGGCCAGATCGGGTCCCAGTTCTTGATGCCCTCGGTGTAGTGCCACATACGGTCGCGGTTGACGATCGAGCCGCCCGCGCTCTCGGTGATCTCCAGCATCCGGCCGTCGACGTGCGCCGGGACGCCGGTGATCATCGATGCGGGGGCGGGTCCGATGCGCTCGGCCGGCCAGTTCTTGCGTACGAGCTCCGGGTTGCCGCCGATCCCGCCGGACGTGACGACCACGGCCTGGGCGCGCAGCTCGAACTCGCCCGCCGCCTCGCGGGACGAGGCGACGCCGCGGGACTCCGAGGAGGGAACGAGGACCGTCCCGCGCACGCCGACCGCGGCGCCGTTCTCGACGATCAGGGAGTCGACCTGATGGCGGTACTTGAAGGTGACCAGGCCGCGTGCGGCGGCCTCGAGCACGGGCTCGCGGAACACCCGGACGACCTCGGGCCCGGTGCCCCAGGTGAGGTGGAAGCGGGGTACGGAATTGCCGTGGCCGCCCGCGGTGCCCGCGCCGCGCTCCGCCCAGCCGACCGTCGGCATCACGCGCAGTCCGAGCCGGTGCAGGTAGTCCCGCTTCTCACCGGCGGCGAAGTCCACGTACGCGTGTGCCCACTGCCGCGGCCAGTGGTCCTCACGGTCCCGGTCGAAGGCGGCCGAGCCGAGCCAGTCGGCGAGTGCGAGGTCGCGGGAGTCCTTGATGCCCATGCGGCGCTGCTCGGGGCTGTCGACGAGGAACAGCCCGCCGAGCGACCAGAACGCCTGGCCGCCCAGATTGGCCTCGTTCTCCTGGTCGACGACGGTCACCCGCCGCCCGGCACGGGTCAGTTCGTATGTTGCGACCAGCCCGGCAAGACCGGCACCCACCACGATGACATCGGCGTCGTCGCTCATTGCGGCTCCTCGGTGATCGGCGTGCTGTACGCGTGCAGCACGTTCATGAACAGCTCCTCGCGCCGGCGGCGCACGACCTCGCTGCCGGGTTCGAGCAGCACCTGTACGGCGGTGCCGTCGTGCACGGCGACGAGCGCGTGCCCGAGCGCCGCCTCGTCCCCGACGCGCCGTCCGGTCCTCGCGAGCGCCTCGACCACGAAGGGCAGGAGCGTGTCGAGGATCGACTGCTCGCGCGCGGCCATCACGCGCCGCAGCGACGGATTGCGCAGCGCGTGCGCGGTGAACTCGGCCGTCACCCGGTACCAGGCGTCGTCGACGGGGATCGCGGCGAGCACGGCCCGCATCGCCTCCTCCGGCGCCTGGGACGACACCTTGTCCAGCGCCTCGCGTGCGTCGGCGAGCATGCGCTGTGAGCGCTCCTCCCACATGGCGAGGAACAGCTCGTCCAGCGAGGTGAAGTTGGAGTAGAACGCGCCGCGCGTGTAGCCCGCGCGCTCGCAGACCTGCTCCACGGTCGAGCGCCCGAAGCCCTCATCGGCGAACACCTCGAGCGCGGCGTCGAGCAGCCGCCGCCGCGTCTGCGCGCGGCGCGCGGTGACGCGCTTGGGGGCTGTTGCGGACATCGCCTCTCCCTCTTTCAGTACATGAACGTATTCGATGCATGCATGTATCGACAAGGCCCGTGCGCGGCCTTCCCGCGCTACTCGGCGCCGTGCTCCCGCAGCCATCGGACGACGTCCTCGGCCCCTTGTGCCGCGGCGATGTCGACGGGCCGGGCACCGCCGTGGCCGATCCGATCCACGTCCGCGCCGTGCGCGTGCAGCAGTCGTGCGACCGCGAGCTGTCCGCCATGACATGCGCCCCAGAAGGCCGAGGTCACCTCGTCGGCGGTCGGCGGCTCGTCCCCGGCGAGGAACTCCTCGACCTGTCCGACGAGCCCCAGCGTCGCGGCGTCCTCCAGCGTGACCCGCGCTCCGTGCCCGAGCAGCCGGTGCGCGGCCTCCCACTGCCCGAACCCGCGCGCGTCGGCCAGTGGCGTACCGGCCCCGATGACGCCGCCGGTGGCCTCGATGTCGGCCCCTGCCTCGATCAGCGCGTCCAGCACGGCGACGTCGTTGCTGCTGGCGGCCCAGTGCAGTGGAGTCTCGGCATGGGCACCCGCGAACCGCGCGTCGGGATCGGCACCGGCGCGTACGAGAAGGGCGACGACCTGCGGCCCGTTCGGAAAGTGTCCCGGCCAGTCGGTGGCGAGATGCAGCAGACTCCGCCCGCCCGCTCCGCCGCATCCTTCGCGCGGCTCCTGCACGATCCGCGCGGAGGCGAGCCCCGGATGCCTGTCCAGCAGCCGCCGCAGCTCAGGCAGGTGCCCGCTCCGGATCGCTTCGGTGACGGCGACGGGGTCCTGCGCGTCGAGCTTCTGCACGGGCCGGCCTCCTGGGGCTGGTGTCGACAGGGGGAACCCGGAGAGAAGCGACGGTGGGGTCGCGACCGGCCGCGGGTACCGGGAGGACCATGATGGGCCGCCGCCCGACCGGCATGTGGCGCCGGCCCGTCGGCCACGGACGAGTTCGCCGACGGTGACGGCCCGGGGTGACCTCGCCGGTCGTGTCCGGCCCGGCGTGACCCGGGGCCGCCACGTACGCCGATGAGTCGGCGGTCCCCGAGCTACGTACTGATCCGTGGTGGCCTCGGTGGACGCGGGCGGCCCCTGGACCCCCGCCTCCACCGAGGCCCCCGCCAGCCTCTTGGCACGAGTTCGTCGCATCTCACGGCGGCGTGGCGCGGCCCGCCGGGCGGCCGGAGACCATCAGCAGCGTCTGGGTCAGCGCGGCGGCCGCCAGCACCCCCGCCGTGAGGAAGAACCCGGTGGCGAACGCGTCACCCGGCAGCGGCGCCCGCCCCGAGTGGGCGGACAGGAGCGTCGCCCCCACGACCGCGGTGCCGAGCGTTCCGCCGACCTGCAGGCACATCTCCAGAAGCCCGGACGCACCGCCGCGACGGCTCGTCGGCGGTGCGGCCATGGCGACCGACATGGCGGGGTTGTAGATGAACGGGATCGACATGCCCCAGACCAGCAGAGCCGCACCGAAGGGCCAGTAACTCCTGACCTCGACCGCGGCACCCATGAGGGCGAAGCCCAGCGCGCCGCCCACCGCGCCCGCCACCGTCAGGGTCCGGGCGCCGAAGCGCCGGGACAGCGCCCCGGTGGCCGGTGCGAGCACCACGGTCGGCGCCATGGCGGGCAGCATCGCGAGTCCTGCGGCCGACGGGCTGAGCCCGAGCGAGTCCTGCACATAGACGGCCCCGTAGATCACCGCCGCGAGGAAGCTGAACTGCGCAGAGAGAACCATGACCGCCGAGCCCGCGAACCGGCGCTCGGCCAGCAGTCCCACGTCCACCAGCGGCACCCTGCGGCGCGTCTCGATGCGTACGAACACGCCCAGCAGCACCAGGCCGGCCCCGAGCAGCGCGAGCACCGCGACAGCGGAGGGGCCCTGGCCGCCGGACTGCATGAGCGCGGTCACCACGGCCCCGAGACCTGCCACGGAGGTGACCAGGCCCCAGCCGTCGAAGCCTCCCGATGACGCGCCCGCGGGCTGCCGGCCGATCACGGTGCACGCGATCAGGAGGACGGCTGCCGCGGGCACGAGGTTCACGAAGAAGATCCAGCGCCAGCCGAGGTGCTCGGTGAGCAGGCCGCCCAACAACGGACCGGCGGCGAGCGCGACCGAGGCGGCGCCGACATACGTCCCGATCGCCTTGCCCAGCCGGTCCGCCGGGAAGGTGTTCGTGATGATCGCCATCGTCTGGGGCAGCATGGCGGCCGCCGCGGCGCCCTGGACCGCGCGGGCCACCACCAGTGCCCCGCCGCTGTCGGCCAGTCCGCACAGCAGTGAGGCGACGGCGAAGGCCAGAGTGCCGAGCAGGAACATCCGCCGCGTACCGAAGAGGTCGCCGAACCGGCCGCCCGCGGCGGCGAGAGAGGCGAAGGCGAGGATGTAGGCGTTGGGCACCCAGTGCGAGAGCGCGACGCTGATACCGAGGTCGTCCCGGATCGTGGGGAGGGCCACCCCGACGACCGTCTCGTCGACGAACGTCATGGCCAGCGCGAGGCTCGACGCAGCCAGCACCCACCGCTCCTGCCGGAGGCCGGGTGCGGCCTCCGCATCCCTCGCTGCCCTCGGCCGAGCCATGGGGCGACTTTACGGAGCCTGTCCGTCAATGCGGTGATTCACCACAAATGAACTGAAGCGTGACCCGAAGCGGGCTCCGAGGCGCGGTTCGAGGCGCGGTCCGAGGTGCTACCGATCCGAAGCGGAATGACCCGGGCCCGGAACGGAGAACGGCGAAGGCCCCTGTAGCTCATGCTGCGCCGATGGGCGCGGGGCCTTCGCCGGTTCGTCGGGTCCCTCAGCGGGCCGTTCCGAAGTCCTGCGTCCAGTAGCTGTTGGGCTGCGCGAGCGCGACCCCGATCTCCTTGAACGCGCAGTTCAGGATGTTCTCCTTGTGGCCCGGACTGGCCATCCAGCCCGCCATGACGCTCTCGGGCGAGTCATAGCCGTAGGCCACGTTCTCGCCGTACGTGCTCCAGGTGTAGCCGGCGCGCGTGATGCGGTCGCCCGGCGAGGAGCCGTCGGAGCCCGTGTGCGACATGTTGCTGTGGGACGCCATGTCCTTGCTGTGCGCCTCAGCGGCCTTGGTCAGCTTCGCGTTGACGGTGACCGGTGAGCATCCGACCTTGCTGCGCTCGGCGTTGACCAGCTGCACGACGCGGGCCACATCCCCGGACGCCGGGGCCGCCGGAGTGCTCGGCTTGCTCGGGGTCGCCTTGGCGGGCGGCTTCGTGGCGGGCGCGGCCGGCTTCTTGGCCTCGGGGGCGGGTGCCTTCGTCGCGGGGGCGCTCGGCTTCTCGGCGGGAGCCTTGGTCGCCGGGGCGGCCGGCTTCCTGTCGCGGTCGGCCTGCGACCACCGCTTGTCGGAAGACGGCCGGTCCCACTCGCCGTGGGATCGCTCCCAGTCGCCGTGGGAGGTCCGCTCCCACTGCCCGGCGGACCGGTTTTCCTGGCTTGCCTGGGGATCCCAACAGGCCATGGCGGCGGAGGGCACTGCCACGGCGCTCAGGGCGACGGCAGTGATCGTTATCTTCCGGTAGTGGGTCGTCCTGCGGTGCTTCCTCATGCCTGACCTCGCTAGGTAAATCGCGGAGCTCGTCCCCGGATGCGGTCAGCCGGCACAGAACCCTGTGCCTGAGCTGCGGAGACGCCTTGCGGGCCGCCATTGTTAGAACCGCTGGACGCGCAGGGCAACGAGCCTCACCACTACCCCGGCTCGTAGCGATGGACGGCTCTTGTCACGGGTGCACGGGCATGCAGGCCCGGTTTCCGGATCTTCCGGTACAAGCTGATGCCGGGTCAGAAACCCCTGTGAGCTCGATGAACGGGCGAAAGTGCCGAGCGGGTCGAATGTCGCGAATACTTACGTGAGGCATATCTATGCCAAGACGGACAAGTACCTTTTGTCGCCCGGGACACATCTACTATTCCGTAGCCTTAGTACCGGAAGTGGGTGTGACGCATGTCATGGCGTCGCCCCTTTTGGCCGGCCCTGGCGGGTTACAGGGAGGTGGCGTACGGGGCCCGGAGCCGTGCGGCCCGCTGTGATCCGGGAATAACCAGCCTCTAACCGTCACGAAACCCTGCCGGGCACCCCGGTTCGTAGCGTTGTCCGCGTGATGCGTACTCGATCTGTCACGCGGAGTCGCCGGCCTCTGCCGCGTCCGCCCGCTCTGCCCGGCTGGAGCACCATCCGCGGCCGGGTGGCCGTTGTGCTCGCCGTACCCACCTGTCTGCTGCTGATCGTGACCGGCCTCGGTGTCGCCGACCGGGCGGCCGACTGGTCCGCGTCGCGCGAGACCGCCGCCCGGGTGGAACTCGTCATCAAGGCCCAGGACCTCGTGCGCGAGCTGCAGCGCGAGCGCGGCCTCACCAATGGGCTGCTGGGCGGCGCCGCGGAGTACCGCGACGACGTCGACGTCCAGCGCGCACGCACCGACACCGGCCGCAAAGGGTTCGACGCCCTGCTCGAAGCGGGCGGCGCGGGTGCGGACACCGCCGGCGCCTTACGTGACGCGCTCGTCCCGGTCGGGGCCCTGGCCGGGGTACGCACCCAGGTCGACAACGGCACCGCACAGCGTGCCCCGACCCTGGCCGCCTACACCGAGGCGATCGACCAGCTGATCGGTGCCGCGGCGGCCGGACCGGCTCGGGGTGAGGGAGTCGTCGCCGAGTCGATGGGCGCCCTGGAGGCCCTCGCGCGCGCCACCGAGGCGGTCGCTCTCGAGCGCGGCTTCCTCAACGGCGTCTTCGCGGCAGGCCGGTTCAAGGGGAGCGAGTTCCTCGACTTCACCGAGGTACGGGCGGACCGGCTGGCCTCCCTCGCCCAGTACGCCGAACTCGCCACCCCCGCCCAGCAGTCCGCGCTCGATGCCGCCTTCGAAACCCCCGAGGCCCGGCGCGCCCTCGGCTACGAGAAACAGGCGGAGCGAGGCGCGGACGGCGACCGGCTCGACGTGAAACCGAGCAGCTGGTGGTCCTCGATGACGGCCCTCGTCGATCAACTCCACGTCGTCCAGCGGCGCATCGGCGACGAGACAAGGGCGCGCGCCGAGGAGGCCGGGGACGAGGCCACCGGACAGCTGGGCGGCTTCATCGCCCTCGGGCTGCTGATCGTCGCCGTCGTCACCGCGCTCGCCGTGCTCTCCGCCCGCTCGATCACCCGGCCCCTCGTCGCACTCGCCGACGAGGCCGACTCGGTCGCGCGTGACGGGCTGCCCGCCGCCGTGGCCCGGATCCAGGAGGCCGACGCGCGGGACGAACTCGCCGCCGCGCCGCGGCGCCGGGTGCCCGACGGGGCCCGTGAGTTCGCCCGGCTCGCCGGCGCCCTGCACAACGTCGAGCACACGGCGATCGGTCTCGCGACCGAGCAGGCCGTGCTGCGCCGCAACAGCTCGGAGTCGCTCGCCAGCCTCGGCCGCCGCAACCAGGCGCTGCTCTCCCGCCAGCTCGGCCTGATCACGGCCCTGGAGCGTCAGGAGATCGATCCGGACGCACTCGGCGGGCTCTTCGAACTCGACCACCTGGCGACCCGCATGCGCCGCAATGCCGAATCCCTGCTCGTGCTCGCGGGGGAGGAGCTGCCGCCGCGCACCTGGTCGGGCCTGGTGACAGCGGCGGAGGTGGTGCAGTCGGCGATCGCCGAGGTCGAGCAGTACCAGCGTGTCGCCGTGGTCGACATGGAGCCCAGCAGGATCCGTGGCCGCGCCGTCGCGGAGCTCTCCCATCTGCTTGCCGAACTCATGGAGAACGCCCTGGTCTTCTCGCCCCCCACGCAGCAGGTCGAGGTCTACGGCTGGCGCGACGGCGCCGAGTACTGCCTCGCCGTCGTCGACCGGGGCTTGGGCATGACCGCCGAGGAACTGGCCCGCTCCAACGCCCGGCTCGCGGGCCGCGAGCCCTTCCTGGTCGCCCCTTCCCGCTACCTCGGCCACTACGTGGTCGGAACCCTGGCGGCCAGGCTCGGCGCCCAGGTGGAACTGCGTCCCACCGAGGGGCAGGGCGGCACCGGCGGAGTCACCGCGTACATCGCCCTGCCCGCCGGTCTCATCGAGGCGCCGGACACGGAACCCGCCGCCAGCTCACCCCGATGAGAACCGCACCGGCCACGTCGATTCGTGGCCGGTGCGGGCCTTCGGGTCGCGGACGGCACCGTGTCCTTCCGGGCGGTGCGCCGCCGGGGCGCCGTCCGTCAGTACGGGTGCCGGTCGGGCTTGCCCGACCACGCCGCGTATGCTTCCGCGCCCAACTCCGGGTAGATCTGCTCGATATGGATCCGGCGTTCGTCCATCGGCTTCTCGAAGTCCTCGTACTGGTAGGCGTCGTCGAAGCCGATCTCCCGCGTGGCCTTCAGATCGCAGCTGAAGAAGACGTTGTCGATGCGCGACCAGTAGATGGCGCTCATGCACATCGGGCACGGGGCGCCGCTGATGTAGATCGAGCAGCCCTGGAGCATCCGGGCCCGCTCGGGCACCGGGTCAGGAGATCCTTCGGGACGCGGCACGTAGGCGAGAGTGCTCTCGTTCTGGTGCTCCTCCGAGATGGAGGGCGCCTCCGGGTTGAGGCGCTGAACCGCCTTGCGGATGGTCTCCACTTCGGCGTGTGCGGTGGGATCGCCGGTCAGGAGCACGCGGTTCTGGCCACGGGCGAGGATGTCACCGTTGTGCGTGATCACGGCGCCGAACGGCCCGCCCCAGCCTTGCTCCACCGATTCTGTCGCCAGCCGCACCGCTTCTGCCAGGAACTCCTTGTGGCCCATGTCCGAACCTCCACTCGGGCGCCAATTTCCCTTGTAGCCCAATTTGGCCCATAAGTCCGTTTGTAATTACGCTACTCGGTATGAGCGCCAGTGCAAGCCGCGGGTCTGCCGGAGCCGGTGCCACCGTCGTGACGTCCCAGAAGGTCCTTCAGGGGTGCGAGGAGGACTACAAGCGTTGGCAGGAGGTCATGAACCGGGCCGTACGAGGCTTCGACGGGTTCGAGGCGACGGAGCAGTACCCTCCGGCCACCGGCGGCGACAACGAATGGGTGGTGGTGTTCCGGTTCTCCCGTGTCGACCAGTTGAGCGCCTGGCTCCGGTCCGGCACGCGCCAGGAACTTCTCCATGAAGGCCGCGGGCTGTTCGAGGAGGAGCCGGCCCAGGAGGTTCTCAGCGGTGGCGCCCCTGCCGACGAAAGGGAAGTGGTGACGGCAGTCATCTCGCACCAGGTGAGGCCGGGCCGGGAGCAGGACTTCGTGCGCTGGCAGGACAAGGCCCTGAAGGTACAGGAGAGTTATCCCGGCTTCATGGGCTCCGAGTTGTTCGCGCCGGTGGAGGGGATCCAGGACCGCTGGGTGGTCGCTTTCCGCTTCGACACCCGCGAACACCTGGATCAGTGGCTGAAGTCCGACGATCGCGAGAAGCTTCTGCGCGAGGGGCGCGAATACTTCGAGACCTACAACATGCGGCACATCGGATCATCGTTCAGCGGCTGGTTCCGGTTCGGCAAGGGCGAGCAGGAGGGCATCCCGCCCAACTGGAAGCAGGCCATGGCCGTTCTTCTGGCGCTCTTTCCCTGCGTCATGGTGCTCAATCTGACGGTGGGCGTTGCGCTCAGGGACGCCGGTGTCCCGGACTACCTCGGCCTTTTCATCGGGAACCTGCTGAGCGTCGGCCTTCTGACGTGGCTCCTGATGCCACTGGTGAACGGCGCGCTGGCCTTCTGGCTGCTGCCCCGCCGGGCACGCACCCTGCGTGTCCACATAGCGGGTGCGGCTCTGGTGATGCTGTGCTACGCGCTGCTGCTCGTACTCTTCGCCCTGATCACCTGACTGCCTGACCACCTGCCCGCGGCGGCATGACGGGCTCTCTCCGGCGCTGTTGCTCAGGCGTAGGCAGGGATGCGCCAAAGTGGTGCCGCGTACTGCTCCGGGCGGCTGCTGACAAGGAGAGCTCTCAGGTCCTCGCGCTGTGCGCCGCCGAGGCCGAGGGCCTCGGTGATCCGGCGGAACGTCGTATGGCTGACACCGCGGGTGCGGGCCTCGGCCTCGAACTGGTCGAGTTGGAGCAGAGCGCGCTCCGGGTCGAGCTGCTGCTCCGGCCGGCGCTCGAGCCAACTGGCCTTGTCGCGTTCGTAGTCGATCTCGGAGCAGCCGCAGATCTCCCGACTGCGCTGCTCGGCTTCGTCGAGCGTCTCCGTCGCGAGAAGGGCTCGGGCGAGCGCGTTGCGGTCGAGGGCGTCGTCCAGGTCGACTTCGTGGACGGTGGGCCCTTCGTCGGTGAGGGGCACGGGCAGGCCTGCGTCCCTGACCTCGCACAGACCGCGGACTCCTCGTGCCGTGGCCGCGAACATGGCTGTGGCCTCCGAAGGGTGCCACTCGAGTACCGAGCTGACCGGCTGGACGTCTGCGGTCGTGAGTGTGAGAACCGATGACCCCAAGCGGTCGCGCAGATCGTCTGCGGCCAGCTCACCGTCCAGGCCGGGACCGGCGACCAGCAGCCGTACCGGGGCGTTGACCTGACAGCACCCGGCGAGTGTGAGGGCGTCCGCGAGAGGGCTGCGGAGTGCGGGCTCGTCGCCCTTGGCGAGGATGTCTCCGCCGACGTCCAGGAGGTCGATGGACTCGGGGGCCAGGTGCTGGACGAGCTCTTCGACCTGGCGCGTGATGCCCTCGGCGCCGTGGTGCGGATCGATCAGCGCGAAGGTCTGCGGGAGCTCGGCGGCGAGCCGGGGAAGCGTGGAACCTGCGGGGGCGATCGGGGAGGCGCCGGCCGGCACCGTCCGGACGCTTCTGGTGAGGGGGCGAAGACCTGTGAAGTCCGCCGGCCCCCGTGGACCCGGGACGGGGTCGATCAGCAGCCGGTCCCACGCGTAGGTGAGGACCACTGCCGGGCCCTCGCCGCCGTACAGGGCGGCGTCGAGCATTGCGGCGGCGACAGCGTCGCCCCCTCCGCCCGCTGCCACGATCAAGCGCGTCACCCTCGTCAGCGTACGGCTGCCAGGTGGCCGACGCCCTCTGGGAGCGGCCGGAGGCCGACCGAGGCGGGCGACCGGGGGCCTTGTACGGGCCCGCTCACCTGCGTACATGCCGGGTCCGCGTCGGTGTTCGACCAGCCTGCCATGCCGTCCTGAACGGCTTCGAACGGCAGTGGGACAGATTCAGAGGCGGCCCGGCGTCTGCCGAGCCGCCTCGTGGGTCGAGCGAGCCCCGATGTCCCTCTGCGCGCAAGGGCGCCACGGCACGCGGGAGATCATGAACGGGATCTTCGCCGTGTGCCGACGCGACCGCCTGCCTACATGGCGGATCCGGCCCTACGACGGCGCGTGACGAAAACGGCCCCGGCACCCAGGACAACCGCAGCCCCACCGATGGCGAAGGCGGTCGGCAGTGTGCTCGAGGTACCGGTCTCGGCGAGCCTGCCGCTGACCGGGATCTCGGCCAGGTCGCCCTGCGGTGCGGGCGTGTTCCCGTCGCCGTGCTTGCCCTCGGCGGCCTCGTCCTCGATGTCCTCCACCTTGCCGGGCTTGCCCTCGGCGTCCCCCGTCTTGCCGGGGTCGCTGCCGGGAGCGAGGACCGTGAAGTCGAACTGGCTGATGTCGTCGAAGCCACACTGGCCGTCTTCGCCGTACGAGTGGCCGACGGTGAAGAAGTAGCCGGTTCCCGCCTTGGCCTTCGCACCGACCTTGATGCGCATCTTGGCGTCCGCGTACTCGCCCGGTTCGAGGGTCTTCACGGTGGCGAACTCGTTGTTGCCGAGGACATCGGCACCCTCGCCCTCGATGGCCTTCCACGTGCCGGCAGCCGAGTTGAACCACTCGACCGTGACGGCCAGTTCGGAGACGTCGTCAACCTTCGGGTCGGCCGTGCCGAGGTGGAGCGAGACGTCGGTCTCCATCACCTTGATCTTGGACACGTTGGTCACGCGGTAGGTGAAGCCGTGCCAGCCGGACCCGGCGACGATCTTGCTCGGGAGCCCGTGCAGCGCCGTCTTGCCGCGCTCCTCGTCCGGGATGCCGGAGCAGAACGTCGGGCGGGTGTACGTCGGGGACGGCGCGGCGCTCGGCTTCGCCGACTCCGAAGTGGTTGCCCCGGCCGTCACCGAGGGGGACACCGTGCCGGTCGACGGCTCGACCGGGCCCTGCCCATCGCCGTCGGCACCAGTGGTGGAGGACGGCTCGGGCGCCGTCGTGGGGGCAGTCGCCGCGGAGGGGGTGTGGTCGGCCGGTGCCTCCCCGGTCGCGTATGCAGCCGGAGCGGCGAACAGCGCCACGGGGCTGATGACAGCCGTGACGGCTGCGGTTGCCAGAACGCGGGGGAGCTTCATTGAATCCTTCCGTGGAGCTGAGCTGAACGGCCGCCTGGCGCGGGGGCGCGGGTATGGCCGCACGGGTGCACATGGATGTGATCAGTGAGGCCGCCGGAAGGTTGTGCGGTGAGCGGACGCCTTCTCCGTGATCGCCCTCACGGCACATGGGTGGGGCCAGGGTGGGGGAGCGACTGCCGGCACCGGGCCGTGCCCGCGCTGCCGCATCCGATCGAACCCGGGTTTCGCGGCGCTGAGACGGACAACGTCGAAGGGCCCCACCGCGAACGGTGGGGCCCTTCAACGAATTGCCCGGTGAGAGCAATGGCGGAGGATACGAGATTCGAACTCGTGAGGGGTTGCCCCCAACACGCTTTCCAAGCGTGCGCCCTAGGCCTCTAGGCGAATCCTCCGCCGCAAACAATACAAGACGTTGAGGAGTGCTCGCGAACCTGTTCCGGAGCCCTGCCCAAGGGGGGTCCGACCACCCCTGCGGATCGGGTAACCTGGGCACAGCCCCTCACGTGGCGCTATCTGACTGAACTCCCCCAGGGCCGGAAGGCAGCAAGGGTAGGTCGGCTCTGGCGGGTGCGTGAGGGGCGCTTTGCGTCCCCCCGTGGTTCTCGGCGGCTGCCGTGGTTGTCGGCCCGCCCCGATAACCTCGTAGGCGTGTCGTCCCTTGCGCTGTACCGCCGCTACCGTCCCGAGTCATTCGCCGAGGTCATCGGGCAGGAGCATGTCACCGACCCGCTGCAGCAGGCCCTGCGGAACAACCGGGTCAATCACGCGTACCTGTTCAGCGGTCCCCGCGGCTGTGGCAAGACGACCAGCGCGCGCATCCTCGCCCGGTGTCTGAACTGCGAGCAGGGGCCGACGCCGACACCGTGCGGTGCGTGCCAGTCCTGCCAGGACCTCGCGCGGAACGGGCCGGGATCGATCGATGTCATCGAGATCGACGCCGCCTCGCACGGTGGTGTGGACGACGCCCGTGACCTGCGGGAGAAGGCATTCTTCGGACCGGCGTCCAGCCGGTACAAGATCTACATCATCGACGAGGCCCACATGGTCACCCCGCAGGGCTTCAACGCTCTGCTGAAGGTGGTCGAGGAGCCGCCGGAGCATCTCAAGTTCATCTTCGCGACCACCGAGCCCGAGAAGGTCATCGGCACCATCCGGTCGCGTACGCACCACTACCCCTTCCGGCTGGTGCCGCCCGGGACGCTGCGCGACTACCTCGGTGAGGTGTGCGGACGGGAGCAGATCCCCGTCGCGGACGGTGTGCTGCCGCTCGTCGTGCGGGCGGGAGCCGGGTCCGTGCGTGACTCCATGTCCGTCATGGACCAGCTCCTCGCGGGCGCGACCGAGGAAGGTGTGACGTACGCCATGGCGACCGCCCTCCTCGGGTACACGGACGGGTCGCTGCTCGACTCGATCGTGGACGCCTTCGCGTCGGGTGACGGGGCCGCGGCCTTCGAGGTCGTCAACCAGGTCATCGAAGGGGGCAACGACCCGCGCCGGTTCGTCGCCGATCTGCTGGAACGGCTGCGGGACCTGGTGATCCTGGCCGCCGTTCCGGACGCGGGAAGCAAGGGGCTCATCGATGCCCCCGCCGATGTGGTCGAGCGGATGCAGGCGCAGGCCTCGGTGTTCGGCGCGGCCGAGCTCAGCCGGGCGGCGGACCTCGTCAACACCGGGCTGACCGAGATGCGCGGCGCGACCTCGCCCCGGCTGCAGCTGGAGCTGATCTGCGCGCGCGTGCTGCTGCCGGCCGCTTTCGACGACGAGCGTTCGGTGCAGGCCCGCCTCGACCGTCTCGAGCGGGGTGCGGCGGCGGCCGGGACGGGACCCGCGGCGTTCTCGGCCGGGGCGCCGGGACCCGCCATGGGGTATGTCCCCGGGCCCGAAGCCCAGGCTCACGCTCCCGTACCGCCGGGTGGCGGGCCTGCCGCGGCACGGGCCGCCGTCCGTACGGATGCTCCGCCCCCGCCTGCCGCGCCCGCCCCGTCGGCACCCGCGTCCGCGCCTGCGCCCGCCCCGTCGGCACCCGCACCTGTGTCCGCACCCGCACCGGCCCCCGCTCCGGCCCCCGAGCCCGCGGCACCGCGCCCGGGGGCCTGGCCTGCGGCGGCCGGTCCCGGTGGCGGGAGCGGTGCGGAGACCGGCGCGCGGCGCCCCGGCGGCTGGCCCACGGCCTCCGCCCCGGGACAGGGCACCCAGCCCACGCCGCCGCCCGCGGCCCCCGCGCCGGCACCGGCCGCTCAGGCCCCTGCCTCCGTGCCCGCCCCCGCCGCGCAAGGCGCGGGCCAGGTGCGGAACATGTGGCCGGACATCCTGGAGGCGGTCAAGAACCGCCGCCGCTTCACCTGGATCCTGCTGAGCCAGAACGCACAGGTGGCCGGTTTCGACGGCACGACCCTCCAGCTCGGCTTCATCAACGCCGGCGCGCGGGACAACTTCGCGAGCAGTGGCAGCGAGGAGGTCCTCAAGCAGGCGCTCGCCGAGCAGTTCCATGTGCAGTGGAAGGTCGAGGCGATCATCGACCCGTCGGGCGGCGCAGGCGGCTCCGGCGGTGGTCAGCCCCCGTCCGGCGGTTCCGGTGGCTACGGCTCCGGTGGCTACGGAGGCTCCAGGCCCGCGCCCGCCGCGTCGGCGCCCGCACCCGCCCCGGCTCCTGCCGCCCGCCCCGCACCGCAGGCCGGCCCCCAGCCGGGCTCCGCCCCGCAGGCGACCGGCCCCGAGCCGTCGCGCCCGGCCCAGGTGCACACCCCGCCCCCTGTGGCCCCCGAGGACGACGTACCGGAAGAGGACGACCCGGATCTCGTCGACTCCGCGCTGTCCGGCCACGACCTGATCGTGCGCGAGCTCGGTGCCACGGTCGTGGAGGAATATACGAACGAGTAGCGGGTCCGTCCTCGGAGGCCCGTACGACGACTTCCGGCGCCCGGCGGTTAGGCTGACTGCCGTGAAGGTCCTCGTCATCGGCGGCGGCGCCCGCGAACACGCCCTGTGCCGCTCTCTGTCCCTCGACCCCGGCGTCACCGCCCTGCACTGCGCGCCCGGAAACGCCGGCATCGGCGAGGTCGCCGAGCTGCACCCGGTCGACGCGCTGGACGGCGCGGCCGTGGCGCGGCTCGCCACCGAGCTCGGAGCCGGGCTGGTCGTCGTCGGCCCCGAGGCGCCGCTGGTCGCCGGTGTCGCCGACGCCGTGCGCGCCGCGGGCATCCCCTGCTTCGGCCCCTCCAAGGAGGCGGCCCGGCTGGAGGGCTCCAAGGCCTTCGCCAAGGATGTGATGGCGGAGGCGGGAGTGCCGACCGCCCGCAGCTATGTGTGCACGACCCCGGAGGAGATCGACGGGGCTCTCGCCGCCTTCGGCGCTCCGTACGTCGTCAAGGACGACGGCCTGGCCGCCGGCAAGGGCGTCGTCGTCACCGAGGATCTCACCGCTGCCCGCGAGCACGCGCTGGCCTGTGGCCGGGTCGTCATCGAGGAGTTCCTCGACGGCCCAGAGGTGTCCCTCTTCGCCGTGACCGACGGCGAGACGGTCGTCCCGCTGCAGCCCGCCCAGGACTTCAAGCGCGCTCTGGACGGCGACGCGGGCCCCAACACCGGCGGCATGGGCGCGTACTCCCCGCTCCCGTGGGCCGACCCCAAGCTGGTCGACGAGGTCATGGACACGGTCCTGCAGCCCACGGTCGACGAGCTGCGCCGCCGCGGTACGCCCTTCTCCGGTCTGCTGTACGCGGGCCTGGCGATCACGTCGCGCGGTGTGCGGGTGATCGAGTTCAACGCCCGGTTCGGCGACCCCGAGACCCAGGTGGTCCTTGCCCGGCTCAGGACCCCGCTGGCGGGTCTGCTGCTCGGTGCCGCGAACGGCACGCTGGACCAGCAGCCGCCGCTCCAGTGGCACGACGACGCGGCCGTGACCGTGGTCGTCGCCTCCCACAACTACCCCGATACGCCGCGCACGGGCGACCCGATCGAGGGCCTGGACGAGGTCGCGGCCGAGGACGCCCCCCATGCGTACGTCCTGCACGCCGGTACGAAGCGGGACGGTGACGCGGTCCTGAGCGCCGGTGGCCGGGTGCTGTCGGTCACGGCGACGGGCAAGGATCTCGGAAAGGCCCGTGAGCGCGCCTACCGGGCGGTGGCCCGGATCCGCCTCGACGGCTCCCAGCACCGTACGGACATCGCCCGCAAGGCCGCCGAGGGCTGATCCCCGCCGCTAGGCCGGGCGGCGCCCGCCCGGCCGATCCGGACCGGCTGCTACGCCGAACGGTGTCCCCGCGGCGCCCGCGACCGCCCCGCGTGCTCGCCTCACGACCCGCCCGGAAGACGGCCCTGAGTCCGGCCCCGAAGACGGCCCCGAGTGTCGGAGCCTTTGCCCAAAGCCATTCCATCGAGTGATGGCTGACCCATCCGGATGACTGCCGCCGGAGCCCCAACTATGGTGCGGCGCAGGCGTTCCGGCACTTGGCCCACCGGCATTGCGATGTCGGTGGGCGGTGCCACAGTGGGGGAGTGACCAACACCGTCGCAGGGCAGAGGGGGTGAGGTCCGGACGTGTCCGGTACCGGTATCGGGGAGTCGATCGGCGAGCAGGGCGCACGCTCCCGTGCCCTCGCCGTGCTGCATGTGCGCAGCAGGGCAGCCGCTGTGGCGCTGCTTCCCGCAGCCGCCGCCGTCGTTCTGCTCGCCGGCGGGGCCATGGGGCACATGTCCGGTGCCGGCTGGGACGCCGCACGCTGGGTCGTCTCCGGCTGCGCGCTCGTC
Source organism: Streptomyces sp. NPDC006208 (assembly GCF_040613775.1). NCBI lineage: Bacteria > Bacillati > Actinomycetota > Actinomycetes > Kitasatosporales > Streptomycetaceae > Streptomyces > Streptomyces sp. NPDC006208. The sequence continues at coordinate 57,384 of NZ_JBEXSW010000006.1, read as the reverse complement.
GTGCTGGTTCTCGCCGTCGTCGTCGCCACCGTGATCGTGCGGGCCACGCCGGCACTCAGCCCGACCGTGGAGCTCCCCGAGCGCGCCGCCCCCGACCTGTACCGAATGGTCCGCGATCTCGCGGAGCGTCTCGATGTGCCGGCCCCCTCCGCGCTGGCGCTCACCCCCGACTGCGACAGCTGGCTCGAGGACCGTACGCATCCCTCGCACGCGATATCCGACGGCAGTCGCCGGCGCTCCGCGCAGGCACCGGTCCTGGTGATCGGATCGCCGTTCCTGTGGTGGATGCGGGTGGCCGAGCTGCGGGCCGTGCTCGCGCCGGTCGTCGCCGCCACCGGGCCCGCCGCCAACCCCGACATAGACGCCGCCCGCCGCTTCGTACGGGGCCTGGACGCGGCCGTCGCCGATGCCGCCCGCCCCGGCCTTGGGGTGATACGCAAGGCCGGCGCCGGTTTCACCGGCACCGTCGCCCGCGTGCTGCTGCGCAGCTGCCAGGCGCATGCCGCAGAGATGGAGCGGGGGGTGGCCGCCGCCGCGTCCGAGCGTGCACAGGCTGTGGATTACGGTCTGCGGATCGTCGCCCAGGAACAGGTCGGTCTTGCCTACGCGGGCTGGGACCGGCTGCTGACCCGGGTCGCGCTGCCCGCCTGGCGCATGGGCCGCTGGCCCGCACGGCTGGATGCGGGCGTGGTCTCGGCACTGACCGAGCTCTCGCGCCGCGACCGGCTCGCCGAGGGCTTCGCCTCCCGGCTGGGCGAGCGCCCCGCCTGCGATCTGCTGGAGGAGCCCGGCGCGGTGGACGAAGCGGCGTCGCTGCTGGCCGCGCGCCTGTTCCACGGCGGCCCGGCCGAGACGGGTCCCGACTGGTCGCCGGTGGACTGGCAGCACTATCCCGAAGAGGTCGTCGACCGTAAGTGGCGTACGGAAGCGGCCCGGATCCACCGCGTTCTCGACGAGCTGGGCGTGCCGCCGTCGACCGGCCGTCCCGAGGGCCCGACGCTCGCCCGGGTGATGGACCACCTGTCCGCCCGGCCGGGCGGCGATGCGAGTGACGACCTGGCGGCCGCGATGACGGCCCAGGTGGCCCGCGAGGAGTCGGCCCGCGAGGCAGCCGCACCCGCGCCGCACCCGTCACCGGCCGGGACCTCGAGCGCCCCCATGGGCGATGCCCTGGCCTTCTGGGGCGGCAGCCCCCTTCCCCTCTTCCCGCTGCAGCCGCCGCGTACGGGCCGCGAGCTGCTGGCCGACCACGTCGTCGCGATGGTGTGCTGCGCGGCTGTCGACACGGCGGGTGCTGTGCCCGGCCTGGACTGGCTCGACGGCCCGGCACTCCTGGTCGCCGGCGAGCGCCGCTCGGATCTGGTGGCGCCGGTGCTCAGCCTGGTGGAGGACGGCGACGCGCAGCCGCTGCGCGTCTGGCTCGGTTCGCTCGGCGTCCGTGCCGAGAAACCGGTCCGCCTGGTCTGAGCCGTGGCCCGTTCCCACCCGGCCCACCGCCCCACTGCCGATGACGCCAATTCACGACGAACGGTGACGGAGTGAGCGCGTTATGTGATGTGCTGGAGGCCGGCACTGACCGCTCGGTGCCGGGCCGTTGCTGCAGACCCGCAGCGCAGTCACCGCACAGTTGTCCCGGGGGAGACCGAGGGAGGGCGCACCATGGGGGCGGAGCAGATCCGACGGTGGGAATCGGGCGCCCTCGCGCACGCCGTGACGGACCCGTTCGGCCAGGGCCCGCTGCCCTGGCTGCGCGGCAGCGAGCAGTACTTCGGCGACACCGGTCAGGTCGTGCCCTGGTACGCCGACCCCACCCTGGCCCGCGGCGGCTCCGGCCGCCCCCGCAGCGCCGACGACGTCCGCCGCCAGATCAAGGGGTTCGCGACCCCGGGCGCCGCCGCACCAGGTGAGTCGCTCGACTTCCACATCACGGTCGACCCGCCCCAGCAGTTCTCCGTCGACATCTACCGCATCGGCCACTACGGCGGGGACGGCGCGGCCAAGATCACCACCAGCCCGCGGCTCTCCGGCATCGTCCAGTCGGCCCCGCTCACCGCCGACCGCACGGTCTCCTGCCACCACTGGTGGCTGTCGTGGCGGCTTCAGATCCCCTCGTACTGGTCGATCGGCGCGTATGTCGCCGTGCTCACGACCGTGGACGGCCACCGCTCCCACATCCCCTTCACCGTCCGCGACGACCATCCCGCGGACCTCCTGCTGCTCCTGCCCGACGTCACCTGGCAGGCGTACAACCTCTACCCGGAGGACGGCCACACCGGTGCCAGCCTGTACCACGCCTGGGACGAGGAGGGCCGCCTCCTCGGCGAGGAGGACGCAGCGATCACGGTCTCGTTCGACCGCCCGTACGCGGGAGCGGGGCTGCCCCTCCATGTCGGCCACGCCTACGACTTCATCCGCTGGGCCGAGCGGTACGGCTACGACCTCGCCTATGCCGACGCGCGCGATCTGCACGCGGGCCGGGTCGACCCCGCCCGCTATCGCGGACTGGTCTTCCCCGGTCACGACGAGTACTGGTCGGCGCCCATGCGGCGCACCGCAGAGCAGGCCCGCGACCGCGGCACCTCGCTCGTCTTCCTCTCCGCCAACACCATGTACTGGCGCGTCGAGTTGGGCCCGTCCCCCTCGGGGGTGCCCGAGCGGCTGCTGACCTGCCGCAAGCGGCGTGGCCCGGGGAAACCCGCCCTGTGGCGCGAGGTGGACCGGGCGGAGCAGCAGCTGCTGGGCATCCAGTACGCGGGCAGGGTCCCCGAACCCCACCCGCTGGTGGTGCGCAACGCCACCCACTGGCTCTGGGAGGCGACCGGCGCGAACGAGGGCGACGAGCTGCCGGGCCTGGTGGCGGGCGAGGCCGACCGCTACTTCCCGCGTACCGCGCTGCCCGAGCACCAGGGCCGCATACTGCTCGCCCACTCGCCCTACCGGGACACCGAGGCGGCGACCCGCCACCAGGAGACCTCGCTGTACCGGGCTCCTTCCGGCGCCCTGGTCTTCGCGTCCGGCACGTTCGCCTGGTCCCCGGCGCTCGACCGGCCGGGCCATGTCGACCTCCGCATCCAGCGCGCGACGGCGAATCTGCTCGACCGCATCTGCAAGCGCGGATAGGCCGAAACCCACCCGGGCCACCCTGGTCGGGCCCGCCCTCCCCTCATACGGGACAATCGGACGCGTTGGACATAATCACGGGGAGGAACCGTGTCCGGATTCGTTGAAAAGCCCGAACCGCTCCAGGTGCCGGGCCTGGTGCATCTGCACACCGGCAAGGTGCGCGACCTGTACCGGAACGAGGCCGGCGACCTCGTGATGGTCGCCAGCGACCGCATCTCCGCGTACGACTGGGTGCTGCCCACCGAGATCCCCGACAAGGGCCGGGTACTGACCCAGCTGTCGCTGTGGTGGTTCGAGCGCCTCACGGACCTGGTCCCCAACCATGTCCTGAGCACCGAGCTGCCGCAGGGCGCCCCCGCCGAATGGGCAGGCCGCACGCTGGTGTGCAAGTCCCTGCGGATGACCCCCGTCGAGTGCGTGGCCCGCGGCTATCTCACCGGCTCGGGTCTGGCCGAGTACGAGCAGACCCGGACGGTCTGCGGACTGGCGCTGCCCGAGGGGCTGAGCGACGGCTCCGAGCTGCCCGCCCCGATCTTCACCCCCGCCACCAAGGCGGCGGTCGGCGACCACGACGAGAACGTGTCGTACGAGGAAGTGGCCCATCAGGTCGGTTCCGAGACGGCGGCCCTGCTCCGCCGGACGACGCTGGCCGTGTACGGCCGTGCCCGTGACATCGCCCGTGAACGCGGCATCATCCTCGCGGACACCAAGTTCGAGTTCGGGTTCGACGGGGACGACCTCGTCCTCGCCGACGAGGTGCTGACCCCCGACTCGTCGCGCTTCTGGCCGGCCGACCAGTGGCAGCCGGGCCGCGCCCAGCCGTCGTACGACAAGCAGTTCGTGCGCGATTGGCTGACCTCCCCCGCGTCCGGCTGGGACCGCAGGAGCGAGCAGCCGCCGCCCTCGCTGCCGCAGGAGGTCGTGGGCGCGACCCGGGCCAAGTACGTGGAGGCGTACGAGCTGCTGACCGGGACGACCTGGTCGTAGACACGAAGAAGCCCCCGGCGAGATCGCCGGGGGCTTCTTTCTCTGAGCGGACGACGAGATTCGAACTCGCGACCCTCACCTTGGCAAGGTGATGCTCTACCAACTGAGCCACGTCCGCATGCGCCGTAGCGCGGAGACCACTATACCCAACCTCGGCGGCGTGCGAGACGTGCCGCCGTGTGCCGGTTCTCGGCGCCGAGTTTTCCGGCCGCCGACGAGAGGTAGTTCCGGACGGTTCCCTGGGAGAGCGAGGCGCGCTCGGCGATCTCCGCGATGGGCGCTCCGTCGGCCGCCAGCGCCAGCACTTCGGCCTCACGGGCGGTCAGTGGTGAGTCGCCGGCCGAGATCGCGTCGGCCGCCAACTCCGGGTCCACATAACGGTTTCCGGCGTGCACGGTACGGATGATCTCCGCGAGCCGCTGCGCACTCACGGTCTTCGGGACAAAGCCCCGCACTCCGGCTGTGAGCGCCCTTTTCAGATGGCCGGGCAGCCCATGACTGGTCACGATCATGGTCCGGCACTCCGGTAGTTCGGTCCGCAGGGATGTGGCCACCGTCACACCGTCCGCGCCGGGCATCTGCAGATCGAGCACCGCGACATCGGGCCGGTGGGCACGTGCCATGGCGAGCGCCTCAGGGCCGCTGGCGGCCTCGGCGACCACGACGAGATCGTCCTCGAGAGCGAGCAGGGCGGCGAGCGCGCCGCGGATCAGATGCTCGTCGTCGGCGAGCAGTACGCGTACGGTCACACCGCCTCCCTCAAGTCCTCGACCGGCTGCGGCTGCGGCTCCGGTTCCGACTGCGGCTCCGGCTCCGGCTTCAGCGGAACGCGGGCCGTCAGCCGGAAGCGCCCGTCGGCGCACGGCCCCGCCTCCAGCGCACCGTCCACCGCCGACAGACGCTCCCGCAGCCCCGTGAGGCCCGAACCGCCGGTGTCCGCGGGCACCTGACCCGCCCCGTCGTTCTCGACGACCAGCACCGCGGTACCGTCCGCCGCGCGCACCGAGATCGTGCAGTGCTGCGCGTCGCCGTGACGCAGCACGTTCGTCGTCGCCTCCCTGACCACCCAGCCGAGCGCCGACTGGACCTGGACCGGCAGCCCCCCGTCCCCCGCCTCGATGGTGCACACGATCCCGGCCGCCTCCAACACGCCCCGTGCGCCCTCCAGTTCGGCTCGCAGGTCCGCGTCGCGGTAGCCGCGCACCACCTCGCGTACCTCTCGCTGCGACTCCCGGGCGATGCGCTGGACCTCGGTCATCTGGTCGACCGCCTCCGGCCGTCCGCGCCGCACCAGTTGCACGGCCAGCTCGCTCTTGAGCGCGATGACGGCAAGGTTGCGGCCCAGCACGTCGTGCAGATCCCGGCCGAAGCGCAGCCGCTCCTCCGCGACCGCGAGCCGCGCCTGTACGTCGCGGGCCTCGCGCAGCTCCCACATCACGCCGAGCACCCACAGCGAGACGCGGACCGCGAAGGCGAGCCAGCCGGTGAGGAAACCGACGGTCACGGTGGTGACCACGACCACGTGCAGAGGCCGCCCGGTCAGCGGGAGCAGGGTGGCCAGCACGGCGAGCGTGCCCGCCTGGTGCAGGGCAATGATCCTGGGGCGCACGATCAGGCAGTGCCCGCTGAAGAACGGGACCAGTACCGAGCCCAGCAGCAGCGGCATCAATCCGGTCAGGTCGACGGTCGTGGCGAGCGCGGTGACCCCCGCGGCCAGGGTGGCCGTCGTGACCGCCGCCGGGACGACGTCCCGCGGCGTGATCTCCCCCCGCCTCAGGTACGTGTCCATCGCGCGCCGGGCGAGGCGGTGGCAGAGCACGCCGTTGGCGACATCGCCACATAGGCGGAGACGAGGTTCATGTGGACGACGAGGAGCAGAACCATCCCGATCCCGCTGGTCATCGCCGCCTCGGAGACACTCATCCCGGCCTTGCCGAGATCCATCTGGTCCAGCGTCGACTTCGTCACCAGGATCATCGCCGCAGGCATCAGCAGCGCCACGGAGAGCGCGGTCCGGTTCCTTGCGAGAAGCGTCAGTTCGGCCCGCCCGAGAGCGGTGAGCCGTGCCGTGGTCGCCGTCATGTCACACACCCGCCGTTTCGGTACGCGCGATGTCGAGGAACGCCTCTTCGAGGGAGGCGGATCGGGCGTCGAGCCCTTCGAGTCGTACCGCGGACTCCTCGGCCCACCGCAGCAGTTCGCCGAGCGACTTCTGGAGCGTGTGGGTACGGATCTCGATGTGCCGTCCTCCTCCGGAGCTTCGCCCGGCAGGTACCTCCGCCTCAGCCGCCTGCAGTCCGAGCGGCAGCCGCCCGGCGGGCACCCCGCCGGGCAGCACGAACCGGATCCTGGCGGGCCGTGTCGCCGTGACCTCGGCCGGGGTGCCCGTCGTCACGATCCGCCCCCGGTGCATGATCGCCAGCCGGTCGGCGAGCAACTCGGCCTCCTCCAGATAGTGCGTGGTCAGCAGCACGGTCGTACCGGCCTGCCGCAGAGCCCGTACCAGCTCCCAGGTGTCGCGGCGTCCCTCCGCGTCCAGGCCGGTGGTGGGTTCGTCGAGGAAGAGCACCTCGGGCCGCCCGAGCAGGGCCAGCGCCAGGTCGAGGCGTCTGCGCTCGCCGCCGGACAGCTGCTTCACACGCACTCGGGCCCGCTCGCCGAGCCCCACCAGGGCCAGTGCCTCCGTGGTCGGCCGCGCCCCGGTGGTGCACGCCGCCCACATGCGAGTGGTCTCGGCGACGGTCAGTTCGGAGGGAAAGCCACCCTCCTGGAGCATCACGCCGGTCCTCGGGCGTACGGCGGCACGCTCGCGGTACGGGTCGTGGCCGAGGACCCGTACCGATCCGCCGCCGGGCGCGGCGAGGCCCTCGAGCAGCTCGACCGTGGAGGTCTTGCCCGCACCGTCGGTCCCCAGCAGGGCGAAGATCTCACCGCGGGCGACGTGGAAGGAGATCCCGCTGACGGCCTCGAAGCCTCCGGCGTAGGTGCGCCGGAGGTCGTCCGCCTCGATCACGTACTCGTCGTCGGTCATGACTCAAGATTCGGACCGGCCGAAGGCGTGGGGCAGTGCGCGCTGTCATCGCTGCTCATGACAAATGTCATCGGTGGTGGATGCCCGGGCGGGGAAACGAAGAAGCCCCCGGCGAGATCGCCGGGGGCTTCTTTCTCTGAGCGGACGACGAGATTCGAACTCGCGACCCTCACCTTGGCAAGGTGATGCTCTACCAACTGAGCCACGTCCGCATTGCTGCCGCTCAGCTCTCACCGGGCGGTGCGTCCACCACTGTACCTGATCCACCGGAGTGGCCGGTAAAGCGATGAGAGCGGGTGACAGGAATTGCACACTGCGCCTTCCCCCTGGAAGGGGGATGTTCTACTACTGAACTACACCCGCACGCTGCGTGAAGCGGGGCCTTTCGGCCTTGCCCCTCGGCGTGGTCCAGACTCTAGCCGACCAGCAGGGGTGCAGCGCAACTCGGTTCGCCGCGGGGTGCCCGGCGGGGCCGCTCAACTGGCCTCGCGGAACGCCTCGTAGACCCGCTTGGGGATCCGGCCGCGGGCCGGTACGTCCATTTTGTTGGACTGCGCCCAGGCGCGCACCGCCGCGGGATCGGGCTCGAGGGCGGTGTGCTTGTAGGTGAGGGGCGACCTGCCGCGCTTGCCGGTGATCGCCCGCTTGCGGCCGGCCGCCATGTACGGCGCCAGAGCCTTGCGCAGTTTCTTTGCATTGGAGGGATTGAGGTCGATCTCGTACGACTTCCCGTCCAGGGCGAACCGCACCGTTTCCGCCGCTTCTCCGCCGTCGATGTCGTCGGAGAGTGTGACCACTACTCGCTGAGCCACGGATATCGGTCCTTTCCCTGCGGTATCACCGGTTCTGACGTGCGGGGATACCGGCTTTCGGCTGGTGAGGGGCATTGCTGCTTTCCTCTGTATTCCTTTGTACAGCGATGAGTGGTGCAATGTGAAGACCTGGCAATTAGCTGCGCGTGTCCGCCGCAAAGATCTCCGGGATTCTTTCTTCGGATTTCCCCGTGCGTTCTCTTGATATCTACTCGCGTAGATTTTCCGGCCGGGTACGCTGAGGGAACCGCCCTCGCAACACACCACCGGGAGTGCCCGTGGCTCGCGTCGTAGTCGACGTCATGCTCAAGCCGGAGATCCTCGACCCCCAGGGACAGGCGGTGCAGCGTGCACTGCCTCGTCTGGGGTTCGCCGGGATCGCGGATGTCCGTCAGGGGAAGCGCTTCGAGCTGGAGGTGGAGGGGCCGGTCGACGACGCCGCCCTCGCCCGCATCCATGAGATGGCCGAAACGTTCCTCGCCAACACCGTCATCGAGGACTTCGTCGTGAAGGTGGAGTCGTGACCTCTCGTATCGGAGTCGTCACCTTCCCCGGCACGCTCGACGACCACGATTCGCTGCGTGCCGTGCGGCTGGCGGGTGCCGAGCCGGTTTCGCTGTGGCACCGCGACAAGGACCTGAAGCAGGTCGACGCGGTCGTGCTCGCCGGGGGCTTCTCGTACGGCGACTATCTGCGCGCCGGAGCGATCTCGCGTTTCTCGCCGGTGATGGAGACGATCATCGAGCAGGCCAGGGCCGGTATGCCGGTGCTCGGTATCTGCAACGGCTTCCAGATCCTCACCGAGGCGCATCTGCTGCCGGGCGCCATGCTGCGCAACAACCATCTGCACTTCATCTGCCGCGACCAGAAGCTGCGGGTGGAGAACGCTGACACCGCCTGGACCGTCGACTACGAGGCGGGCCAGGAGATCTCCGTACCGCTGAAGAACATGGACGGACGGTACGTCGCCGACGAGCGTGTGCTCGACGAGCTGGAGGCCGAGGGGCGGGTGGCGTTCCGCTACGTCGCCCCCGGCGAAGCCGCTGACGGATACGGAAACCCGAACGGGTCGCTGCGTGACATCGCGGGCATCACCAATGCCGCGGGCAATGTGGTCGGCCTGATGCCGCACCCCGAGCACGCCGTGGACCCGTTGATCGGTACGGGCCGCACCGACGGGCTCGGCTTTTTCACTTCGATCCTCAAGAAGCTGGTCAACGCATGAGCCTGGATACGGTCAAGCACGCGGCCGAGACCCCGGACGTCGAACAGCCCTGGAAGGAACTCGGCCTCAAGCAGGACGAGTACGAGCGCATCCGCGAGATCCTGGGCCGCCGCCCCACCGGTGCCGAGCTCGCCATGTACAGCGTCATGTGGTCGGAGCACTGCTCGTACAAGTCGAGCAAGGTGCACCTGAAGCAGTTCGGCGACAAGGCTCCCGAGAACGACGCGCTGCTCGTGGGCATCGGTGAGAACGCGGGCGTGGTGGACGTCGGCCAGGGGTACGCGGTGACCTTCAAGGTCGAGTCGCACAACCACCCGTCGTACATCGAGCCCTACCAGGGCGCGGCCACCGGCGTCGGCGGCATCGTGCGCGACATCCTCGCCATGGGCGCCCGCCCGGTCGCCGTCGTCGACCCGCTGCGGTTCGGCGCGGCCGACCACCCCGACACCAAGCGTGTGCTGCCCGGTGTCGTCGCGGGCATCGGCGGCTACGGCAACTGCCTGGGTCTGCCGAACATCGGCGGCGAGGTCGTCTTCGACCCGTGCTACCAGGGCAACCCGCTGGTCAACGCCGGCTGCATCGGTGTGATGAAGCACGAGGACATCCACCTCGCGAAGGCATCCGGACCCGGCAACAAGGTCATCCTGTACGGCGCCCGCACCGGCGGCGACGGCATCGGCGGCGTGTCCGTCCTCGCCTCGGAGACCTTCGAGTCGACCGGTCCCGCCAAGCGTCCGGCCGTCCAGGTCGGCGACCCGTTCCAGGAGAAGCTCCTGATCGAGTGCACCCTTGAGATCTTCAAGGAGAAGCTCGTCGCCGGCATCCAGGACCTCGGCGGCGCGGGTCTGTCCTGCGCCACCTCCGAGCTGGCGAGCGCCGGCTCCGGCGGTATGCGGGTCGAGCTGGACACCGTGCCGCTGCGCGATGCGACGCTCTCGCCGGAGGAGATCCTCATGAGCGAGTCGCAGGAGCGCATGTGCGCGATCGTCGAGCCGCAGCACGTCGAGCGTTTCCTGGAGATCTGCGAGAAGTGGGACGTCATCGCCACCGTCATCGGTGAGGTGACCGACGGCGAGCGACTGGAGATCTTCTGGCACGGCGAGCAGATCGTCGACGTGCTGCCGGGGACCGTCGCCCACGAGGGCCCTGTCTACCACCGCCCGTACGCCCGCCCGGAGTGGCAGGACGCGCTGCAGGCCGACGACGCGGGCAAGCTGCCGCGGCCGCAGAGCGCCCAGGAGCTGCGTGAGCAGATCCTGAAACTGGTGGCGTCGCCGAACCAGGCGTCGAAGGCGTGGATCACGGACCAGTACGACCGTTTCGTGCAGGGCAACACCGTGCTGGCGCAGCCCGAGGACGCGGGCATGGTCCGGATCGACGAGAAGACGAACCTGGGCGTGGCCATGGCCACCGACGGCAACGGCCGGTACGCGAAGCTCGACCCGTACACCGGCGCGCAGCTCGCGCTGGCGGAGGCGTACCGCAATGTGGCCGCCTCCGGTGCGAAGCCGCTGGCGGTCTCGGACTGCCTGAACTTCGGCTCGCCCGAGGACCCGGCCGTCATGTGGCAGTTCGCCGAGGCCACTCGTGGTCTGGCGGACGGCTGCCTGCAGCTGGGCACCCCGGTGACCGGCGGCAATGTCTCGCTCTACAACCAGACCGGTGAGACGGCGATCCACCCGACGCCGGTCGTGGCCGTGCTCGGTGTGATCGACGACGTCACCCGCCGTACCCCGATCGCGTTCGCCGAAGAGGGCCAGCTGCTCTACCTGCTGGGCGACACCCGCGAGGAGTTCGGCGGCTCGGCCTGGTCCCAGGTCGTCCACGACCACCTCGGCGGACTGCCCCCGCAGGTCGACCTCGACCGCGAGAGGCTGCTGGCCGAGATCCTGATCTCGGCATCCCGCGACGGCATGATCGACGCGGCGCACGACCTGTCCGACGGCGGTCTGATCCAGGCGGTCACCGAGTCCTGCCTGCGCGGCGGCAACGGCGCGCGGCTGATCGTGCCGGACGGTCTGGACGCGTTCACCTTCCTGCTGAGCGAGTCGGCCGGCCGTGCCGTCGTCTCCGTCCCGCGCAGCGAGGAGCTCCGCTTCACCGACATGTGCGGCGCGCGCGGACTGCCCGCCACCCGTATCGGTGTCGTCGACGGCGACGAGGTGGAGGTCCAGGGCGAGTTCAGCATCCCGCTGAGCGAGCTGCGCACCGCGCACGAGGAGACCATCCCCGGTCTGCTCGTCTGACCCGCCTGCTGGTTGAGCGTACGGCCCTGCCCGGTCACGGGTGGGGCCGTCCTCGTCGGTGGCTTCGGCGGCCAGGACCGGATCACGAGGAGTGCACGACAAGCGGGCGCCGTGACGTCAGCAGGCTGCACGTTGCGTGAGGTGGTTCCCCAAGGCCGCCGACGTCGCGGAGGGCCGGACCGGCCGACAGCCGCCACCGCTGTCGTACCGATCCCCTACTGTCGCCCGTATGCCCCCGGCCAGGAAACGCCTCCGCAGCTACGACCACGACACGATCCGCGCCGCCGTGCTCGCCCAGTTCGGGCATGTCCGGCAGGCGGTGGAGTCGCTCACCCCCGAGCAGTTGGCGCTGCCCACGCGCCTCGGGGACTGGACCGTGCGCGAGCTGAGTGCGCACATCGCCATGACGTCCGGCCTGGTCGCCCGCTACGTCACGCTGCCGGAGCCCGAGAGGGCCGACGTCGCCCTGCTGGACTGGCCGTTCGCGACGGTCACCGCCGCCGGACAGGTCGACGAGGACACCCGGGCCTTCGCGGCGGACCAGGAGCCCGCCGAGCTCTTTGCCCGCGTCGCCGCACGGATCGGGGAACTGCTGCCGGCCGTTCCCGCCGACCGGCTCGTGCCCATGCGGTTCGGGGGCATGCGGCTCGGGGACTTCCTGGTCACCCGGACCGTGGAGCTGATCGTCCACACCGACGACCTGAACGCGGCGACCGGGCTGGAGATCCCGTACGACCGCAAGGCGCTCGCGGCCTGCACGCGCCTGCTGGCGGACGCCCTCGCGGTCAAGGCACCGGGGGCGTCCACGGAGGTGCGGATCCCGCCGTTCGCGGTGGTCCAGTGCATCGAAGGGCCCAGGCACACCCGGGGCACCCCGCCCAATGTCGTCGAGACGGATCCGCTGACCTGGATCCGCCTGGCCACCGGACGTACGGGATGGCGGGAGGCGGTCGACGCGGCGCAGGTCAGCGCGAGCGGTGAGCGGGCCGATCTCGGGGGGCTGCTGCCGATCCTGGGCTGAGGGCCCGGTGAGGCCCGGTGCGGCAGCGGGCCGGGGGGAACCGCCGCCGCACCCGCCCCGTCCCAGCTGTATGCGTAGTCAGCTGAGCATCCCCGCCACCATCCTGGCCCTCTTCGCGCTCGCCGCCTGCGGCACCCAGACGGACTCCGGCGACGGCAGCGGAAGCGGCACGGTCACGACCGATCTGCCCGTCACGGGCGTGCACTGGTCCGTCGAGAGCGTCACCGTCGACGGCAGGAAGACCGCGGCGCCCGCCGGGGCGCATGTCGAGATCACCGACAAGGGCCGCGCCCAGGGCAACTACGGCTGCAACCACTTCGGTGCCGACGTGAAGATCGACGGCGACACGATCACCGTGGGCCCGGCCGAGATGACCGAGATGAGCTGCGGGAAGAAGATCCAGAGCTTCGAGGAGGCCCTGAGCGCCGCCCTCTCCGGCAAGCTCGAGGCGAAGCTCGCCGACGGCGGGCTCACCCTCACCACCGAGAAGGGCGACGCGATCGCGCTGACCGAAGAGAAGCCGGCCGCGCTGGTGGGCACCAAGTGGTCCGTGACCTCCCTGCTGTCCGGCGACACCGCCCGGTCCCTGCCCGCCGGCACTGAGAACAAGGCGCATCTGACCTTCGCCAAGGACGGCACCGTGGGCGGCAGCCTCGGCTGCAACCGCTTCAGCAGCACCGCGGAGATCTCCGGGGACACGATCACGTTCGGCAAGATCGCCGCCACTCGCAAGCTCTGCCCCGGGCCGGAGATGACGGTCGAGCGTGAGCTGATGGAGGTGCTGAGCGGGAAGGTGACGTACGACCTGAGTCATCGCTCCCTCTCACTGACCGCGGCCGACGGCAAGGGCCTGGCCGCCACGGCCACCACCGCCGCGCCGGCCGGGAAGTCCGGCTGACCGGACGCGTGACTGCATGCTGACCGGACGCCCGATCGGACCGCCGGACCCGTCGGCCGGCCCTCCGCACAGTGATGTGCGGCACGCCCCGGCACCTGGGGTACCAGCCGGTAGGTCCCTCTAAAGGCTTCATTCTGCGGCTTTTGTGTGAAGCTCCGAGCGGTGCCGTCCACCTCCCCAATTCGGACCGGTGGTCGATCTCGCCTACACTCGGTGCCGTGCCACGTGGTGACGGACGACTCAACCACGACCTGCTCCCCGGTGAGAAGGGCCCCCAGGACGCTTGCGGCGTCTTCGGTGTCTGGGCTCCGGGTGAAGAGGTCGCGAAGCTCACTTACTTCGGGCTCTACGCCCTCCAACATCGAGGCCAGGAATCCGCGGGTATCGCGGTGAGCAACGGCTCCCAGATCCTCGTCTTCAAGGACATGGGACTGGTTTCCCAGGTCTTCGACGAAACCTCTCTCGGCTCCCTCCAAGGTCATATCGCGGTCGGTCACGCCCGCTACTCGACCACGGGCGCCTCCGTGTGGGAGAACGCGCAGCCGACCTTCCGGGCCACCGCCCACGGCTCCATCGCGCTCGGCCACAACGGCAACCTGGTCAACACGGCCCAGCTCGCCAAGATGGTCGCCGAGCTCCCCAAGGAGAACGGCCGCGCCACCCAGGTCGCAGCGACCAACGACACGGATCTCGTCACGGCGCTGCTCGCGGGCCAGGTCGACGACGACGGCAAGCCCCTCACCATCGAGGAAGCCGCCGCCAAGGTCCTGCCCGAGGTCCGGGGCGCGTTCTCGCTCGTCTTCATGGACGAGGGCACCCTGTACGCGGCACGTGACCCGCAGGGCATCCGCCCGCTGGTGCTGGGCCGTCTCGAGCGCGGCTGGGTCGTGGCGAGCGAGTCCGCCGCCCTTGACATCTGTGGCGCCAGCTTTGTCCGGGAGATCGAGCTCGGCGAGCTCATCGCCATCGACGAGAACGGCATCCGCAGCTCCCGCTTCGCGGAAGCGAAGCCCAAGGGGTGTGTGTTCGAGTACGTCTATCTCGCCCGTCCCGACACCGACATCGCCGGCCGGAATGTGTATCTCTCCCGTGTGGAGATGGGCCGCAGGCTCGCCAAGGAAGCCCCTGTCGAGGCCGACCTGGTGATAGCGACGCCGGAGTCCGGCACTCCCGCGGCCATCGGCTACGCAGAGGCCAGCGGCATCCCGTACGGCTCCGGCCTGGTGAAGAACGCCTACGTGGGCCGTACCTTCATCCAGCCGTCCCAGACCATCCGCCAGCTGGGCATCCGCCTGAAGCTGAACCCCCTCAAGGAAGTCATCCGGGGCAAGCGTCTGGTCGTCGTGGACGACTCGATCGTCCGCGGCAACACCCAGCGCGCCCTGGTCAAGATGCTCCGCGAGGCCGGCGCCGCCGAGGTCCACATCCGGATCTCGTCCCCGCCGGTGAAGTGGCCCTGCTTCTTCGGCATCGACTTCGCGACCCGGGCAGAGCTGATCGCCAACGGCATGACGATCGAGGAGATCGGTACCTCGCTGGGCGCCGACTCCCTCTCGTACATCTCCATCGACGGCATGATCGAGGCGACCACCATCGCCAAGCCGAACCTGTGCCGCGCCTGCTTCGACGGTGAGTACCCGATGGAGCTGCCGGACCCCGAGCTGCTCGGCAAGCAGCTTCTGGAGACCGAGCTGGCGGGCGGCGCGGACGCCGCCGACGCGCTCCGTCGTCCGTAAACCCCTGCAGTACGACACGAAAGTTCTCCAGCATGTCTGCTGAATCTTCCGAGCGTGCTCCGCACGCGGGCACCGGCGCCAGCTACGCAGCCGCGGGCGTCGACATCGAAGCGGGTGACCGCGCCGTCGAGCTCATGAAGGAATGGGTGAAGAAGACGCAGCGCCCCGAGGTCCTCGGCGGCCTCGGCGGTTTCGCGGGCCTCTTCGACGCCTCGGCCCTCAAGCGCTTCGAGCGCCCGCTGCTCGCCTCCGCCACCGACGGCGTCGGCACGAAGGTCGACATCGCCCGCCAGATGGGCGTGTACGACAGCATCGGCCACGACCTGGTCGCCATGGTCATGGACGACATCGTCGTCTGCGGCGCCGAGCCGCTGTTCATGACCGACTACATCTGCGTCGGCAAACTGCATCCCGAGCGTGTCGCCGCCATCGTCAAGGGCATCGCCGAAGGCTGTGTGCTGGCCGGCTGCTCCCTGGTCGGCGGGGAGACCGCCGAGCACCCCGGTCTGCTGGGCCCGGACGACTTCGATGTCGCCGGCGCGGGCACGGGCGCGGTGGAGGCGGACCGGCTGCTGGGCCCGGATCGTATCCGTTCGGGTGACGCGGTCATCGCGATGGCGTCGTCCGGCCTTCACTCCAACGGGTACTCGCTGGTCCGGCATGTGCTGTTCGACCGCGCCGGCATGAGCCTGGACGCGCAGGTCGAGGAATTCGGCCGCACGCTGGGCGAGGAGCTGCTGGAACCCACCAAGATCTACTCGCTGGACTGCCTGGCGCTCACCCGCACCACCGAGGTCCATGCGTTCAGCCACATCACCGGTGGCGGGCTCGCCAACAACCTGGCCCGGGTCGTCCCGGACTCGCTGCACGCCGTGGTCGACCGTGGCACCTGGACCCCGGGCGCGGTGTTCGATCTCGTCGGCACGGCCGGCCAGGTCGAACGTCTCGAGCTGGAGAAGACCCTGAACATGGGCGTGGGCATGATCGCCGTGGTCCCCGAGGGGTCCGTGGACGTGGCGCTGGCCACGCTCGCCGACCGTGGCGTGGACGCGTGGGTCGCCGGTGAGATCAGTGAGCGCGGTGACCGCACGACGGGCGCCGAGCTCGTTGGCGACTACGCAAACTGACAGCACAGAACCCGGTCCGGGGCAGGGCCCCGGACCGGGTCAGTGGTGACTACGTCAAGCGCCGCGACGCTGTGACGACGGACCGGACTCGTCGTCCTCGTCCTCGTCGTCGTTGTACAGGTCGGCGTACCGCGCGTACGGGTCGTCTTCCTCGTCGTCGTCCTCGAACGGCTCGCCATTCGGCGGCTGGCTCGAGATCGGACTCGAAGTCGAAGCGCCCAGCTCGTTGGCCAGACGCGACAGGTCAGTCCCGCCGCTGTTGTACTTCAGCTGGCGGGCGACCTTTGTCTGCTTGGCCTTGGCCCGGCCGCGCCCCATGGCTCGACCCCCTCGGTGACGGGGCTCGACGGCCCCAGAGTCTTGACACGCGTTCATGATTCGGAACGGGCTCTCCGTGAAGAGCTCGGTCCGTAGGGCTTCAACGGTACCTGCTTCCGCGGCCATACGGTACGCCGCCCGCATCACGTGCCACTTCGCAGAACCCTCGAGGAGCCCTTTCCTCGCTGGTCAACTGCGATTTTAACCTCTTCCTGGCGGCCGACCCGCCGACCGGTGGTGAGTCTTGTCTCCCCCGGGCGGCGGGCCGGCCCCTGCGCAGGTCAGCGCCTGCCTGCCTCCGCCATGCGCTGCTCGGCGATCCGGTCGGCCGCGGCGGCCGGCGGAATGCCGTCTTCCTTTGCGCGTGCGAATATCGCCAGCGTGGTGTCGAAGATCTTGGCCGCCTTCGCCTTGCACCGGTCGAAGTCGAACCCGTGCAGCTCGTCGGCCACCTGGATCACGCCGCCGGCGTTCACCACGTAGTCGGGGGCGTAGAGGATTCCGCGGTCCGCGATGTCCTTCTCCACGCCCGGGTGCGCGAGCTGGTTGTTGGCCGCGCCGCACACCACCGCCGCCGTGAGGACGGGGACGGTCGCATCGTTGAGGGCGCCCCCCAGTGCGCACGGCGCGTAGACGTCCAGGCCCTCGGTACGGATCAGGGTGGCGGTGTCCGCGACGGCCGTGACCTGCGGGTGCTTGTCACGGATCCGGCGCACGGACTCCTCGCGCACGTCGGTGATCACGACCTCGGCGCCGTCGTCCAGCAGGTGCTCGACCAGGTGGTGGCCGACCTTGCCGACACCCGCGATGCCGACCTTGCGGCCCTGAAGCGTGGGGCTGCCCCACAGGTGCTGGGCCGAGGCCCGCATGCCCTGGAAGACGCCGTACGCGGTGAGCACGGACGAGTCGCCCGCGCCCCCGTTCTCGGGGGAGCGGCCGGTCGCCCAGCGGGTCTCACGGGCCACGACGTCCATGTCGGCGACGTAGGTGCCCACGTCGCAGGCGGTCACGTAGCGGCCGCCGAGAGAGTCCACGAAACGGCCGTAGGCCAGCAGCAGCTCCTCGGTCTTGATCCGCTCGGGGTCACCGATGATCACGGCCTTGCCGCCGCCGTGGTCGAGTCCGGCCAGAGCGTTCTTGTACGACATGCCCCGGGAGAGGTTCAGCGCGTCGGAGACGGCCTCTTCCTCGGACGCGTACGGGTAGAAGCGGGTGCCGCCGAGGGCGGGGCCCAGGGCGGTCGAGTGGAGGGCGATGACGGCCTTCAGGCCACTGGCGCGGTCCTGGCACAGCACGACTTGCTCGTGGCCGCCCTGGTCCGATCGGAACAGGGTGTGCAGGACGCCGTCGGTCACATCGGTCACGGTGGTGACTCCCAAGTACGAAGCGGCGGACAGAGGTCTTCCCTGGGGTGTCCCCATCGCTTGTGGCAGGGGAAAATCCAAGGAAGCCCAGTTGGGCAAGAGAGTAAGTCCTACGCGTGCGTAGATCCGACGCAGTGCCGAGGATCACCCTCTCCCGGAGTACGGCCGTGGAAGGATTTGCGGGATGCCAGCGCTGTCCTCGGTTCTTGTCCCTTACGCGGCCTATCTGCGGATCTATGAGCCGCTCGCGGCGTTTCCCGAGCCCGAACGCACCCACTGGGCACGCTACGCCCGCCGGGACGCCACCCCCACCGCCCAGGACGAACTGCGCCGCTCGCTCGCCGACTTGCTGCCCACCCCGCCGGTTCCGGTGCCCGTCCACGAGAGCGGAGACGCGTTCGTGACCCGGGTGGACGGGGTGCTGTGCGTCTGCCCGTGGCGGACCAGGCTGCGCGGCTGGCTGGCGCTCGAGGAGCTGACCCGCCGGCTGCCCGCCATGCTGCTGGACGCGGCCTTGCCGCCGGTGGTCCGCGGCCAGGCGGCCGCGGACTACGAGCAGTGGCGCGAGGAGAACCCTGACGCCCGGCCCTGGATCCGCACGGCGGTGTGGCAGGTGCCGGTGGGCTGGTTCGTGCTCTTCGCCGACGAGGAGCGTGAGTACGAGGCGGTCCAGGAGGCCCCGGTGCTGCGCTACCGCACCCCGATGGTGGAGGCCCGCCGGCGGATGGCCCGGGCGCTGAAGACGCTGCGGGAGACGATCGACGAGGGGCCGCTGACCGAGGCCCTGGTGGATGTGGGGCGGTGGCTGGAGGAGTTCCATCCGCGCTCGCTGGTGGAGCTGGACTACGGCGGGCTGGTTCATGCCCTGCCGGGGGAGCAGCTTGCCGGCGACCGCTCGGCGGCGGACGTGGCGGACGGCATCGCGGCCCTGCGGGCCGGTGACAGTGAGGGCGCGTCGGCCGCGTACGGGCGGCTGACTGATCGCTGGCGGTCCGTCAGGGACCGTCAGTTCGCGAACTGAAGAGCGGACTGACGGGGTGTGCGCCGCGTCACAGCTTCCTCGCGCGGGGACGTAGGTCCCGATCCGGGCCTATGGGTCCAAGCGTGACGGACGGCACTAACCGCGCCCTTGCGCCCATCGCCCACCCTCGTGTCAAAATAGGACAAGGAGTCCGGGGAAGGCTCCCTCTGTCCAACTAAGGGCGGAATACTCAGCATTGCACTCTATGGGGGGTCCTGCGGACTCCTGATCGCTCTATAACTGATCGTCACTGTGGGGTGACTGTCCGTTATGACACGGTCCATCGGGCTTCCGCCACTGATGAGCACCTGAGAGGGCAATTCCATCGGTTTGGCCGACGTGGCTGGACAGATGGTGTAGTTGTAGTGCCGAGGACAAGCCGTTCGTCCTATAACCGACTCGACCCGCGTCCGCCATATCGGGCAACGCGGGTCAAGGTGCAGAATTTAGAGGAATGAACCGAGAAGCTTCGGTTCTCCCGAGGAGGCCGCTCATGACCGCTCGCACCCCTGATGCCGAGCCGCTGCTGACCCCGGCTGAGGTTGCCACGATGTTCCGCGTGGACCCGAAGACCGTCACGCGCTGGGCCAAGGCAGGCAAGCTCACGTCCATCCGCACGCTCGGTGGACATCGCCGGTACCGCGAGGCTGAGGTCCGCGCACTGCTCGCGGGTATCCCGCAGCAGCGCAGCGAGGCCTGAACACCCCGCTGATCGGGCATTTCCGGGACCCCCATCCCGGACAAGCCCACCTAATAGCTCCATAGGCGCGTGTCTGCCCCAACAGGCCTTCGTCTTTGATCGCGCTGGACTCCGCCGGGTCCAGCGCGATTTTTTTGTGCCCCGGGACGGGGGGAAAGCGGTGCCCGACCGGCCGCCGGCGGGGGTGCGGGTGGGATTCGAGGGGCTGGTGGGGCGCACTCGACAGGCGGTGCAATGGCACATATTAAATTGGCCCGTTGTAGGGAGGGGGTAAGTTGACCCGTTTCGAAAACCCCTTCAGTGACTCCCGTCACAGTGTCCGACTCTTGCCAAAGCTGGGTGCGGCCCGGAAAAAGCGGCGTCCGAACGGGTGTTGGTCACTCCTCCGCGGGGCTCTCGTCATCGGTGGCCGGCTGCTGATCGGGCCGCTCCAGAGCCAGGCGCATGAGCCGATGGCAGATGGGACAACTGCGCGTCAGATGGCGATAGCCGGACGCGGCAGCCAGATGGGCGCGCAACAGCGCTCGGGTTTCGTACCGCCTTGCCGTGGACGCCGCCATGCACGTCACCTCCGGGTGTGTGCCGTCCTCTAGTGACTGGGTACCGGTGGCAGGTGACGCCGTCAAGACGGCCGGGGCGCGGCCTTGGAACACGGGAACGACGAAGGCCCGCGTCGTGATGACGCGGGCCTTCGTACCCAGTGCGGTCCTGACGGGATTTGAACCCGCGGCCTCCACCTTGACAGGGTGGCGAGCACTCCAAACTGCTCCACAGGACCAGGTTTCGCAGCCGGACTCTGCGTTGGCTGCGAGAGAGACTGTACAGCAGGTCAGCGGGTCTGGTCGAACTCATACGTGGTGACGCTCGTTTTACGGTGCCGCCGCGTCGATCGCCTTCACGATCCGCTTGTCGGAGACGGGGTGCGCGGTGCCCAGCGCGTGGGCGAAGTAGCTCACGCGCAGCTCCTCGATCATCCAGCGGATGTCCAGGACCTCCTGCGGCACAGGGCGTCCCTGCGGCATCTGCTCCAGCAGCCACGCGTACTCGTCCTGCATCTCGTGGACCTTCTCCATACGCGTGGTGTCCCGCTGCACGGCCGTCGGCATCTGCTGCAGGCGGCGGTCCACGGCGACCAGGTAGCGCATCAGGTCCGGCAGACGGCGCAGGCCCGTACGCGTGACGAAGCCGGCCGGCATGAGGGCCGCCAGCTGCTCGCGTACGTCCTGGACGTTGTTGACCAGGACCAGGCTGTTCGTGGCCTTGAGACGGCGCTCACAGGCCTGCCAGGCCGCCAGGATCTGCTGGACCCGGTCGATGGTGCGCACGGTCAGGTCGACAAGGTCGGCACGGACCTTGTCGTACAGCTTCCGGAAGGACTCCTCGTCCCAGACCGGCCCGCCGTGGTCCGCGATCAGCCGGTCCGCCGCCGCCGTGGCGCAGTCCTCGAACAGCGCCTGGATGGAGCCGTGCGGATTACGGGAGAGCGCCAGTTTCTGCTGGTTGGTCAGCTTGTCCGAGGCGAACTTCGCGGGGTTCACCGGAATGTTGAGCATGATCAGCCGACGCGTGCCCTGCCACATGGCCTGCGTCTGCTCGGCCTCGGTGTCGAAGAGCCGTACGGCCACGGACTCGCCCTGGTCGACCAGGGCCGGGTACGCCTTGACCGGCTGGCCCGCCCGGCGAGTCTCGAAGACCTTCGTCAGCGTGCCGACCGTCCAGTCCGTGAGGCCCGAGCGCTCCAGGGACTGCCCCGAGGGACCGGATGCGGCGGCCGCCGCGGCCTTGGACAGGGCCTGGCGCGCCTTGGGCTTCAGCTGGAGCTTCAGCGCCTCGAGGTTCTTGTCCTCGGCGAGATTCCTGCGGCGCTCGTCGACGATCCTGAACGTGATCTTGAGATGGTCGGGCACCTTGGACAGGTCGAAGTCGCCGGCCGTGACCGGCACGCCCACCATGCCCTGCAGCTCGCGCGCCAGTGTCGCGGGAAGGGGCTCCTGCGGAGGCTGTGCCTGACTGCGCCCCTCCGGGGACGACGCCCGCTCCAGGAACGCCTTCGCGTAGTTCGGCGCCGGTACGTAATGGCGGCGGATCGGCTTCGGCAGGGAGCGGATCAGCTCGATGACCACGTCCTCGCGCAGGCCCGGAATCTGCCAGTCGAAGCCCTCGTCCGTCACCTGGTTCAGCACCTGGAGCGGGATGTGCACGGTGACGCCGTCTGCGTCCGCGCCCGGCTCGAACTGGTACGTCACCCGGAACTTCAGCGGGCCCTGCCGCCACGAGTCCGGATAGTCGTCCTTGGTGACCGACCCGGCCTTCTCGTTGATGAGCATCTCGCGCTCGAAGTCGAGCAGTTCGGGCTGCTCACGGCGCTTGTGCTTCCACCAGGAGTCGAAGTGGGCGCCGGACACGACATGTTCGGGCACCCGCTGGTCGTAGAAGTCGAAGAGCGTCTCGTCGTCCACGAGGATGTCGCGACGGCGGGCGCGGTGCTCCAACTCCTCGACCTCGGTGAGGAGTTTGCGGTTGTCCGCGAAGAACTTGTGGTGCGTGCGCCAGTCGCCCTCGACGAGCGCGTTGCGGATGAACAGCTCGCGGCTCGTCTCCGGGTCGATCCGGCCGTAGTTCACCTTGCGCTGGGCGATGATCGGCACGCCGTACAGCGTGACCTTCTCGTAGGCCATCACCGCCGCCTGGTCCTTCTCCCAGTGCGGCTCGCTGTACGTGCGCTTGAGCAGGTGCCCGGCGAGCGGCTCGATCCACTCGGGCTCGATCCTGGCGTTGACCCGGGCCCAGAGGCGGGACGTCTCGACGAGCTCGGCCGACATGACGAAGCGGGGCGGCTTCTTGAACAGCGCCGAGCCGGGGAAGACGGCGAACTTCGCGTTGCGGGCGCCCAGGTACTCGTTCTTCGCGCCCTCCTTGATGTCCTTCATCCCGACGTGGGAGAGGAGGCCGGCGAGCAGCGAGATGTGGACGTGCTGCTCGGGCGCGTCGTCCTCGTTGAGGTGGATGCCCATCTGCTTGGCGACCGTACGCAGCTGCGCGTAGATGTCCTGCCATTCGCGGATGCGCAGGAAGTTCAGGTACTCCTGCTTGCACATGCGGCGGAAGCTGGACGAGCCGCGCTCCTTCTGCTGCTCGCGCACATAGCGCCAGAGGTTGAGGAAGGCAAGGAAGTCGCTGGTCTCGTCCTTGAAGCGGGCGTGCTGCTGGTCGGCCTGCGCCTGCTTGTCGGAGGGGCGTTCGCGCGGGTCCTGGATGGACAGCGCGGCCGCGATCACCATGACCTCGCGGACACAGCCGTTCTTGTCCGCCTCGATGACCATGCGGGCCAGTCGCGGGTCCACCGGCAGCTGGGAGAGCTTGCGGCCGAGCTGCGTGAGCTGCTTGCGCGGGTCCTTCTGGGCGGGGTCGAACGCGCCCAGTTCCTGCAGGAGCTGGACTCCGTCGCGGATGTTGCGGTGGTCCGGCGGGTCGATGAAGGGGAACTTCTCGATGCCGCCGAGGCCCGCCGCGGTCATCTGCAGGATGACGGACGCCAGGTTCGTGCGGAGGATCTCTGCGTCCGTGAACTCGGGGCGGGCGTTGAAGTCGTCCTCGGAGTAGAGGCGGATGCAGATGCCGTCGGACGTACGGCCGCAGCGGCCCTTGCGCTGGTTGGCGCTGGCCTGGCTGATCGGCTCGATGGGCAGGCGCTGGACCTTGGTGCGGTGGCTGTAGCGCGAGATCCGGGCGGTGCCCGGATCGATCACGTACTTGATGCCGGGGACGGTCAGGGACGTCTCGGCGACGTTCGTGGCGAGCACGATCCGGCGGCCGACGTGCGGCTGGAAGACGCGGTGCTGCTCGGCGTGCGACAGGCGGGCGTAGAGGGGAAGGACCTCCGTGAAGCGGTACTGCTTCTTGTTGAGCGCGTCCGCGGTGTCGCGGATCTCGCGCTCGCCGGAGAGGAAGACGAGGATGTCGCCCTTGCCCTCGCCCTGCAGTTCCTCGACGGCATCGCAGATCGCGGTGATCTGGTCGCGGTCGCCCTCTTGGTCGTCAACAGCCTCGGAGCCCTCTTCCAGGAGGGGGCGGTAGCGCACCTCGACGGGATACGTACGGCCGCTGACCTCGACGATGGGCGCGTCGCCGAAGTGGCGGGAGAAGCGCTCGGGATCGATCGTCGCGGACGTGATCACGACCTTGAGGTCGGGACGCCGGGGCAGCAGCTGCGCGAGATAGCCGAGCAGGAAGTCGATGTTCAGGGACCGCTCATGGGCCTCGTCGATGATGATCGTGTCGTACGCGCGCAGCTCGCGGTCCGTCTGGATCTCGGCGAGCAGGATGCCGTCCGTCATCAGCTTGACGAAGGTGTCGCCGCCGACCTGGTCGGTGAAGCGGACCTTCCAGCCGACCGCCTCGCCGAGCGGGGTGTGCAGCTCCTCGGCGACCCGTTCGGCGACGGTACGGGCGGCGATCCGCCTCGGCTGCGTATGGCCGATCATGCCCCGTACGCCGCGCCCGAGCTCCAGGCAGATCTTGGGGATCTGGGTCGTCTTTCCCGACCCGGTCTCGCCCGCGACGATCACGACCTGGTGGTCCCGTATCGCCTCGGCGATCTCGTCCTTCCGCTGGCTGACCGGCAGCTGCTCGGGGTACGAGATCCCGGGCACCCGCGCGCTCCGCTGCGCGGTGCGGGCAGCGCACTTCTCGGCCTCGGCGGCGATCTCGTCCAGCACGGCCTGCCGCGCGTCGGGCTTACGGATGCGGCGGGCGCCCTCGAGACGGCGGCCGAGCCGGTGGGCGTCGCGCAGCGACGCCCCGGCCAGCAGGGTCTGGAGGTCGGCGAAGGAAGTAGACATACGGGGTCCAGGATCGCACCCCGTGGAAAGCACTGGCGAACCCATTTCGTCCGCAAGCTGGTGCAGTATGGATCAGATCCGATCACCTCCCCGCGAAGGGAACGCACGTCCATGCTGCTCGGCCGCGACCTACCGCACCGGATTCCGGTGGCTGCGGCACCGCTGCCGGGCCTGCCGGCGCTCGTGGCCGCTCTCCCGGCCCCCTCGACGGCAGCGCCCGCCGACGCGCCCCGGGAGCAGGTGCCTGCCTGGGCCGTATCCGGTCCGGTGCCGGTCACTCCGCCCTCTCCGGCGGATCTGTCCGTGTTGCGCGTGTAGGCCGTCCGCCCGGGCCCGCAGCAGTGTGCCCGCACCCTCGCGATCTCTTTCATGGCCCTTGCTCAGGAGCACCGCACCCATGCCTTCGTCGTCGTCCACCTCCTCGTCCCGCACGCCGATCGCGATAGGGGCGGGCGTCGCCGCGGCCGCGCTGCTGCTCGGCTACGCCTCGTACACCGCGACCAAGCCGGATACGCCGTTCTCCGGGCCTGCGTCCGTGGCCGAGGCTTCGGCGGACCCGCGGACCGGCGCGGATCCGAAGCTCGAGAAACTCGCCCGCCGCGACGCCCGTGACCCGCTCGCCGCCGGCCGCGCGGATGCACCGGTCGTGATGATCGAGTACGCGGACTTCCAGTGCGGCTACTGCGGCACGTTCGCCCGTGACACCGAGCCCGAACTGATGAAGAAGTACGTCGAGGACGGCACTCTGCGCATCGAATGGCGCAACTTCCCGATCTTCGGCGAGGAGTCGGAAGCGGCGGCGCGCGCGGCCTGGGCCGCCGGGCGGCAGGGGCGCTTCTGGCAGTTCCACGCCGCGGCGTTCGCGGACGGGGCGAAGGAGAAAGGCTTCGGCGAGGACCGGCTGACGGCTCTGGCGCGCGCCGCGGGCGTCAAGGACCTCGACCGCTTCGACCGTGAGAGGGACAGCGCCGCGGCACGGAAGGCGGTGACCGAGGACCAGGCCGAGGGTTATGAATTCGGCGCGGCCTCCACACCGACTTTCCTGGTCAACGGGCAGCCGATCGCCGGGGCGCAGCCGCTGGAGACGTTCACCGAGGCCGTCGAAGCGGCGAAGAAGGCGGCGAGCAAAGCGGCCGCGAAGGCTGAGCGGTGAGTGACATCGGCTATCTGGCGGCGTTCCTCGGCGGCCTGCTCGCCCTGATCAGCCCGTGCAGCGCTCTGCTGCTCCCGGCGTTCTTCGCGTACTCCATCGACTCGACGGGCCGACTCCTGGCCCGGACCGGGATCTTCTACGCGGGCCTGGCCACCACCCTGGTCCCGCTGGGGGCGGCCGGGTCGTTCGCCGGACGGCTGTTCTACGGTCACCGTGACCTGCTGGTCCCGGCCGGCGGCTGGCTGATCGTCGCACTCGGCGTGGCGCAGATCCTCCAGATGGGCTTCGCGTCGCGCCGGATCGCCGCGGTGTCCGGCCGGATCCGCCCGACCACTGCCCTGTCCGTGTACGCCCTGGGCCTGGTCTACGGCCTCGCGGGCTTCTGCGCGGGCCCGATCCTCGGCGGCGTGCTGACCGTGGCGGCGGTGAGCGGCAGCCCCGTCTACGGGGGTCTGCTGCTCGCCGTCTATGCCCTGGGCATGGCGGTGCCGCTGTTCGTGCTGGCCCTGCTGTGGGACCGCTTCGACCTGGGCAGCCGCGGCTGGCTGCGGGGGCGCGAGGTGCGACTGGGCCGGATCCGGGCGCATACGACGACGCTGGCGTCGGGCCTGTTCTTCGTCCTTCTCGGCACACTCTTCCTGGCCTTCGACGGCACGACGGCCCTGCCGGGCCTGCTCTCGGCCGACGACTCGTTCGCCGCGGAGCAATGGGCCGCGGCCGTCGGGCGCTCGGTCCCGGACTGGGCGCTGCTGGTTCTGGTGGTGGCACTGGGGGCAGTGGTGGCCGTCTTCCTGGGAGTACGGGGGCGCCGCGAGGCGCGACGGGAGCAGCCGTAGGGAACCAGGGCCGGGCCCGGTCCTTGCGACCGGGCCCCTGGGATGTCCGCCGGAAAACGGCGAAGGCCCCGATCCAGGGGATCGGGGCCTTCGGTGGTGGCTGGGGCCGGGGTCGAACCGGCGACCTATCGCTTTTCAGGCGATCGCTCGTACCAACTGAGCTACCCAGCCACGAAGCTCTGACGAGCTTCAGCGGTCCTGACGGGATTTGAACCCGCGGCCTCCACCTTGACAGGGTGGCGAGCACTCCAAACTGCTCCACAGGACCAAGCAATGTGCGAGACCAAGTCTCGCACACGGTAAAGCGTGCCCCCAACGGGATTCGAACCCGTGCTACCGCCTTGAAAGGGCGGCGTCCTGGGCCACTAGACGATGAGGGCTAAGGGCCCACCTGGGCGCTTTGCAGCGCGTCGGGGACGTGAGAAGCATATGGGATGCGGGGAGCTATCGCCAAAACGCTTTTGGAGGGCCGGGCGCCACCCCCCGGAAAGACGCTGTCGGCGAGGGGGTCGGCATGCTCGGCGAGGGCGAGGGTTCCTGCCGGTTCTCCTCCGCCACATGACGGCTGACCTCGGCCGTCGTCAGACCGAGACCGCCCAGCTTGATCTCGTCCCACGCCTGCAGCCGACGTGTCGAACGGTCCAGGTAGAGCACCGACGCGCGGATCTTCTCCGGTTGCTCGTTCTGGACCGCACGCAGACCGCCGCCGCCCGTCGAGCCCTCGATCTTGAGACGGGTGCCGTACTTCATCAGCTCCGTCCGGGTCTGGTGGATGTGACCTGCCAGAACGAGGGGGACCGTGCCGTCGGTCTTGCGGGCCGCGACCGGGTTGTGGGCGACCGCGATGTCCACGGGGGTGCCGGCGCTTCCCTGGTCGCGCAGGGCGGAGGCGAGGCGGATGCCCGTCATCCGCTCGGCCGGGTCGCCCGCGGCGACGACGGAGCGGTCCGGGGTGAACTGCGGGTCGCCGCTGCCGGCGATGCGCAGTCCCGCGACCGTGACGGCCTTGCCCTCGTCGAGGACATGCACGTTGTCGAGGTCTTCCAGATAGTCCTGGGTGGTGCGGGAGTCATGGTTGCCGCGGACCCAGACGTAGGGCGCGCCGAGCCCCGGGATCGGGTCGAGGAAGCCGTTCTCGGCGGAGGACCCGTGGTCCATGGTGTCGCCGGAGTCGATGATCACGTCGATGCGGTACTGCTTCACGAGCGAGCCGATGATGTGCCAGGCCGCCGGGTTGAGGTGGATGTCGGAGACGTGCAGCACCCGCAGAGTGCCGGGGTCCGGCTGATAGGTGGGCAGTGTCGAGGTCGCCTCGTACAGCTTGGTGACGTTGGTGACCAGGCGGGCCAACTCCTGCTGGTAGACATCGAATTCGGTGACGATGGAGCGGGCGTTTCCGACGACCGAGGGGGCGCCGGCGAGCAGGCCGGAGAACTTCGGTTCCAGTACGGACTTCGGGTTCCAGGTGACGTACGCGCTGATGCCGGACGCCGCGAGGAGGGTGAGCGCGAGCCCGCCGGCCGCCAGGGCGCGGCGCGGGCGGCGGTAGACGGCGAGGCCGAGGGCGGTCGCGCCGGAGACGACGGCCACGCAGGAGCGCCCGGCGAGTTCGGTGGTTCCTTCGCGTACGTCGTGGGTGACCTCGTCCTGGAGGCCTGACAGGAGCTCGGGGCGTTCGACGAACACCTGGGAGCGGACCGGGTCGAGCCGGTCGACGTCGACGTCGAGCCGGATGGGGGCGACGTGCGAGTCGAGTTCCAGGGCACCCAGCGGCGAGACGTTGATCTTCGTGCCGCCGGACAGGGACGGGCGCAGGGTCATCGTCGTGTCCATCGGCCCCACGGGGGTACGGACGTTGCCGACGACGAGCAGTCCGAGCCAGGCGCCGAGCAGGACGACCGCGACCAGTCCGAAGCCCCGCGCCCAGGGGTGCGGGGGATGCGCGAGGGGGGCGGCGGCGTCCGCGGCGCGGGCGGGCCGCAGACGGGTGAGCACGGCGCGGATCGGACGGAGCATGAGGGGCGTTTCCGGGGCTTCGCGTGCCATTGGTCCCGTATGCCCAGTCGGGCAGGCGGCCATGCCGGGGCGACCGGCCGCACGGCGTACGTGACAATGGCCACGTGCTGGAGATGACGCGCGAGGAGTTCGAGGAACTGGTCGCCGAGGCCCTCGACAGGATCCCGCCGGAGCTGACGCGGCTGATGGACAACGTCGCGGTGTTCGTGGAGGACGAGCCGGCCGTCGACGACCCCGAGCTGCTCGGGCTCTACGAAGGGACTCCGCTGACGGACCGCGGTGAGTGGTACGCGGGGGTGCTGCCGGACCGGATCACCATCTACCGGGGGCCGACGCTGCGGATGTGCGAGACCCGCGAGGACGTTGTCGCGGAGACCGAGATCACTGTCGTGCACGAGATCGCCCATCACTTCGGGATCGACGACGAGCGCCTGCACGCACTGGGTTACGGGTGAGTTCTGAGGCGGCCGGCGCTGCGGAGGCCGCGGATGCGGTCGATCCGGATGTCGATCTGCATGTGGCGGCGCAGCGCACGGAGACCGCCGGGGCGCACAAGTGGCCGGTGCTCGCAGCGATCTCGGCCGGCGGCGCGGCAGGAGCCTCGGCGCGGTACGGGGCCCAGCTGCTGTGGCCGGTGCCGGACGGCTCGTTCCCGTGGACGGTGCTCGGGGTCAACGTGCTGGGATGTGCGCTGATCGGCGTGCTCATGGTGCTGGTCACCGAGCGCGGCGGCAGGTGGGCCCACCCGCTGGTGCGGCCGTTCCTCGGGGTCGGTGTGCTCGGAGGGTTCACGACGTTCTCGACGTACGCCCTCGATTTCTCGACGCTCCTGGAGCACGGGCGGGCCGGCCTCGCGCTCGCCTACGCCGGAGGGACGGTCGGGGGAGCGCTGCTCGCCGTGTGGCTGGCGGCCGCGGGAACGAGGGCTGCGCTGAGGTGAGCTGGCTGCTGGTGATCGCGGGGGCCGCGATCGGCGCCCCACTGCGCTATCTGACGGACCGTGCGGTGCAGGCGCGCCACGCGTCGGTGTTCCCGTGGGGGACGTTCGTGGTCAATGTGTCGGGGAGTCTGGTGCTCGGGGTGCTGGCCGGCGCGTCGGTGTCGTCGGGGGTGTACGCGCTGTGGGGGACCGGGCTGTGCGGGGCGCTGACGACGTACTCCACGTTCTCGTACGAGACTCTGCGGCTGGCCGGGTCCGGACGGACGTTCCTGGCGGTGGCGAATGCGGGCGGCTCGCTGCTCGTCGGTTTCGGGGCGGTCATCGCCGGCGAAGTGTGGGGACGTGCCCTGAACGGGTGACCCGGCAGGTCAGGCGCCGGCGTCCGAGGCGGACCGTCCCGCCGCGCGGTGGGGGCGGGATTTCGGGCGTGTCCCTGGCGGGGTGCCGGGAGTTGGGCAGGGAGACTTGTGTCTTCTGCCTCGGAGGTACCCCCGTGCGCCAGTTGTCAGCATGTGGCCGATCGGCCGTCCGGACCGCCGCCGTGCTGGCCGTCCTGGCCTCGGCCGGCTGCATGAGCGTGAGCGACGAGGAGGGCAGGAAGCCTGCCCCGAGCACGTCGGCCGAGCGGCCGGGTGCCGGCGCGCAGCCGGACGGCCCGGGCGGGCTGCCGGGCGGACAGCAGGTCCGCGGGGGCATGAGGGACTCGGACGGGGACGGCAAGGACGACAAGAAGACCTCGCCCAGCCCGAGCGGGTCCGCGAGCGTCACGCCCAAGCCCTCGGCAGGCGGGCCGCGGCCGCAAGCCCCGGCGAAGCCGACGCAGACGCGGGACGGCAGCTCCCCGTCCGTACCGGAGCCGCCTGTTCCGCCGTCCGATGCGCCGCCCGAGCCCCCGGCGAGTCCCAGCCCACCGCCGGGCGACCCGACCGATCAGCCG
Organism: Streptomyces sp. NPDC006208; assembly: GCF_040613775.1. NCBI lineage: Bacteria > Bacillati > Actinomycetota > Actinomycetes > Kitasatosporales > Streptomycetaceae > Streptomyces > Streptomyces sp. NPDC006208. The sequence continues at coordinate 27,052 of NZ_JBEXSW010000006.1, read as the reverse complement.
TCCGCCTCGTCCGCGCCCGAGGTGCATGCCGGGGCGATGCGGGTGGTGCAGGTGCCGGGCATGCAGACGCAGCCGGTGGCATCGCCGCAGATGGGACCGGTGTAACGGGGCTCACTCCGATCGGGTTTGCCTTGACCCGGGGGGAGTGCGTATGGTGGTAGATCGTTTGATCCCATTGCCCGGCGCCGACACAGAAGAGCGCCGCGTGGCGCGTTACTCCCTAGCCGTGGCTGACCGCATTGAGGCGGTCGAATTGCGAATTCACGGAGTTTGGGCGCGTGCCGAGACTCCGGAAGGTTTCGCATTTCGCATGTCCAATTTCAGTACTGATCACGCCGTCATGCCCGAGAACGCGGAGATCGTCACCGAGACGGTCGAAGCCGTAGAGGCTGTCACCGACGCTGCTCCCGAGGTCACCTTCGCGGACCTCGGCCTCCCCGAGGGTGTCGTCCGCAAGCTCGCCCAGAACGGCGTGACCACGCCCTTCCCGATCCAGGCCGCGACCATTCCGGACGCCTTGGCCGGCAAGGACATCCTCGGCCGCGGCCGCACCGGCTCCGGCAAGACCCTCTCCTTCGGTCTGCCGACCCTGGCCACGCTGGCCGGCGGGCACACCGAGAAGAAGAAGCCCCGCGCGATCATCCTCACTCCGACGCGTGAGCTCGCGATGCAGGTCGCGGACGCGCTCCAGCCGTACGGCGACGTGCTCGGCCTGAAGATGAAGGTCGTCTGCGGCGGTACGTCCATGGGCAACCAGATCTACGCCCTGGAGCGTGGCGTCGACGTCCTCGTCGCCACCCCGGGCCGTCTGCGGGACATCATCAACCGCGGCGCCTGCTCCCTCGAGAACGTCCAGGTCGCCGTCCTCGACGAGGCCGACCAGATGTCCGACCTGGGCTTCCTGCCCGAGGTCACCGAGCTGCTCGACCAGATCCCCGGCGGCGGTCAGCGGATGCTCTTCTCCGCCACCATGGAGAACGAGATCAGCACGCTGGTCAAGCGCTACCTGACGAACCCCGTCACCCACGAGGTCGACAGCGCGCAGGGCAACGTCACGACCATGACGCACCACGTGCTCGTCGTGAAGCCGAAGGACAAGGCGCCGGTCACGGCCGCCATCGCCGCCCGCAAGGGCCGCACCATCATCTTCGTGCGCACCCAGCTGGGCGCCGACCGCATCGCGGAGCAGCTGCGTGACTCCGGCGTGAAGGCCGACGCGCTGCACGGCGGCATGACCCAGGGCGCCCGCACCCGCACGCTGGCCGACTTCAAGGACGGTTACGTCAACGCGCTCGTCGCGACCGACGTCGCCGCCCGCGGTATCCACGTCGACGGCATCGACCTGGTCCTGAACGTGGACCCGGCCGGTGACCACAAGGACTACCTGCACCGTTCGGGCCGTACGGCCCGAGCCGGCAAGTCCGGTGTCGTCGTCTCCCTCTCGCTGCCGCACCAGCGCCGCCAGATCTTCCGCCTCATGGAGGACGCGGGCGTCGACGCCTCGCGCCACATCGTCGGCGGCGCCGGCGCGTTCGAGCCGGAGGTCGCCGAGATCACCGGCGCCCGTTCGCTGACCGAGGTCCAGGCCGACTCCGCGAACAACGCGGCCAAGCAGGCCGAGCGCGAGGCCGCCCAGCTCACCAAGGAGCTGGAGCGGGCGCAGCGCCGCGCCGCCGAGCTGCGCGAGGAGGCCGACCGTCTGGTGGCCCGCGCCGCGCGCGAGCGGGGCGAGGACCCGGAGGCGGCGGTCGCCGAGGTGGCGGAGGCCGCTGTGGCCGAGGTCGCCGCGGAGGTCTCCGTGCCGGAGCAGCCCGCCGCCCGCGAGGTGCGCGAGTCTCGTGACGAGCGTCCTTCGTACGACCGCCGGGACGACCGTGGCAACTTCGAGCGCCGGGAGCGCCGGGACGGCGACCGCGGTGGCTTCAACCGTGACCGTGACCGTGGCTTCGAGCGCCGTGACAACGACCGTGGTGGGCGTTCCTTCGAGCGTCGTGACGACCGTGGTGGCCGTCCCTTCGAGCGTCGTGACGACCGTGGCGGGTTCCGCCGTGACGAGCGCCGTGACAACGACCGTGGCGGCTTCAACCGTGACGACCGTGGTGGGCGTTCCTTCGAGCGTCGTGACGACCGTGGTGGCCGTCCCTTCGAGCGTCGTGACGACCGTGGCGGGTTCCGCCGTGACGAGCGCCGTGACAACGACCGTGGCGGCTTCAACCGTGACGACCGTGGTGGGCGTCCCTTCGAGCGTCGTGACGACCGCCCGTCGTCCGGCTTCCGTCGTGACGACCGTCCGTCCGGCCACCGTGGCAGCGACCGTCCGTTCAACCGCGACCGCCGTGACGACCGCCCGTCGTCCGGCTTCCGCGCCGGTGGCGGCGACCGCCCGTACGGCCGCCGCGACGACCACCGCGGTGGCGCCGGTTCGAGCTCCGGCTCGTTCGGCCGCCGGGACGACAAGCCGCGCTGGAAGCGCAACGGCTGACCGGTTCGCCGGCAGTGGCTGACTGAGCGGCAGGGCCCGTACGACACCTCGGTGTTGTGCGGGCCCTGCCGCTTCTCACCTGCCGGGACGAACCGCGAAGGTGCCCACTTGGGAGGGCTTCGGGCCCAGGGACATGACGGGGAAGGGATACCCGATCGGCTCCGGGGATCTCTCCGGCTATGCTCAGGGGTGTTGTGTCGAGGGCCGTTAGCTCAATTGGCAGAGCAGCGGACTTTTAATCCGTTGGTTGTGGGTTCGAGTCCCACACGGCCTACCGCTCAGCCCCAGGTCAGATCCGTTCCGGCCTGGGGCTGACCTTGTTCTCGGGGCCGATCCGGCCGATTGCTCGGCCGGTCACGGTGTCGTTCGAGGACAACGAACGGGACATCCCTTCCCGGAACGGGGAACACCTGTGCGGCACCATGACCGCATGAAGTCTCTCGCGCGCCTGCCGCGCCTCCTGTTGCCCGTGACGGCCGTGGCACCCCTTGCCCTTGCCCTGGTCGCCTGCGGAACGGAAACCGCCGGAACGGAAGCCGCCGGGACGGGAACCGCCGCATCGGGAACCTCTGGTAGCGGATCCGCCGGCTCTGGAGCGGACCGGTCCGAGCTGGAGGCACGTGCGCGTGCCGCCCAAGTGGCGATCGAGAACGTCTACGTCACCGAGGTGTCGGGCTATGAGGTGGCCAAGCAGTCCGTGGGCGTCCTCGGCGCCGACGGGTTCTCGGCGACGTATGTGGAGCAGGGCACGGGTGTGCAGATACGCCTGGGTGTCGATCGGGGCTCCATGGACGCGGCAAGCTGCCCGAAGGCCCCGCTCGGTGTCGGCAGCGCTGCGACCGGCGGCGCCGTCGAGTGCGTGGAGGACGGCAAGAGGTGGTACCGCAGGAGCGGCTCGGAACACGAGTACGTGACCGAGGTGGACGGGCGGCTGGTGCGGGTCAACGCCGACACCGGGAGCGTGGATCGTGCCACCCTGCGCAAGGCGGCCGAGGCCGCGCACGCCGCCGACGACGCGGAACTCGACGCCGTACTTCCTCCCGGGCAGGGCGACGACGGGCAGCCGGTCGAGCGCGGCGATCTGCCGCCGGTCGGTGACGGGGCGCCGAACAACGAGGTGGGAACGAGCGGTTGAGCACCGGGGCCGGCCCCCGGCCCCGAGACGGGCATGGGGCCGCCGGCGGCCTGACCCGTCGGCCCTGTCCTGATCCCCCGGGAGCGGGCGACGGCGGACGGACGGCGGACGGTGAACGGAGCGGAATGAGGCGGCGGACCCGATGCCGTGTCGATGCGGCGGCGCGGGCGGCGGTGGCCGCTTGTGCGGCTGCCGCCCTTGCCGGCTGCGTCGGCACGAGAGACGAAGCGGAGAGCGAACCCGGTCCCGCGGCGGTCGAGATCACCGCGGTGCGCGGCGACGAGACGTACCCCCTGACCGCCAAGATCACCGAGTGGGAGGTGCGACCGCACCCGCAGGTTCCCGAGGGCGGAGACGCGGTGCACTTCGCCTACCGCACGACCAAGGCGCGGCCCCTGCCGGTCACTTCGGTGGAACTCGCGGTCTGCGCGGTGGACTCGGCGGACGTCGTGCTGCTGTGCAGCACCATCGCCGTGGACGACAGGCCCGGCGACTCGCGGCTGGAGGACGGCGACTCCTGGATCGGCCCCGTCACCGATCCGGACCTGTCCGACACGGCCCGCGTCCTCCTCCTGCCCGACCAGCTCCGCCCTGGCCTCCATGCAGGCGACCCCAAGGACGACGACGGCTATGACCCACCCCTCCTCCCGGGGCCCGGCGACCGGCTGCACACCCGCTGAAGGCCGCCCGGCCCCTCGGCCTGACGATCCCCACCATGATCTTCCGAGGTGCTACCACGGACGCGACGGCGGAGCCCTGCATCAGGCCACCCCCTAATGCGCATGCTGAATGCCAATTTGATAGCTTCATGGTGTGCGACTGACCAAGTTCACCGATCTGGGCCTCCGCGCCGTGATGCGTCTCGCCGTTGCCGAGCACGGCGGGTCGCTGACCACCCGCGAGGTGGCGGAGGCCATGAACGTGCCCTACGCGCACATGGCCAAGGCCATCGCCCGGCTGCAGCACCTCGGGGTCGTCGAGGCGCGGCGGGGGCGCGGCGGTGGGCTTGCGCTGACCGGACCGGGGCGTGAGACCTCGGTCGGCCGGCTGGTCCGGGAGCTCGAGGGGGAGGGGGAGGTTGTCACCTGCGAGGGTGACACGCCCTGCCCGCTGCGCGGGGCGTGCCGGCTGCGGCGGGCGCTGCGCGACGCGCAGGAGGCCTTCTACGCCACCCTCGATCCACTGACCGTGGCCGACCTGGTGGCCTCGCCGACCGGGCCGGTGCTGGTGGGTCTGACCGGGCGCCGCATCGAGTGAAATCCGTCCTCGTTCCGGGGTCGGCCGCGGCCAAAAATACGAAGATTAAATACCAATTAGGAGTCGCTGTGCTCTCCGAGCAGTCCGTGCCGATCGTCCGCGCCACCCTGCCTGCCGTCGGTGCCGCCATCGGCGACATCGCCGAGCTCTTCTACCGGAAGCTCTTCGAGGACCGGCCCGAGCTGCTGCGGGACCTGTTCAACCGCGGCAACCAGGCCAACGGGGAGCAGCGGCAGGCCCTGGCCGGTTCCGTCGCCGCCTTCGCCGGCATGCTGCTGGAGCACCCCGGTGAACGGCCGGACGCGATGCTCGCCCGCATCGCCAACAAGCACGCCTCGCTCGGTGTCACCTCCGACCAGTACAAGCTGGTCCACCAGCATCTCTTCGCCGCGATCGCCGACGTGCTCGGTGACGCCGTCACCCCCGGGGTCGCCGCCGCCTGGGACGAGGTCTACTGGCTGATGGCCAATGCGCTGATCGCCGCCGAAGCCCGCCTCTACCAGGAGGCCGGGACCGCCGAAGGCGACGTCTGGCGGCAGATGGAGATCGTCGAACGGCACGAGGAGACCCCCGAAGTGGTCTCCTTCCGTCTGCGGCGCACCGACGGACACCCCGTCGCGCCCTTCCGGCCGGGGCAGTACGTCAGCGTCCAGGTGCAACTCCCCGACGGCGCACGGCAGATCCGCCAGTACAGCCTCTCCGCGGCGCCCGGTTGCCCGCAGTGGCGCATCACCGTCAAGCGCGTGCGGGGTGCGCGCGGTCCCGAGGGCGAGGTTTCGTCGTGGCTCCACGAACACGCAAGGGTGGGCGATGAGTTGACCGTGTCCGTCCCGTTCGGCGACCTCGTGCTGCGCGAGGGCGACGGTCCGCTGCTGCTGGTCTCCGCCGGCATCGGCAGCACACCGATGCTGTCCGTGCTCGATCACCTGACCGCCGTCGGATCGACGCGCTCTGTGGTCGTGGTCCATGCCGACCGGAGCCCCGCCGAGCACGCGCACCGTGACGAGTTGTGCCGGCTCGTCGAGGCGCACCCGAACGCGAAGCTGCACCTTTGGTACGAGGAGGCCGGTGATCCGGCCGGTGAGGCCGCGACCGGGCAGGCGGACGTCGGAGTGCTGGATCTGCCCGAGGGGCTGACCGCCTACCTGTGCGGCCCGCTGCCGTTCATGCGCGCGGTGCGCCGCGATCTGCTGCTGCGGGGTGTACCCGCGCGGGCGATCCACTACGAGGTCTTCGGTCCCGACCTGTGGCTCGGTCAGCAGAAGGAGAAGGCGCAGACCTGAACCCGGACACGACAGTCCCCGGCGGTCCTCATCGGTTCCGCGAGTCTCAGTCGTCGCTGAGGACTCTTGTCGCCGACAGGATCTGCCGGGGGCCTGGCCAGAGCCGAGACTAGGGTCACGCAGGCTTCTGGACGTCTCCAGGAGGCGGGTGCGGCTCCATCCGGTTGTCCGGTGTATGCAGAATTTTCCTCCTTATTTCTCCCTAGTCAAGAACTATGTTCGGTTTGGTTCTATTGGGATCCCGTGCTCCTGCAGCGGCCGGCTCACCGGTCCTCGGCAGCCGCGGATGAGGCTTCCGCCCGGGCGGAAGCCTCAAAGAACTGACGGACGAGGGCAGGGGCGATGTGACAGGAAAAACGGGGAATATGGCCGTCGGCCGGAAAATTGGTCGGGACCGTGCTCCGGATGGCGTAAGGTTGTGTTCACCGACGCGGGGTGGAGCAGCTCGGTAGCTCGCTGGGCTCATAACCCAGAGGTCGCAGGTTCAAATCCTGTCCCCGCTACTAGCAGGCAGTGGCCCGGTTCCCGATCGAAAAGATCGGGAACCGGGCCTTTGTCGTGTGCCGGAGAGCCGGCCCCTTCGCCCGGTCGGAGGACGGCGGGTCGCTGTTCGGCCCGGCAGCCGGGAGCCTTGAGGGGGCGCGGTACCGTCCGCGCCCGGAGGAGGACCGGGCAGGAGAACGGCATTGGGGCGAGAGCAGGGCAGGATCTGGAGCGCTCAGAGCCTCGTCCGAGTGCTGCCCCCGCTGATGATCGTCGGTGGGGTGGTCTTCGATCTGCTGACTCCGCCCCAGTTCACCGCGGTCCCGATGTTCGCGGCGGCTCCGCTGATCGCCGCACCGCTCTTCAGCTGGTTCATGACATTGCTGACCGGGATCGCGGCGGTCATGGGTGTGACCGGCCTGCACTTCTACAACCAGTCCATCGGGGAGATCACGTCGTACACCGAGGTGAGCACCGTGGTCACCGTCTCGGCGCTCGCCCTGCTGATCAACACGGTCGTCCGGCGCAGTGGCGAGCGGCTCGCCTCCGCGCGGGGGATCGCGGAGGCGGCGCAGCGGGCCGTGCTGCCGGAACCGGCGGGGCGGATCGGCGGACTGCAGGTGGCTGCTCGGTACGAGGCCGCCCAGGCGGACGCGTTCATCGGCGGCGATCTGTTCGCCGTGCAGGAGACGCCGCACGGTGTGCGGCTGATCGTCGGGGACGTACGCGGCAAGGGGATGGGCGCGGTGGCGGTCGTGGCCGTCATCGTCGGGGCCTTCGGCGAGGCGGCCGAGCAGGAGGGCTCGCTGGAGGGCGTGGCCCTGCGGCTGGAGCGGGCACTGGCACGCGAGACCCCCCTGCGGGAGGGCCTGGACGCCGTCGAGAGCTTCACCACAGCCGTACTGGGTGAGATCCCGCGCGAGGGCGGCCTGGTGCGGCTGGTGAACCGCGGCCATCCGGATCCGCTGGTGCTGCACGGCGACGGGAAGGTGGACAGCCTGGTGCCGTCCGAGGCGTCGCTTCCCCTGGGAATGGGGGACTTGGGGAGGTGGCCGGACCGGGCGGAGGAGTATCGGGTGCCCGCCGGGTCCACGCTGCTGTTCTACACCGACGGGCTGTCCGAGGCGCGCGATGCCGACGGGGTGTTCTACGACCCCCGGGCGCGGCTGCGCGGCCGGCTGTTCGCCGGGCCCGAGGAACTGCTCGACGCGGTGGTCGCCGACGTACGACGGCACACCGGCGGTGGGGCGAACGACGACATGGCGCTGCTGGCGGTCGCCCGGCCCGCGGAGAGACGGCCGGAGCCGGGCGCGAGGGTGCCCGTGACGGCCGCAGAGGAGGAGTAGCGACCCCGGCGCCACGCTGTGTGATCGAAGGACACCACTCCGCATAACATTTGACGAACCGTCAGAACAGGGAGTGTCCTGAGTGGCGATCAAGTCGCCCGATTCCGGACGGTTGTGTCCAGATAAGTCCTGGCCAAAGCCGTTAATGATCAGTCGGAACAGCTTGGAATCCGGCCCCCGTGTCTATTAACGTTCGATAACGCAGCGCGGTCGTCACAACCGTCGCAAGAGACGGCACCGTGCGCACGCGCCGAATCCCGCAAGGGAACCGGGGAACCACCAATTGGGGTGAATCGGGCGTCTTTTGCCGTGCTGTACGCGGCCGAAGTGCCTGTAGGAGACCTTCCTGCTCCGAACCCGTCAGCTAACCCGGTAGGCGAGAAGGAAGGAAAGGAGTGCGCCTTCGTGGCGTCCAACATGCCTGCCCCCGAGGCCCCCTTCGTAACGAGTCCCTTCGGTGACGATGCCGGGGAGCGGGAGTGGGAGGAATGGAACCCCACCGCGGACTCCGTCCGTCCGGTGCGCGGCCGGCACCGGGTCGTCAAGCAGCGCGGCGGTCTCGCCCGTAGCTCCACGGTGCTCGGCGTCGGTGTGATCGCCGCAGTCGGCGCGGGTGGCATGGCCACCGCGCAGGACAAGCCGGCGGTCTCGATATCGCTTCCCGACGCGATCACGGACAAACTCCCCGACGCCAAGTCCCTGCCGGGCGTCGGCTCCCTCATGTCCGACGACTCGGACTCGGGGAACGACAACACCACGACGCTCGGCGGCGTGACGACCGCCGTCGCCGACGGCGACGCGGCGGGCTCCCAGCGGACGGCCGACGCGGGCGAGGCGCTGCGCGCCCGGATCCTGCAGCAGGCCGAGCAGCAGCAGGCCGAGGTGGACGCCGAGGCGAAGGCCGCAGCCGAGAAGGCCGCCGCCGAGCAGGCGGCTGCCCTGGCCGAGAAGCAGCAGACCGCGGCAGAGGCCAAGGCCGCGGAGGAGAAGCGCAAGGCCGAGGAGGCCGCCGCGGCCAAGGCGGAGGCCGAGCGCCTCGCCAAGCTCGCCGCGAGCTACTCGCTGCCCACCTCCTCGTACACGATCACCTCCACCTACGGCGAGTCCGGCTCCATGTGGTCCTCCGGCCAGCACACCGGCCTGGACTTCGCGGCCCCGACGGGCACGCCGGTCAAGGCGGTGCACGGCGGCACCGTCACATCGGCCGGCTGGTCCGGTTCGTACGGCTACCGCATCGTCCTCGAGCTCGAGGACGGCACCGAGGTCTGGTACGCCCACCTCTCCTCGATGACCGCCACCGCGGGCCAGAAGGTGACCACCGGCGAGACGATCGGCCGCGTCGGCGCGACCGGCAATGTCACCGGGCCTCACCTGCACCTCGAGGTGCACACCGCGGGCGGCTCGGGTCTCGACCCGATGGCGTGGCTGCGGGACAAGGGCCTCACCGTCTGACGGTCCCCACACCGGCCGATTCACCGCTTTTCCGTCCGGATCGCCCGCCCCCTCACCCCCGTGGTGAGTACGGGGCCGGGCGGCTTCCGGCTGCCCGCGCACCGGTGGCGGGCACCGCGTACCCCGGCGGTCGCGGTGTCCCCCGACCTCCGGGCTGCCGGTCCCGCCCTTCGTCAGATCCGGTAGGGGTTGGGCCCGCCGTAGTTGCGGTACGGAGGTGGCACCCGCACCCGTCCGGTGGCCTGCGCCGCATAGCTGAGCGAGGGACCGGCCACCTCCCTGCGCTGCCACAGATGGTGGAGCAGCTCCTGCTCGCGCTCCGCGAAGTCCGGGCCCATCGCGCCGCGGTGGGCCCGGTGGCGCAGAAACGCGAGCGAGGTCGCGAACGCCTCGTACTCCGAGACAGCATGCCCCGCGGCCGGGCCGTAGGTCCGCCGGGCGAAGTCGCGGGCCATCGTGCGCGCCCGCATGGACGACAGTGCGGGCGGCTCGGCGGGCAGCAGCCAGCCGGCCGCGGCGTACGCGGGCAACTGCAGGGATATCGTGCGCAGCTCGCGCTGCCTGGTCCATATCGTCAGCCAGGTCAGCAGCCCGAACGCGGGCACCATGAACGCCCCGTACACCGCGTAGAAGCCCCACGGGCCGAACAGCGAGACGGAGCCGTTCCACAGGGCGTGCACGCCCATCGCGAGGACGAGACCCAGCAGCGGCAGCGCGATGCGGCGGATCCGGCGGCGCCGGGCGGCGAGCGCGGCCATCCCGAAGCCGATGCCGGTCAGCACCGTGAAGAGGGGGTGCGCGAACGGCGACAGCACGATGCGTACGAAGAAGGTCGCGGCGGTCACGGACGCCAGTCCCGAGGTGCCGATCTCCTGGTCCTCGCCGAAGGCGTTCCCGAGATAGAGGATGTTCTCGGTGAAGGCGAAACCGGTCGCGGTGAAGCCGGCCACCACCACGCCGTCGACGATCCCTGTGAAGTCACGGCGGCGGAAGAGGAAGATCAGCAGGATCGCGGCGGCTTTGGCGCTCTCCTCGACGACCGGCGCGATCACGGTCGCGCCGAGCGTGTCCGCCGATGCCGGATCGGCGGTGGCCGTGGCGATCCAGCGGGTCGCGAAGGTGTTGGCGATGATCGCGATCAGCGCGGCGGCGCAGGCGCCCCACGAGAACGCGAAGAGGAGATTGCGCCAGGGGCCCGGTTCGACCCGGTCCAGCCAGCGGAAGGCCGTCATGAGCAGCGGGACGGGCAGGGTGGCGAGTCCGAGCCCGACCAGGAACCCGTGGGTGCCGGTCTGTTCCCGTACCAGCGCGAGGATCACCAGTCCGCACAGGGCCAGCAGCGTGATCAGCACACCCGCGCGGACCGCCTTGCTCCGCCACACGCGGGCCGCGCGCGGCCGGTAGCGCGGACGCCCGCGCTGCGGCACGGCGGTGAGCAGATGGTCCATCTGCCGCTGTTCGCAGGCGGGCACTGCCGGATGCGACGGCCCCGTCGGGGTGTTCGGCGGCGGCGGCGCGTGCTGCGCGGACGGCTGGGACATCCGTCGACCCTAACGAGGGCCACCGACACCTGGCGATGGTGTTTGCCACAGGCCGTGGCAGCAGAGGGTCAACCGGTGGGCAGTACGCGGCGGAACAGCAGGTCGTGGACCTTGTGCCCCTTGTCGAGCCCCTGTCCCTCGAAGCGGGTCAGCGGGCGGAAGGCCGGCCGCGGGGCGTAGCCGCCGTCCTCCTGGGTGTTCTCGAACTCCGGGTGCGCCGAGAGGACCTCGAGCATCTGTTCCGCGTACGGCTCCCAGTCGGTCGCGCAGTGCAGCAGCGCGCCGGGCCTGAGTCGCTGGGCGGCGAGGGTGAGGAACTCGGGCTGGATCAGCCGGCGCTTGTGGTGCCGCTTCTTGGGCCAGGGATCCGGGAAGTAGACCCGCAGGCCGTCGAGCGAGCGGGGCGGGAGCATCTCGCGCAGGAGGATGATCGCGTCACCGTTGGCCACCCGGATGTTGGACAGCCCGTTCCGCTCCGCGAGACCGAGGAGGTTGCCCTGGCCCGGGGTGTGGACGTCGGCGGCGAGAATCCCGGTCTCCGGGTCGTCGGCGGCCATCTGCGCGGTGGCTTCGCCCATCCCGAACCCGATCTCCAGGACGACGGGCAGCCCGCCGAACATCTCCTCGAGATCGAGCACACCGTGCCCGTCGATGTCGAGGCCCCACACCGGCCACAGCCGCTGCAGCGCATCGCCCTGTCCCGTGGTCACCCGGCTCCGCCGCGGCTGGAAGCTGCGGATACGGCGCTCGTGGTGCGAACCGGCGGGATCGGCTGCGGGCCCGCCGGGGAAACGGGGCTCGCCCTTGGCACGTATGAAGGGCGGCCGGTGGGCGTCGGGGGTGGGGTTTCGAAGCTCAGACACAGTGCCGTCGATTCTACGAGCCCTCCGGTACGGCTCGGGTCCGTGCGTCCGGGGCAGAGGCGCTGGGGCTGGGGCCTGCCCGGCTCGCCCGCCCGGATCCTGCCCTGTCGCCCCGCCTCTGTCGCCCCGCCTCTACCGTGCCGCCCGGGCCGGACGGTCCGCCGCCAGCGCGGTCAGGGCCCGGCGGGCCACCTCGCGGCCGATCGGCAGGGAAGCCGTCGCCGCAGGCGACGGCGCGTTCAGCACATGGACCGTGCGTGGTGCCTCGCGGATCAGGAAGTCGTCCGCCAGCGTCCCGTCCCGCAGCACTGCCTGGGCCCGCACCCCCGACGGGGCCGGCCGCAGATCGGACTCCGTCACAGGGGGCAGCAGCCGGCGCACCGCCTCGGTGAAGGCCCGCTTGGACAAGGAGCGGTGCAGCTCGCCCGCGCCGTAGCGCCAGTGGCGGCGCGCGATGCGCCACGAGCCGGGCCAGACGAGCGTGCCGGCGAGATCCCGGGGACGCAGCTGCGCCCAGCTGTAGCCCTCGCGGGCCAGCGCCGGGACCGCGTTCGGGCCGACATGGACGCCGCCGTCGATGCCACGGGTCAGATGCACGCCGAGGAAGGGGAAGGCCGGGTCCGGCACCGGGTAGACCAGGCCGCGTACGAGATCCGGGCGGGCCAGCTCGTAGTACTCGCCCCGGAAGGGGACGATCCGCATCCCTGGGTCGTCGCCCGCCAGCCGAGCCACCCGGTCGCAGTGCAGCCCCGCGCAGTTGACCAGCACCCGCGCCCGCACCACCGCCCCGGACGCGGTGCGCACGGCGACGCCCCAGGGGCGCCGGTCGACAGCGGTGACCTCTTGGCCGTACCGCACATCCGCGCCCGAGGCGGTCGCGAGTTGCGCCGCCACTGCGCCGAAGTCGCACACCCCGGTCGTACCGACATGGATGGCGGCAAGGCCCCGCACATGGGGCTCGTACTCGCTGATCTGGGCCGGGCCCAGCTCGCGCACCGGAATGCCGTTCTCACGGCCGCGCTGGACCAGGGCGTGCAGCCGCGGCAGCTCGTCGCGGCCGGTGGCGACGATCAGCTTCCCGGTGACCTCGTGGTCGATGCCGTACTCCGCGCAGAACTTCACCATCTCGGCCGCACCGCGCACCGCGAACCGTGCCTTCAGCGAGCCGGGGCGGTAGTAGATCCCGCTGTGGATCACTCCGCTGTTCCGCCCGGTCTGGTGCCGTGCCGGGCCCCACTCCTTCTCCAGCACCGTCACCGTGGTTCCGGGAGCCGCGCGCGTGAGGGCGTACGCCACCGACAGACCGACGATCCCGCCGCCGATCACCAGCACGTCACAGTCGTATGCCGTCGTCACCGCACACCTCCCACCCCGATAGTGCACTGGCCCACCGACAATGCGCTTAAACCAGGCCCGTGCCGTTGCCGGGCCGGGGGAGCGAAGTGCCGTGCGGCCGCCTGGCCGTGTCTGACACGTCCCGCCTGGTGCGTGACGCCCGGCAGCCCTCCCCCGGAGCTTCGCCCGGGGGTACCCCCGGCTGCGTTGTCGGTGTCATCCGAGTACGTCCGGTACGAGGATGATCTCCCCCGGCCTCCGGCCGGGGGGTACCACCCTTGCGATTGCATGCACCGGATGCCGCGCACCCCGCCCTGCGGGCGGACGGCGCCATGTGGCAGACACGGCCTAGGCCGGGGCGACCAGCAGCGGCCGGGCCCGCTCCCTCAGCTCCACGACCCGCGGCTCGTCGCCGTACGGCTCGAGGCGGTGCAGCAGGTCCCGTACGTACTCGGTCGTACGCGCCGAGGAGATCCGGCCCGCGACCTCCACCGCCCGGGTGCCGGCCGCGCATGCCGCGTCCAGATTGCCCGACTCCAGCTCGGCGACCGCCGAGACGACCAGACGTAAGCCGTGCGAGCGCACGAACTCCTCCGTCGGCCGCGACAGCGCCTGCTCGGTGAATCGGCGTACCTCACGCGGCGCCTTCAGGTCCCGGTAGCACTCGGCCGCGTCCGCCGCGAACCGGTCGTACGAGTAGAAGCCCAGCCAGGTCGGGTCGGTGTCGCCCTCGCGCGAGCGCTCCAGCCATCCCTCCGCCGACTTGAGCGCGGCGCCGGCCGCCGCCGCGTCGTTCGCCTTGGCGTGCGCCCGTGCCTCCACCAGGCGGAAGAAGCTCATGGTGCGGGCGGTGGCGAGGCCACGGTTGCGCTCCAGCGCTGCCTGGGCGAGGTCGACCCCTTCGTCGGCGAAGCCCCGGTAGGTCGCCTGCAGCGACATCGACGCCAGGACATAGCCGCCCAGCGGTACGTCGGCCGCGGCGCGGGCCAGGCGCAGTGCCTGGATGTAGTACCGCTGCGCGGCCTCCTGCTGCCCGGTGTCGAAGGCCATCCACCCGGCCAGCCGGGTCAGCTCGGCGGTGGCCCCGAACAGCGCGCGGCCCACCTCGTCCGAGTACGAGCCCAGCAGCAGCGGTGCCGCGTCAACCCGGAGGCACTCCGGCACCATCGACGAACGCCAGTCCCCACCCCCGTACTTGGAGTCCCAGCGGCGGGCATCCTCTGCGGCCTCGCGCAGCTTGGCGACATCGCTGTGGCCCACCCGGACCGGGGAGTCCGCCGTCTCCGGCAGCTCCGTGGCCCCGGGGGCTCCTGGGGCCCCTGCGGTGTCAGAGGTGCCCCTCGCCGTGTCCACCGAGCGCTCGACGGATGAGTCGGCGGGGGTTATCAGCCAGCGTGAGGCCGGTGTGGCGTAAGCGCTCACTGCGAAGGATCCGGCCAGTGACTGCCAGATGCCGCCGCCGCCCGCCCGGCGACCGGCCAGGTCGAGGCGGTAGAGCTCGGTGGCCGATTTCACCGCCTCGCCCACATCGCGCGGGAAGGCGAGACCGACCTCCGGCGCCGGGTCGGCGTCGGCGAGGCCGATCTCGTGCAGCGGCACGGGACGGCCCAGTTTCGCGCCGATGGCGGCGGCGATGAGATGGGGCGCGGAGCCCTGAGGCACCATGCCCTTCGACACCCATCGCGCCACCGACGTCTTGTCGTAGCGAAGGGTCAGACCGCGCTGCGCACCGAGGTCGTTGACCCGCCGGGCGAGGCCGGCGTTGCTGATTCCCGCGAGGGCGAGAACGGTGCCGAGCTTCTCGTTCGGCCCGCGTTGCTCCCTGGACATGCGCCACCCCTCGACACACAGACGGCCGCCGCGTCGCGCGAGGCGCACGGCATTCGTACTGTGTCCTCCTGGTTTGCACAGCACCCTTGGACCGGTCCCGGCTGCAAAAGCACCCGTCCGAGCCCTTCGGAATATGCGCGCCCGCGGAGGACAGCAGTAAACACAGCGTAGTTCGCCACATCCCGACCGTTAAGAGGCGGTCTTCCGTATGGCGAGATTGTTGTCTGTACGGGCGGTTGGCGCGTACGCCCCCGTGCCCCCGCCGTGTGGCCGTGCGCCCGTTCGTGCGCTCTGGCCGGGGCGTGTCGGGAGCGCTTCCATGAGTCCTGCGTGGGTCGGCCCACTGCGACTGGAAACCAGTGGGCTGGGGGACACCGCCGTCTCAATCCCCGCGGGCGGCGGACCGGTCCGGGAGGTGAATCGAGTTCAACTGATCCTCCCGGACTGCGAGTTGAGCTGAAACCGGTGCGTGTGCACGAACACAGAATGGCCGAATGACGTCTGTCCCCAAAGGCCCTTCGAGGCCCCGTGCAGACCCTCGGCGGTCCCCGGGCGGGGCCGGCGACCGTCACCAAACGGCCATTGCCAGGGGCGTGTTCACTTTTTGCGCGCGCTACCCGGACACCCTCCTGCGCGCCTCCTTCGTGGCAGCATGTTCCCGAACGGCTTCGGGAATGTGGTGGAGGCGGCGATGCGGTGGCTGGTGGGGTGGAGCAGTATCGCCGCGAACTTCGGTACGGCAGGGGCCGTCGGGGCATCCGGCGAAGGCCGAACGGTCCACCCCGTAGGAGCCCAACTGCTGTGGGGCGATCCCGATCCGCTGTGGGCGGTCGGCGACTGGCGCCCCGATGAGGTCAGGGTCGTCACCGTCGCCCCGCCCCAGCGCAACGTCCCGGGCGGCACGAGCGCACCCGCCGTCACCCGCCTCGCCGTCCTCGGCTGCTGCGCCGCCAGCGACGAGGAGCTGCGGGTCGGGCTGTTCGCCGCCCGTGGCGGCGCGCTGCGCCATCTGACCGCATGGGCCGGCAGCTACACCGCCGTCGTCCAGGTCGGCCGCCGGATCACCGTGGTGGGCGACCTGGCCGGGGCGAGACCCGTCTTCTACACCCCCTGGGCGAACGGCACGGCCTACGCCACCGCGGCCCTGCCGCTCGCCGACCTCATCGAAGCCCAGCTGGACATCGGCCACCTGGCCGCGCTCCTGGCCTGCCCCGAGACCCCGGAAGCGCTGCGCGACTCCACCCCGTACGCCGGGGTCAGACGCATCCCGCCCGGCCATGCGCTGATCCTGCGCGAGGGCTCGCGGGAGATCACCGGGTACGAGCCGGTGGCGTCGCTTGCCGTCGCCGGGCCGCAGATCGAGGCCGGGCGCGCCATCGACGGCGTGCGGGACGCGCTCGTCGAGGCGGTACGGGCGAGACTCACCGCACCTCGGCACGCCCCGGAGACCCTGCCGCCCGACCCGGGGCCCGTACCCGGCATGGGGCCCGCCGAACGCCGCGCGGCACGGGGGGCGCCTGCGCCCGGAATCGGTGCGGACCTGTCAGGGGGCAGCGCCTCCAGCACCCTCGCCCTGCTGGCGGCCGGACTGCCCGGCGTGCCGGGCACCGTGCTCGGCCATGGCACCGGCGCGGGTGAACGGCTGCTCGCCGTCACCTTCAACGACCTCGCCACCGGCGATCACGAGGCCCGTGAACCCGAACTGGAACGGGCCCGGGCGATCGCCGCGAACCCGCGACTGCACCATGTCGTGGTCGCCGGCGGGGAGGAGACACTGCCGTACGCCGGGCTCGACACGGGCCCGCTGACCGACGAGCCCGCGCCGTCCCTGGTGGTCGCCGAACGCCACCGGGGCCGCCTGGCCGCGGGCAGCGCCGACCACTTCACCGGGGCGGGCGCACGGCAGGTGCTCGACGCGCACCCGGCGCGCCTGGCCGATCTGCTGCTGGACCGGCGCCGGCGCCATCTGCTGCGGCCGGTCACGGCGCTCGCCCGCGCCGAAGGACCTTCGCCGCAGTCGCTGTTCGTACCGCTCACGGTGTACCGGGCGGCGCGGCGCCTGGCCCGTACGCCGTACCGCACCGGCCTGGAGACGGCGGCGGACCGGCTGCTGGCGGCGAACCGTCCGGGCGGCGGGCCGCCGGGCGGACCGGTGGGTGCCTCACTGGCCGCCCTGACCTGGTCACGGCCGGGACCGGCGGCGCGCTGGCTGACGGGAGAGGCACTCGCTGAAGTATCGGTTCGTCTGACGGAGGCGGCGACCCGGCCGACGTCCGTCCAGCGGCCCGGCGAGGCACGGGCACGGGCCGCTCTGACCCGGCACGCCGCGGACCAGCGGATCCTGGAACAGGCCGCAGAGATCCGCAGCCAGCGGCTGCACGCCCCCTTTCTGGACAACCAGGTCGTACGGGCCTGCCGGGACCTGCCCGAGTCGCTGCGGGTCCAGCCGGGGGCGCGCACCGCGGTGCTGCGGGCGGTCCTCGCGGGCACGGGCATCCACGATCTGCCGACGGGGTGGGGCGCCCCGACCCAGGCTGCCTCATCCACGACGGCCCGGGCAGGCCTGCGGGCGGCGCTCCCGCATCTGATCGCCCTCTTCGACGCCCCCTTGCTCGCGGACGCCGGTCTCGTGGAGGCGCGGGTCGTCCGCAAGGCGCTGCGGGCCGCGTCGGAGGGCGAACCCGTGCCGTTGGACGGCCTGACCGACCTGATCTCCACCGAGCTGTGGCTGCGCAGACTGCTCTCGCGCCGCGGCACCTGCTGGACGGGCACGGCCGCTCCGCGCTCGCGCGCGGTCGCGGGTGGTGTACCGCAGAGGCCCACGCTTCAGGCCTGAGACTTCGGCGCGCCGCGCGGGAGAAGGGCGGTGCTTGCCGCGTCCGGTCCGCCCTGGCTAGTGGCAGGTGATCTGCGCCTGGGCCCAGTCGGCGAGCGCCACCGATCCGGCCGGCGTGCGTGGTTCGACGACGAGGCGGATCGTCTTCCGGCCGGAGAGCGGCACATGCACCGGCACGGCGGAGTCCCCGCGGCGGATCACCGCAGACCGCCACAGCGGCGCGCCGTCCCCGTACACGGAGAAGCGCACCGCGCCGGGTCCGAGCGTCATGTCGTCGACCCCGACGAGTGCGTCATAGGAGGTGCACCGGCGGTTGAGGTCGATGGTGACGGACGACGTGGCGTGCACGGTCACACCGTGTCCGTACCGCTTGCCGTCGATCGACATGCCCCAGCGCTGCCACAGCCAGGTGCTCCCGCGAAGGCGCACCTCCGGCTCGGTGTGGTCGCCGAACGCGCCGTACTCGAGCCTGTTCACCTGGTAGACCTCGGCCGCCGGAGGGGGAGGCGGCGGAGGTGGCGGAGCCGTGGGCGGGGCGGGAGGCACCGGGGCGGGCTGCTGAGGCCGGGACGGCGTCGGGGTGGGGGTCGGGCTGGGCGCGGGCGGCGCCGGGGCCTCGGACGTGGGCGTCACCGCAGCCGCCTGCCGGGGGGATGTGGGCGCAGGCGACGGTGCGGATTCCGCTCGCCGCGTCGGGGTGGGTGCGGACGAAGCCGGCGGCTCGGGTTCCGGGCCCGGCGCCGGCGGCCGCGATTCGACGGGCCTGATGGCCGCCGGCCTGGCCTCCGGCCTGGTCGTCTGCTCGGGCTCACTGGACATGGCCCACACCAGCCCGGCGGTCGCGGCAACGCCTGCGGCCGCCGCGATCCCCGCCTTCGCGGGCGCGCCCAGCCCTTTTGCCACCGCCCCACCGGCGGCTGCGCCGCCAGAGGCGCTGCCTGCCGCCGAGCCACCCGCAGCGGTGGCAACCCCGGCCACCCCGGCCGCTCCCGCGGCTCCGCCGGCCACGATCCCCGCGGCCTGGAGCGAGTAACCGGCGGCGAACCAGCCGATGACCGCGACCGGGAGCAGCGCGGGGATCCCGGCGTTGACATGCGCCAGCTCACCCGCGGCCAGACGGCACTTGACGCACTCCTCCAGATGCTTGCGCAGCCCACGCTCCGCCCGCATCCGTAACCCGCCCCGCGCGTACGCGCCCAGCCGGTCCGCGTACCGCGCACAGTCGCCACCCGAGGTGAGGGCGGTGGACACATGGGCCTGGAGGTAGGCCTGCCTGAGCCCCTCGCGGGCCCGGCCGGCCAGCACCGCCGTGGCATTGGCGGTCAGCCCGAACAGCGGTGCGACCTCGCTCGGCGACTCCTCCTCGACGGTCGTGTGCCACAGCACGGCCTGCCACCGCTCGGGCAGGGAGCGGAAGGCCTGCAGGGCGAGCGACTGCTCGGCCTCGTGCATCGCCCGTACGTCCGCGCCCAGATCGAGCGTTTCGTCGCCCGACACGTCCGTGCTCGCAGCGGCCGCCGCGGCGAACACCGCGAAGTCGTCTACCAGTTGCTCGCGCTTCGCCGTCTTCGCCCACGCCGCGGCCACGCGCCGCACCGTCGTCAGCAGGTACGCCCGGACCGCCTGCCGGGGCCCGGAGCCACCGCGCACCGCCTGCAGTGTCCGCGCGAACACCTCGGCCGTCAGGTCGTCCGCTGTGTGCGCATCCCGGCAGCAGGTGCGCGCGTATCTGCGGACGGCCTGCGCGTGCCTGCGGAACAGTTCCTCGTACGCGCTGTCGTCGCCGTCCCGCATGCGCTGGACCAACTCGCCGTCCGACCAGGGCATTTCGCGCGACTGCGGCAGGGCGGCGCCGCTGCGGCCGCCCTCGCGCTGCGGCGGTACGGCGTACTCCTCGGCGGGGTCGGACCGGTAGCCGGCGGTCCCTGACGCATCCACCGGGCCGCCCTGGACAGGCACTTGACGAGACGGATTCCCGGTGGTGGCCCTGCTCGCACCGTCGAGTGACTCGTCCCGACCGTCACCGCTCATCGCGACAAGCTCCTGTAAGCACCCGCGGACCCGAACACCGGGCAAGCGTGACACAGAGAGGCCATGCACCGAACCCCCGTGTCCGGCAACCACCCATCCGGGGAGACTTCCCCGAAAACGAGCACGGTCCATCACTCGTTCGGGGAAGGCTCATCGGCCGCATGGTCGCCGAGCCACGGTGTCGTTCGGCGTCGTCCGGCATTCGTGCGGCGGGCGTCAGGCGTTCTCAGGCCGACCGCGGGCGCAGACCCTCCAGAAGAATCTCCAGCAGCCGGGCCGAGGCCGCTTCCTGCTGCGCGGCATCCGGCAGCGAGGGCGCGGCCGTGGCTATCACCAGCAGCACGTCCGCCACGGTCACATCACCGCGCAGCTCACCCGCCGCCCGCGCCCGGTCGACCAGCTGACCCACGACCTCCAGCAGGTCCGCGGCACCGGCGTCGTCCCGCTCCTCTGCCGGCGCCGACCGAGGCGCGACGACGCGCAGCCCAGGCTGCGTACCGTGCCGCTGGTGCAGCACCCGAGGCACGTCATGCGCCTCGCGCAGACCGCCGCTCGCGGCGTCCCCGGGCTCCTCGCCGTCCGCGCCGACCCTCAGTACGTGCGGCGGCAGCAGGCGCCCGGCGCCGGACGCAACCGACGTGCGCAGGAAGCGGGAAAGCGCCGACCACGGCTCCTCCTCCTGCCCCAGCGCCGTACGCGCCTGCTCGGTCAGCCGGGAGGTCTCCTCCTCGGCTATCCGCCGCACCAGCACGTCCTTGCTCGGGAAACGGCGGTACACCGTTCCGACACCGACCCTGGCCCGTCGCGCCACATCCTCCATCGGTGCGCCGTAGCCCAGTTCGCCGAACACCTCGCGCGCGGCGCGCAGTACGTGCTCGAGATTGCGCTGTGCGTCCACCCGCAGCGGTGTCGAGCGGCTGGCCCCGCCCGATCCCGCCTGTCCGTTCCCACTACTGTCCGCGGCCGAGGCCACGGCCGATGCGGACGACGCATCCGCCGCAGCAGACGAGACAGCAGCAGCCTGCCAATGCGAATCCTGAATATGCATAAGCGTTCCCCCGGTCATGTTGTCTCCCCCCGGAGACCTCCCCGCCCAGTCCGCCGGGCGTGCCGTGACCCGGCACCCCGACCGAGTACGAACATAGTTGAGCCAGGGTCAATTCAGAAGGGGGTACTTCCGCACACTGCGCCCCCCGATCGGAGCAAGGGCCGGAAGGTTCCCTATTCGGCCCCCTCCCAGCACCCTTCTCGACCGGTCTGACCTGCGGACCTTCCCTTTCGTCCGAAACCGTGCCCCGGTCGGGCCACAGTCGTCTTCCGGTCACACAATTTGCCGGGGCTGTGGACAAACGCTTGAGCCCGTTGCGTCATGGGAAGGTGAAGGCTGCAAACACCCGGGGCGCGACCCCCGGCACCCCGCCGCGCACGCGCATTCTCGTCGTCGGCGGCGGTTACGTCGGGATGTACACGGCACTGCGCCTCCAGCGGAAGCTGAAGCCCGAGCTCGGGCGCGGCGATGTGGAGATCGTCGTGGTCACACCCGATCCGTACATGACGTATCAGCCGTTCCTCCCGGAAGCCGCGGCCGGCTCGATCTCCCCACGTCATGTCGTGGTCCCGCTCCGTCGCGACCTCGACGGATGCACGATCGTCATCGGCGAGGCCCGGACAATCGATCACGCCAAGCGCACGGTGACCGTCGCGACACTCGCCACCGAGGAGGAGGGCACCGGCGCGACCGAGTTCACCTACGACGAACTCGTCCTCGCACCCGGATCCATCTCCCGTGCCCTGCCGGTCCCCGGCCTCGCCGACTTCGGTATCGGTTTCAAGACCGTCGAGGAAGCCATCGGCCTGCGCAACCACGTCATCGAGCAGATGGACATCGCATCGTCCACGCGCGATCCGGCCATCCGCGACGCCGCCCTCACCTTCGTCGTCGTCGGCGGCGGTTACGCGGGCGTCGAGGCGCTGGCCGAGCTCGAGGACATGGCCCGCTACACCTCGCGCTACTACCACAACCTCAAGCCCGAGGACCTGAAATGGATCCTGGTGGAAGCGGCCGACCACATCCTGCCCGAGGTCGGTGAGGAGTTGGGCAGGTACGCCGTACGCGAGCTGCGCGCCCGCAACATCGACGTACGTCTCGAGACCCGCCTGGACTCCTGCGAGGACCGTGTCGCCGTCCTGAGTGACGGTTCGCGCTTCCCGACCCGTACGGTGGTGTGGACGGCCGGGGTCAAGCCCGCGCCGATCCTCGCCGCCACCGATCTGCCCCTGAACGAGCGCGGCCGGCTGACCTGTACCGCCCAGCTCTCCGTCGCCGGCGTCGAGCACGCCTGGTCGGCGGGGGACGCGGCGGCGGTCCCCGACATCACCTCGGACGAGCCGGGCGCGGAATGCGCGCCCAACGCCCAGCACGCCGTGCGCCAGACCAAGGTTCTGGCCGAGAACATCGTGGCGTCGCTGCGCGGCGAGCCCCTCCAGGAGTACGCCCACAAGTACGTCGGGTCGGTGGCGTCCCTCGGCCTCCACAAGGGTGTCGCCCATGTCTACGGCCGAAAGCTCAAGGGTTATCCGGCCTGGCTGATGCACCGGGTCTACCACCTCAGCCGCGTGCCCACCTTCAACCGCAAGGCCCGCGTACTCGCCGAATGGACCCTGGCAGGCCTGTTCAAACGCGAGATCGTCTCCCTCGGCTCGCTCGAGCACCCGCGTGCGCAGTTCGAACTGGCCGCAGGCGGCCGGCGCAACGGGCGGGGCAACGGCAACGGCGCGAAGAAGAAGGAAAAGGACACGGGGCCGCAGGACGGATCCGATCCCGGCAGCTCCAGAGGCAGCTGACGGGGCTCCGGATCCGGCCGACGGCGCTCGGCAAAGACGACTGTCAGTCCGGTCGGCCACACTGGACGTGTGACCATAGGTGGGCTCACACCTGCACAGAGTGACCCTTGGCGACAAACCCATTGAGGCTAGAAAGTCAGTGAACTTCACGCGTTGGAGCCCAAGGCTCCCCGGTACGCAGCGTCGCGCCGCAGCGCGGGGGACCGATCACGGAATCTCCCCGGCCCAGCGAGGCGAAGGCGCCGTACCCGCGGCCCGCGGCGAGTACGGACAGCAGCTCGAGCCGCTGCCCGATGTCCCCGCCCTCGAGGACTTCTCCGCTCCTGAGATCCTCGGCCGCCTTCCCGCCCTGGTCGCGCTCGTGTACGGCACCGAGCACCGCATCGCCTACGTCAACGACGCCTACGCCCAGGCCTTCGGCCACCGCCCGGCCGGATCGGTCGCCGCCGAGGCCTGCCCCGAGCTCGTCGAGCTGGGCCTGCTGCCGCTGATGGACCAGGTCCTGCGCAGCGGCAAGCCGCGTACGGTCAAGTCCCGCAGGACCCAGGGCGGCGGCTCGTACACGGTCACCTGCCTGCCCGCCGAGTGGTCGGGCGATCACAAGGACACCGAGGGCGTGCTCGTCTTCGCCGCCGATGTCACCGACCACGCCGAGGCGGCCGAACGGCTGCGGGCCAGCGAGCGCCGTCACCGCGAGACCGCGGTGACGCTCCAGAGGTCGTTGTTGCCGCAGGAGTTGGAGCAGCCCGACGATCTGCGCTTCGCCGCCACGTATCAGCCGGGCGGCACGGACGCCGCGGTCGGTGGCGACTGGTACGACGTGATCACCCTCGGAGCCGGCCGCACCGCCCTGGTCATCGGCGACGTGATGGGCCGTGGGGTTCGCGCTGCCGCCGTCATGGGCCAGCTCCGCACCGCCGTACGGGCCTACGCCCGCCTCGACCTGCCGCCGCACGAGGTGCTCCAGTTGCTCGACGGCCTCGCCGCCGAGATCGACGCCAGCCAGATCGCCACCTGTGTCTATGCCGTCCACGATCCGAACGAAGGCCGGCTCGTCTACGCCTCCGCCGGCCATCTGCCGATCCTGGTCCGCGACGAGGACGGCACGGTCCGCCGCGCGGCCGAGCCGACCGGCCCCCCGCTGGGCACCGGCGGCTGGCTGCACACCTCGGGGACGATCGACCTTCCGCCCGGCTCCACCGCCGTCCTCTACACGGACGGCCTGGTCGAGCGGCGCGGCGAGGACATCGACGAGGGAATGGCTGCTCTGGAGCGGGCGCTCGCCGGCGCGACCGGGACCCCGCAGGTGGTCTGCGACCGGCTGATCCGCTCCCTGGGGGTGACGGCGGATCATGACGACGATGTCGCCGTTCTGGTGATCCAGCATCCGACGCGTACGGGAGGGGACGCCGAGCTGTTCCACAACGCCGCCCTCGACCTGCTCGGCGGCATCGAGGCGGCGCCCCGCGCACGGGCGTTCGCGTCAGGGGTGCTGGCCTCGTGGCGGTTCTCGCCGGAGCTGCACGATCTGGGAGTGCTGGCGGCCAGCGAGCTGGTCGCCAACTCCTTGCAGCACGGCGTCCCGCCGATGGGTCTCAGACTCCGGCGCACCGACCGGCGGCTGATCATCGAGGTGACGGACGGGGACGATCATCTTCCGCGCCGCCGTCGCGCGGAATCGGAGGACGAGGCGGGTCGCGGGATTTCCATCGTCGCGACGATCGCCTCGTCCTGGGGGTCCCGCCGCACACCGGGCGGCGGGAAGGCGGTCTGGTGCGAGTTCGCCCTGCCTCAGTGAGCTGAGGCAGCGACCACGGGCTGTGTGTCCTGCCCGGTCTGCGGATCCTGCTCGACCTTGTGCACCGCCACCACACGCGACTTCGCGGCGAGCGACGGCTGGTCCTGCGCGGGGGTGAGCCGCCTGCCCAGGCGCAGCGCCAGCACCGTGATGCCCAGCGAGAACAGCGTGAACGTCACGATGTATGGCCCGTGCAGCGCGGCACCCATCGGGCCGCCGACGGCCGGGCCGACCGCGAGGGCGAGCTGCTTGACCAGGGCGAACGCAGAGTTGTACTGACCGACCATCCCCTCTGGGGCGAGATCGGCCACCAGCGGGGCCACGGTCGGCGACAGCATGGCCTCGCCGAGCCCGAACAGCGCGTACGTGGAGATGAACGCGGCCGTCGCCATCGCCTGGCTGCCGTGGCCGAGCCCGGCGTACCCCGCCGCGATCCAGGCGACGGCCCAGATCAGCCCGACCGAGGCGATCACCCGGCTGCGCCTGCGGCGCTCCACGAACCTCAGTACGAGGAACTGCGCGGCCACGATCACCGCGGTGTTGGCGGCCAGCGCCGTCCCCAGCGTCGCGGGCTCGATCCCTGCGGCCTCGGTGCCGTATGCGGCCAGGCCCGACTCGAACTGTCCGTAGCAGGCGAAGAAGAGGACGAAGCCGAGGACGCACAGTTGCACCATCGCCCGGTGCCCGAGCAGTGCCCGTATGCCGCCCCTCGCCTTGGCCTCGGTGTTCGCGGGCCGGGCCTCCTGGAGGGTGAGTGAGCGGGGCAGCCGCACGGTGAGCGCGATCGCGGCCAGCACCAGGAACATCGCGGCCTCGATGCCGAACAGCAGGGTGAAGCTGGCGGGCCGGCTCTCGTCCACGATGTGGCCGCCGATCAGACCGCCGATGCCGAGCCCGAGGTTCTGCAGAAAGAACTGCATGGCGAACGCGCGGGTCCGGGTCGCGCTCTCCGAGCACCAGACGATCATGGTCGCGAGTGCGGGCTGCATCACGGCCGTGCCGGCGCCGAGCAGCGCGGTGGACATGACGACGGCCGGTACCGAGGTCGCGAGCCCCATCCCTGCGGCACCGACGGCCGCCAGCACGGCAGCCCCCACCAGCACCGGCAGCGGCCCGCGCCGGTCGATGACCCGTCCGGTGAACGGGAGGGCGACGAGTGCGGCCATCGCGAAGACCGCGAGCACGGCACCTGCCGAGCTCGAGCCCAGGTCCCGCACCTGCGCCACATAGACGTACAGATACGGAACGGTGAAGCCGAGTCCGAACGCGCTCAGCGCGTTCCCCGCCTGGATCCGGCGCATCGCTGCACCCTTCGCCTTGGTCACGTTCACCCACTTCAGGTATCAGAGGACTGAAGCCTCAAGACTTCAACAGTAAAGTTAGAACGTCAACAGTACACATCGAAGGACTTCGACGCCAATCGAGCCGTGCGATACTTCGGCGCATGCCTACTGCGACCCCTGACGGCCCTGCGTCGCCCGGCCCCCAGGAGCCCGGCCTCGACGAGCAGATCGCCGCCTACCAGCGCGAATTCGGCGATCTGGACCCCCAGGTCGAGAAGGTGGTGTCGGCCCTGGGCCGGCTCAACCGCCGGATGAACGTCGCGTACGGCCGCCAGGTGGCCGCCCTGGGCATCAGCAACGCCGAGTGGGAGGTCCTCAAGACACTCGTGCTCGCAGGCTCTCCCTACCGCCTCGGCCCAGGGGAACTCGCCAAGCGCCTCGGTCTGACCCCGGCTGCCATGACCCACCGCATCGACCGCATGGCGGCCGAGGGACTGGTCACCCGCGACCGCGACGAGACCAACAGGGTCCGCGTGATCGTGGAGCTGACGGACGAGGGCCGCACGAAGTGGCTCGAAGCGATGCGCATGGCGACGAACTTCGAGGAGGACCTGCTCCAGGACCTCTCGGGCGCCGAGCGGGCTGTCCTCGGCGAGCTGCTCATCCGCGTGCTGCGCCGGGTGGAACACACTCAGCCGGACGCCGGCGGCAGGCTCACCGACCTGGAGTAGAACGTCACACGGCGGAGGTTGACACGGCCCTCGCCGGTCCGTAAGGTTCTTCGAGTTGTCGCGGGACCGGAACGGTTCTGCGACGGCCACTCACGCCGCTGATGCGGCAACCAAACTCAGCACGAACTCCCGGTCGGGATGATTTCGGCATGCCGAAATCTATTTCGAGGGCTCGATTATGAGCCGCCTGGGAAATCCGCTAGAGTTTCGGACGTCGGAACGGCCCAACAGCCGGAAAGACAACTCCCGCTGACTGGGAATCAGGCCCGAAAGGATCTGATAGAGTCGGACTCGCCGGAAAGGGAAACGCGAAAGCGTGGAACCGGAAAGCGCCCGCCGGCCGGGAATCGGACACGAAAGAGTCTGATAGAGTCGGAAACGCAAGACCGAAGGGAAGCGCCCGGAGGAAAGCCCGAGAGGGTGAGTACAAAGGAAGCGTCCGTTCCTTGAGAACTCAACAGCGTGCCAAAAATCAACGCCAGATATGTTGATACCCCGTCCATCTTCGGATGGCAGGGTTCC
>NZ_JBEXSW010000005.1:0-230728 GCF_040613775.1 Streptomyces sp. NPDC006208 | reverse complement strand
TGGCGTCCTGTGGGCCCTGCTGCGCGACGACCGAGTCTTCACCTCCGCCCCGCCGGCCGCGCAAGCGGCTTGACTTCGTCATTGAGACTCCTTCGCGAAGTGGCCGTGGCCTGCTTGAGGATGTCGACGTCCTCGCGCAGACCGCGGTTCTCCCGCCGCAGCGCGGCCAGTTTCTCAGATTCACAGCTGGTCAGCCGCCGCGCTCGCCCGCGTCGGCCTCGGCCTTCTTCATTTGGGGGCGCACCGTGGTCCTGGGGCAGATCGAAGTCCTTGGCGATCTGACCGACCGAGCGGCTCGGCGATGCCCGTCAGGCGCCCTGCTCCGGCACGAACGCCACTCGGAACATCCTGGGCCACCACTTCCCCGTCAGCAGGAACTGGTTCGTACCCGGAACGGCCGCGATGCCGTTCAGGACGTCCGCGCCCCGCCTCTCCGTCGCGCTGAGCAACGGAGGCACGGCGATGTCCCCGGTCACCTCACCGGTGTCGACATCGATGCGTACGATCCGGTCGGTGGGCCAGACGTTGGCGTAGACGACGTCGCCGACGCATTCCAGCTCGTTCAACCGCCCCACGCGCTGCCCACGGATGGTGACGGGGATCTCGCCCTTCTTCTGAAGAGTTCCGGGGTCCCGGAAGACGAGCCGTGAGGTGCCGTCGGTCGTCACCAGCCGGCCGCGGTGCGGCTGGTGACAGACGCCCCAGCCTTCCTCCGGGTAAGGGACCCGGCGCAGCTCCGCCAGAGTTCGTGCGTCCCGTTCAATGGCGACGCCGTTCCGCCAGGTGAGCTGCCAGAGCGTCCGCCCCACGACGGTGATTCCCTCGCCGAACAGCGGCGAGGGCAGCTCCGCTCCACGTGCAGGCGGGGCACCCGGACGGCCTACTGTGATCGTCGAACGGCCGCTCACTCCCGTGCTCTCGTAGAGCATGCCGCGCGCCATCTCCAGGCCCTGTGTGAAGGCCTTCGGATCGTGCGGCAGGGTCTCGATGACATCGACACTCAGCCGCTCGATCCGTGCTGCCGCCTGCCCGGGCATGCCTCGCCCATGGTCCGTGGCACCGCCACCCCCTTCGCACCCGTGGACGAGAATCCCGGTGGCCAGAGCGACGACGCCCACCGGGATCACGAACGCAAGCCGCATGGCCTCACACTGGCACACGGCCCCGGCCGGAGCGGATTCGCACGCCGCACCAGCTCACGGGGATCGCCCCCGTGGCGCAGTGGTCCCGGCGCCCCTGCCCGAGGTCCCGGACCGACAAAGCCGCCATGAAGCGGGCCGTCCCCCGGCCGGGGCTACGTCCGCGTCTCGGCCGACGCCGACGCCGACGCCGCGCGCCCGTTGGCGGACGATCTCCGTCGCGGAACCACCGATGCCAGACGGGTCGACACCAGCGCCGTGAGCCCGCCCGCCGTCTCCGGCTTCGGCTGGTACCGGTACGCGTAGCCGTGCGCCTCGCCGTCGCCTCGCGCCGGTGCCGCGTTCAGCACGGCTCCCAGCACGGGCACCTTGACGCGGTCGAGGATGCGCAGGGCGTCGAGGACCTGGCTTCTGCTCGTCCGTCCGGCACGCGCCACGAGCAGGTAGCCGTCGACGGCATGGGCCATCGCCGGAGTGTCGGCGAACGGCAGGACAGGAGCGGTGTCCACCACCACGTGGTCGAAATCCTCGGCGAGCCCCTGCAGCAGGGACTCGAATTGAGGGCTGCCGAGGAGCTGGGTCGGATTGGGGGGAATCATCCCACTGGTGAGCACGGAGAAGGACCCTGCCGACTGCAGCACGTCGCACACCGCGACCTTGCCCAGCAGGGCCGTGGTCAGCCCCGCGTCCCTGACCAGACCGAGAGCCGAGGCGACGGACGGACGGCGCAGATCGCAGTCGACCAGACACACCCGGGCGCCTTCCTCGGCCAGTGTGGCGGCCAAGTTGACCGAGACGCTGCTCTTGCCTTCCCGCGGCAGCGGACTGGTGACGGCGATGACCTTGGGCCGCTTGCCCACCTCGGCGAACTGGAGATTGACCCGGAGCTTGCGGAAGCCCTCCGCCCGCGTGCCGTGCGTGTCGTCGCGCAGGGAGACCGGGCGCCGCGAGGCACTCGGATCGTGCACGATGCTCGACAGCACCGGAGGCCCGGCAGCGGCCGCCAGGCATTCGGCCAGTGCCTTTGAGCCCCGCATCGACGTGTCCACGGTCTCCAGTGCGACCCCCAACCCGAGGCCGAGTGCGAGGCCCACGGCCAGGCCGAGGGCGACATTGAGAGTGGTCTGCGGGGACGACGGGGCGGACGGCACTGCCGCAGGCTGGATAACGGTGAGTCTCACCGGAGATTCGGACGTGTCCGCGTCGGGGCTCTCCAGCTCCCTGATCACCTCGGCGAAGCGACCGGCAAGGGCGTTGCTGGTACGCGCAGCCCGTACCGCTTGTGTGTCGGTGACGGTCAGCCGGACAAGCACGGTGTTGAGCGGTGCCTCGGCCGAGATCCGCTCGGCAAGCTGGCCCGGCGTCACACGGAGACGGAGGTACTCGATGACCGGCCTGGTCACCTCCGGGCTGGTCACTACTTCGGCGTAGGACTGGACCCGGGCCTGGGTGAACGAATTCCCCTGATTCAGCTGTGAGGTGTCGGCGCCTCCCTGAAGTGATGCGAACAGCGTGGTGGTTGCCCGGTACTCGGGAGTTGCGAGAGTACTTGCCAGGATGCCCGCCCCGGTTCCCAACAGCGTGACGAGGGCGATGACACGCCATCGACGGGAAAGGACTCGTAGGTAGTCGCGCAAATCCAAGGTCATCCCCGATCGGAGCGAGTGAATGGAATAGTCACTCTAGGACCGGGCCGAGGAATTTCAGGCACATTGCATGTCGCTCGCCTTTTCGTACCCCAACGGAGTGCAAGCGCACCCTCAAGAGGTACGACGTCTCCGCGTGGCACGCAGGGATGGGATGCAATTTCAGATTAGATTCACCCTCGACTGCGCTTTATCCGCTGTGCCGGTTTCACCGGGAGGTTCGTGAAGACATGTCCTCGCCATCCCAGTGGGGCTCTGCGCAGGTAACCATGGCGGCCTCCGCACCACCGTGGGGGCTGCGGTGAGGGGTACTGGTCCCACGGCGTGGCTGCGGCACTGCCCACGCCCGCGCCTGCACCAAACCAGGCTTCCTCTGGCAGCCGCTGCCGTGCTGCTCCTTGCGGGCATGGCATGGATCGCTGTCACCGGACTGCTCGCCCGCGCCGAACTGATGGCCGCACAGCGCGGGCTGGAGAGCCTGCGACAGTCCTTTTCCGGTACAGACCCGAAGGCAGGAGCGGACGGGGCCGGTCCGCGAGCCGCGATGGATTCCGCGGCAGCCCATGCAGCCAGGGCCCATCGCCTCACGACGGGGCCCGCCTGGTGGCTGGCTGCGCACGTCCCTTTCCTCGGTGCACCCGTCAGCACTGCGCGTGGCACAGCGCATGCGGCTGACCGGCTGACGCACGAGGTACTGCCACCCGTGGTGGGCATCGGCTCCGACACGCGTGCAGGTGGTCTGCAGACTCTCCTGTCCGCGCTCCACGGAAAGGCTCCGGAGCTTGACAGGGCGTCCAGAGCCGCCGCTGAAACTCGTGCCCAGGCCGCTGCGCTGCCCCGCGACACCTGGCTGCCGGCTGCCGACCGCGCCCGGGACCACCTGGTACACCAACTCGGCACCGTCACCACGGCCATGGCGGATGTGGCTGTCGCCAGTCGCGTACTGCCTCCGATGCTGGGTGGGCACGAGCCCCGGCGATACTTCGTCGTCTTCCAGAACACCGCCGAGGCGCGCGGCACGGGTGGGCTGCCCGGGGCCTTCGCCGTCCTCACCGTCAACAAGGGCCGACTGCGCTTCGAGACGTTCGGCAACAACACCGTCCTGGAGCACGTGAGGCCCTCGGTCGAACTGGGAGCCGAGTTCAGGGCGCAGTATGGAGCCAGTGATCCGACCGGAACCTGGGCAAACACGAATCTCAGTCCGCACTTCCCTTACGCGGCACGTATCTGGACGGCGACCTGGAAGAAGTACAGCGGTGAGCGGCTGGACGGTGTGGCCGCGCTCGATCCCAGCGCGCTGGCTCTGCTGCTCCGCGCCACAGGCCCGGCACAGCTGCCCGACGGTACCGCAGTCACCGCGGACAACGTCCTGGACCTGACCGAGCGCACCGGGTATGCGCGCTACCAGGACGTCGCCGAACGCAAAGCGTTCTTTCTCGATGTGGCGCGAGCGGCCGCGGCCAAGCTCACGGATGCCATCAGCGATCCTCATAGGCTCTCCGCCCTGCTGACATCCGTCCACGACGTGGTGAAGCAGGAGCGGCTGAAGGTGTGGAGTGCCCAGAGCGACGAACAACGCATCCTGGAAACACATCCCCTGAGCGGGGCACTGCCGCATGGCTCAGGGCCGTTCGCGGGGTTCGTCGTCAACAATGCCGCGGGCGGAAA
This sequence comes from Streptomyces sp. NPDC006208, assembly GCF_040613775.1. Lineage (NCBI taxonomy): Bacteria > Bacillati > Actinomycetota > Actinomycetes > Kitasatosporales > Streptomycetaceae > Streptomyces > Streptomyces sp. NPDC006208. The sequence goes on along the minus strand of NZ_JBEXSW010000005.1, from coordinate 226,275 downwards.
GCTGGATTTCTATCTCGAGCGGCAGTTGCAGTGGATTCCGCGGCACTGCACACGCGAGGGCAGGTCGGTCACCGTACGGATCCGGCTCAGCAACCGCGCACCGGCATCGGGGCTTCCCGACTACGTGACCCTGCGTGTCGACAAGCGGTCGTACGCCACCCGCCCCGGCGACAATCGGCTGCTGCTCTCCTATTACGCCAGCCCGGGCGCACAGTTGACCCGCGCGACGGTGGACGGTCGTCGCGCCATGACGGCCAGCGGCGTCGAACGTGGGCACCCCGTATACACCTTGGACATGGAACTGCCCGCACAAGAGACCCGCACCGTGACGCTCCAGCTGGTGGAACCGGTCAGTGACCGCGCCCCCATCGTGTTGCGACAGCCGCTGGTCAGTCCTCTGAATGTCGACGTTCAGCCCTACCCGTCCTGTGGTGCCGAATGAGGTCACCCGGCGGTGGCGTCGCCATCCAGGTGATCACCGAGACGCTGCGGACGGACCGCAGGACGGACCGCAAGAACGCACACGCGGCCACCGTGGATGAACTGCTGTCCCCACCGCGGCAGAGCCGCCAGATGCTGCAGCCCTCGGCCGAGTACCTCGACAGCCGCTGACAAGCGGGCTGCACCGGCAGTGGCCGCTCTGTCCTTCCGCCGTCACGGACCCGGTCGCGCTGCGGACCGCAACCTGATGCTGCGGATCGGGTGACATTCTTCCGCCGCCGAGCGTCGCCACCGACCGCATGGTCGACGCATCGGACAATCACAAATGCATCTGCCACCTACCGGAGGCCGCTTTCCCTCACGCCAAGCATATGCACCCGGCATGATGCGTCGCCCTCCCTCCAGCACTGGTGCCCGTCATCGGGGGGTGCGAGGTGCACAGACCCCATGCGGTTTTGGAGCCAGTTGGAGGGCGAATGTGGCTGTTCGGGGCTAGCGGCTCCAATATGCCGGCGACTGACCAAATGCAGGTTCAGCGCATCCAGGAGCGGCCTCGAATCAGCCGAAGACACCCTGGTAAGCCCTTCTGGTACCTGCCGGTCTCACTCGCGTTCGACGCGTCATGGGCAGCCGCACCGGTGCACCTGGCCCTGCGGTCGGCCGGGGACACCCAAGCCATGCGGTACGCGTTGGTGGCAGCTGCCGCCTGGTTGTTCGTACGGACTTCGCGCGGACGCTATGCGCTGCGGAGTCTGGGCGAGAGCGGCACCGTCAGTGCTGCACTACGGGACTGGCTGGTATTGGTGGGGCTGCTTGCAGTGATGTGCGTGGCCTCTGGTGAGAGAACCCCCGTCCTGCATGCTGTCGCCGGCCTCGCCCCCTGTGGCCCGATGGCCGCAGTTTTTCAATCGCTGATCCACCGTCACCTGCGGGCCCAGCGTCGCGACGGACGGGCAGTCCGCCGGGCTCTGGTGATCGGTGAGGTGAGCGCTATCGAAGGCCTGGTGAACCACCTCGCCCGGCGCACCGATCACGAGTTCGTCGTCGTCGGGCTGTGTCCGATCGGGGATGAAGATCCCGACTCGCTCATTCCGGTCCACGCCCGGCTGGACAGGCAGCCGCCAACCCACTTGTCGGGGGACTCCTCACCGGTGCTGGAGGCTGTCCGAGGGCTCGATGTGGACTTGGTCTTCGTCGCCGCGGGGCCCTGCATGGCAGGCGAACGGCTACGCAGACTGTCCTGGGCCGTGCACGGGGAGGGACGTCCCCTCATCGTGTTGCCCGGACTGTCGGAGGTGGCACGGCGCCGGGTTGATGTGTCGTCAGTGGCGGGGCTCACCATGCTGCATGTGGCTCCGCCCGTCCGGCACGCCGGCGCTCTGCTGCTGAAGGCGGCGAGTGACCGGTTGGGCGCGATACTGCTGATCGTGCTGCTCGCCCCGGTGTTCGCCGCGGTGGCGTTCACGGTACGGCTGGGTTCACCAGGAGCTGTCCTCTACCGGCAGATCCGCATGGGGAAGGGCGGTCGCCCTTTCACCATGTGGAAGTTCCGTACCATGGTCGCCAATGCGGAGCAGTTGGCGAAAGAGCTTGCCGGCACCAATGAGCAGGACGGCCGCATGTTCAAAATCCGCCGCGACCCGCGGGTCACCCGCGTGGGCCGGGTACTGCGGCGCTACTCCCTGGACGAGCTCCCCCAGCTCTTCAACGTACTGCAAGGGCACATGTCGCTGGTCGGGCCAAGACCTCCCCTGCCGGAAGAGGTGGCCGAATACAACGATGTGGAGCTGCGCAGACTGACCGTCAAGCCAGGACTCACCGGCTTGTGGCAGATCAGCGGGCGCTCCGATCTGTCGTGGGACGAGACTCTCGCCCTTGACCTGCGCTATGTCGACAACTGGTCTCCGTCCGTGGACTACGGCGTCCTCTGCCGGACCCTTCGGGCCGTCGTCGAGGGCAATGGAGCCTACTGAGAGTGCCCGCGGTGCTGGAAATCCCTTGGCTCTGGGACGTAACGGCGGCAGTCCGCCGAGCCCTGACACCATGCGCAGGACCACCCAGCAGGCCGCCCAGACGCTGTTGTGGCCTCGATACCCTCGTCACCTGGGCTCGACTCCCCTGGGCGATACGCCGATGGACCGTGGGCCAACAGGGTGTGTCGTGCGCACTCGCGGACGCAGGTGAACCCACAGATGCCAACCGGCCAGTGCCGCGCCCGGGAGCCTGTGCACCGGCAGGGGCGGCGCATGCATGAAGCGCTTGTACGCACGAGTGAGCGAAAAGTCGGGAAAGCTCTGACGCACCGTGCGTGAGTCATACACCCGGGCGTAGGGGTTGTCGGGGCCGTCGGTGTTGTGGTGAATGAACTCCCGCATGCGCAGGTACTCGAACAGCCCGGTCGTTCGAGCATTCCTCACATGAGCGCCGACGACCCCGGTCGGTTGCAGCAGACCGACCCGGGCCAGCGGAACGGTGACTGCCAGGGCCATCCGCCGGACGAGGCCGATGGCAATGAGGTAGTTCAACGACCAGCGGGCATAAAGCATCGCCACCAACTCGCCTCCCGGCACCAGAACACGATGGATTTCCCGCTGCGCGGCAATGATGTCCGGCACGTGATGCAATACGCCGTGGCTGAACACCATGTCAAAGGATTCCGCCTCGAACGGCAGGTCGAGCACGCTGGCACGGTGCAGACCGTCGAAGGGCAGATTGCGCTGCGTCAGGCGGGTTCTCACACGCTCCAGGGAGGCCTCGGTCAGATCGACACCCGTCCATTTCGCACCGCGTCTGATGAGTTGTTCGGACTCTGCTCCTTGCCCGAGCCCGATTTCGAGTACGCGCCGGCCCGCTACATCGAGGCCGTCAAGGCATCGAGGGATGTGCGACTCCAACTCGTACTTGAACGCGTCGTAGCGGGTGAAAAATGATGCGTAGTCACCCTGCTCCTCCCTGGCCCGGCCGCCTGCCAACTGCTCTCCGCAGGGATGTGAGGACCAGAACGCAGCGATATCCGTCTCGCGCATTTACCCTCCTGTGGCGGTGTCACGACAGAAGAAGAGCCGCGCCTCAGGCGCGCCGGCCCTTGCCGCCAAAGCTTCGCTGCGGGGCGCGTCGGACAAGCGGAGTTACAGCGGACCGCTTCGGAGTGAAGGAAACCAGTAGGCGCGCCCGAACGGAGGATTCTTTACACGGGCGGCCCATCCCGACGAGACATTCTGCAGTCCGCCGAGTGCGTCGCCTGGCACAGCAGACGGACTTCCCCACTAGCCTGGCATTTCGTGAAGCGCGGCGTGAAAAGCGCCCCGGCAAGGAATTTTCGGAGGGCGCGTGGTCTGGAAGAGCAGCGTAGTCGCGGAACCCGGATCCGGCCCTGCCCCGATGAATGATGAAGAGCTCGAGGGGTATGCCGATCGTCTCTTCCGCCGACTGGACAACTGCGGCTGGGCGGGCCCGGATCCCTATGACGGGATGACAAGTCCGCTCTCGGCCCTCGCCGTTCACCCGCTTCTGCGCCAGGCCCTCCTCCAGACGGTGAAGCGCAGCCCTGTCGATCTCCGCCCCTGGCTGGGGATCCGCCCGCTGCGTACCGCCACGGCCTGCGGTCTGGGTGCGACGGCCTGCAGTCGTCCGGGCGGTTCGCCTCTGTGGCACGCCCGAGCCCAGCGGCTCGGACGGTGGACGGCCGACCGTCAACTGTCAGGCCGCTACGCTGGACTGTGGCGCTACGAGTTCGATGTCCAGACACGCTGGGGGCACTACCCCGCATCGGTGCCGAACGTCATCGCCACCACGTTCTGCGCCGACGGTTGCCTCGATGCCGGGACGCTCGACGGCCAGGCCGTGGAGACGCTCGCCGCCGCACTGCTGGAGCACCTGTTCAACGGCCGGTACTTCGTCTACACACCGACGACGAAGGTGCTGATCCACAACGCCAACCTCATGGGCGCAGCGCTCGCGACTCGTGTCGCCCACCTGGACAGCATCTCCCGGCCGCTCGCGTCGCGCCTGCTGGACGCCGCACGGTCGTCGGTCTCAGCCACGGTTGCGGCCCAGCGGCCCGACGGCTCCTGGCCCTACGGGACTTCTCCGAACCTCGGCTGGGTCGACGGGTTTCACACCGGCTACGTGCTGATGCGGCTCGACGCGGCGGCGAGAGGCCTGGACCTCGATCTCGACGTCGCGATCAGCACCGGAGCCCAATACTATTTCGACTACTTGTTCGACGGCCCGCTGCCCCGTTACTACGCCAACGAGCGGCCCCGCCTGGTCTCGCCCGGCCGTCGCGACCCGAACAACGACGCAACTGCCGTTCGTACAGCGGCATGGGCGGCAGAGCGCGGCTACGTGCCCCTTGGCTTCGCCGACGATGTACTGGCCGCCGTTGTCGACGGGATTCCCGGCTGTGGACGCATTCCGCTGCGACAGCCTTCCGCCATGATGCGGCACCCGGCCCGCTTGTCGCCCCGGTGGAGTCTCACGCCCTTCCTGGATGCACTGACCGCATTGCGCGTGGCCCGACGCAACGGGTGAGCGGAGCGCATCGATGACGACAACCCTGATCTTCGCGGCGGCGCTGCTGACGGCCATCGGCCTCCTGGCCGCACCCAACCTGTACTTCGCCGGCATGGCGTGGCTGGTGCTGTCACCCGCCCTGTATCCGTTCGCCCGGTACCCGCAGTCGGGCGCGCTGCTCACCTTCGACCGGGTGTGTGTGGGAGCCCTCGCGCTGGCGCTCCTGATGAGCAAGATCCGACGGCCGCCCCGCGCGCCGAGTGTGCGCGCCTTCGCCATCTCGGGCGTCGTCTTCGCGGGGCTCTTCCTGGCCCGCTGCCTGACGACCAGGCCGGGTGCGCTGAGCGCGCTTCAGACATTCATCGACGCGGTGCTGCTGCCGTGCGTCGTCTTCGCCGTCTGCCGCAGTACGGGGGGCAGCCACAGGAGACTGCGCGCGTGGGCAGCGGGGCTGATGGTGTGCGGAACGATCGTCGCCCTGCTGGGCATCACCGAGCGGCTCTTCACGTACGAGCTCGCGTCGCGCAGCGGAGGCTCCGCGCGGGTGGACCACGAGATCGGGGGAATCGTCAGGGTCTCCGGCCCCTACTCGGTCCCGGAGGTCTACGCACTCGTCCTGGCGCTGACACTCGCCGCGACCCTGTTCTGGTGGATGAGCGGACGGGTTCGCGGCAACCACCGAAGGGGCCTTGTCGATCTCGTGGGTCCCGTGCTCGCCGCCGTACAGATCACGGGCATGGCCATCTCGTTCTTCCGCGCGGCCTGGGCCTGTGCCCTGCTTATCCTGGTGGTCGGATTCGGCCTGCGGAGCAGACGCCGGATCAGGCTTGCGGTCGCCGGTGTCGTCGTCGCCTTCGGGGCGATGATCCTGCTGATGCCTCTGCAAAGCAGTGACGTGTTCCGCGAACGGGTGGGCAACACGGACAACGTCGCCGGACGGTTGGCCACCCACAAGGTAGGCATCGAGATCTGGCGCTCCGCCCCGGTCACGGGCGTGGGAATCCACCAGTTCATCGTTGCCCAGCGTCAGACGGGCCAGCAGCAGGTGTGGGGTGTCAGGTCGGTGGACTCGCCGCACAGCTCGTTCCTCGGGACCCTGGCGGAACAGGGAATCGTCGGTTTCACGGCTCTGATCGCCATGTGTGCGTGCGGTGTCCGGATGCTGCGGCGACTCGGCGAGATGTCTCGCGGTGACCCGGTGCTCGAGGCGCTGCGCGCCGCTGTCCTGGCCGGTGCATCCGCGTACCTGCTCTTCTCCGTCGAGCTGACCATGCTGCCGCTGGGGCCGAGCAATGCTGTTCTCGCGGTGCTGCTCGGGCTGGGAGCCGCAGCGATCGAGAACGGCCGGGCACGCACCGGCCCGGAGAAGCGCGCGGTGGTCACTGAGCACGGAGCGGTCGGACCCATGCCCGTCGAGGCCGTGCATTGACCACCGATCCCGCCCCCGTCGTCCTCGCGCCGGGGCTGAGGTCGAAGGTTCGGTCGGCCTGCTCGTCAACGACGGTCCGGCAGGCTGCGAGCTTCGCCCTGTCGAGCATGGTTCTCGGCGGTCTGGGCATGGCCACATCCGCTGTGCTGGCGAGAGCGCTCACGGTCGACGACTACGCGAGCTACTCGTTCAGCAAGCAATTGCTCCTGTTCACGGCGATGTTCTTCGAGTTCGGGCTTTTCCTGCCCGCGGCACGCCGAGCCGCGGCGGCAGGTACGGATGTGGCGGAACGGCACAGGGTCACCGGAGCGGCTGTCGTGCTGTTCGTACCGGTGTCGATCGCCTTCGCGCTCACCGTCCATGTGCTGTCCTGGGGAGTCGACGCCTTCTTCGGGGTTCAGGCGGGGCCGAGCCTGAGGCTGGTGGCGCTCGCTTCCATGGGGTACCCCTTGGACTTCGTCTGTCTGCAACTGGCCCAGGGGCTTGGACGGCTGCACAGCTACTCGGTCGCCGCGGTGTCCTCGAAGGTGTGCTGCCTCGTTGTGCTGGCGACCATGGTGGCGTCGGGGGTACGTCTCACCTCGTCAGGAGTCCTTCTGGCGGAGGCTCTTTTCCTGCTGGCCGGATGGGTGACGCTGCTGGCGTACCTGAGGCCGCTGTTCCGCGGACTCCGCGAGGCCCTGACGTGCTTGGTCCGCGACGCTCGCGAGTACGCGTTCTCCGTGTACGTGGGCCGGGTACTGAGCATGGGTACGTACCACATGGACACGCTCATGCTCGGCGCGCTCAGCGATCCTCGCTCCTTCGCCTGCTACATGATCGCGCTGTCGCTCGCGTACACGGTCGGGCTCCCCGGCTCGGGCCTGGCCACCGCGTTGTTCGCGCGGCTGGCCTGTCAGCCGCGCCTGGAGGCACGCTGGATCGTCGCGGTCCTGGCGGCGAGCGCCGTACCGGCATTGGTCTTGAGCGTGGCTGCCGAGCCGCTGGTGCGGCTGGTCTTCTCGAGCGAGTTCCTGCCGGCGGCGCACCTCATGCCCGTTGTCGCCGCCGCGCAACTGATCAACGCCGTCACCCGCCTGTTCAACACGTTCCTCGCGGCGCACGCTCTCGGGAAGGACCTGCGCGCAGCGGCAATCGCGCTCACGGTGTCGAACCTCGCCCTCAACGTGATCCTCATCCCGTGGTTCGGAGCCGCGGGCGCGGCATGGGCGAGCGTCGTCGCGCTGGCTGTCAACCTCTTCGTCCACGTCGTGCGGTATCGGCGCGCTGTTGCGGGGAGTGCGGGTACGGTCCTGGTCGGCGAGGTCGCCGCTGTCGCGGGCACCACCGGCCGGCGTCAGGACGAGGCCACCGGCCGGTAGTCACGCAGTGCCGCACCGACCTGTCCGTCACCGCCGGCATTCTGCTCCCACCACACGGCCGCGCAGAACAGCCCGAAGACCGCCAGGCCGCGCTCCCGTTCACCCTGAAGGTGTTCCGACACGAATCGGTCGGCCACCGACCGGTCGAAGAGCTCGTCGAACAGTCCGGAACGCCGGACGTGCGGCCACAGCCGTGCTCCGTGCTCCCGGAGCAGGGAGCGCACCGGGGCGCCGAATCCGGTCTTCGAGCGGCGCGCCACGAAGCCGGGAACTCCGGCCGCCCTCGCCGCTGATCTGAATCGGGCCTTTCCGTTTCCGAGCCGCAGTTGATCCTCCGGTCTCGTGGCGAGTGCCGTGGCGACGACCGGTTCACCGAGGAAGGGCACACGCAGTTCCACACTGGCCCGCATGGACGCACGGTCGCCGTACAGCAGGTTCAGCCCGGGCAGGAAGAGCTTTCGATCGCATTCCGCGACGGCTCTGAGAGGACTGGCGCCCGCCGCGAGCAAGGGGTCCCCGACGGCGTGATGAGCGGCCGTGACCTCGTCGAGCTCCACCTTGGGTGCCAGATCCCTCCATTCGGTAGCGGTGAAGTAGGCCTGGCCGGCCCACGTCCAGTCCCGGGGGCTCAATGCGCACATCCGGCGGAACTTGTCCGCCCGCTCGCGGAACCTGGGGGAAACCGGGCGGAGCGAGGCCCGTCCGAGACGACGCCGGCCGGACTCCGGAATCCGCTGCAGCAGTCGCACCGCCTGGTACCGCTCGTATCCGAGGAACAACTCCTCCACGCCGAGCCCGGAGAGCAGCACCGTCGCTTCGCGTCCGGCGGCGCGAGCGAGGCGCATGAGCGCGATGGCGGCCGGATCCCCGAACGGCAGCTCCATGGCCTGCACCAGCTCCGGAATCTGCTGCAGCACGTCGACGTCGAGATCGACCCGGTGCAGCGTCATACCGAGGTGCCGGGCAACCCGCTCGGCGTACGGGGCATCGCGCTCGAAAGGCTCCGCCGAGCTGCGGTGCGGTGCGGAATCACGCGCGGTGAGGACGGGACCGCTGAACCCGATCCGGGACAGCTCCACACCCAGCCAGGTGCTGTCAAGTCCCCCGCTGAGGAGCAACCCGACGGGGACATCCGCCCTTACCTGCCGTTCCACCGACTCGCGCACAGCCGAAGCGATGTCGGCAGCGGGCTTGGGCGGTCCGGCGATCCACAGCGGACGGGGCTGCCCGTATACGGGTGCCCGGAGGCTGTGAACGGTGCCCGCCGGTGCCGCCCGCACGCCCCGCCAGCCTGTCCTCGGTGGAGGAGTCCACAAGAACATCGCCCCTTGGGCGACCGCCACCGGATCGACCTCGTCCAGCAGACCGATGCTGCGCAGCGGCGCGATCTCACTGGACAGGGCGACGATGCGGGACGAGGTGTCCGATGCGACGTACAGGGGTTTGATCCCCAGCCGGTCGCGTCCGTACCGCACGCTGCCGTCGGGCAGGATCTGGGTGAATGCGAACATCCCGTCGACGTGGTCGAGCAGTTTGAAGGCGTCCGGCTGGAGCAGCAGCTCGTGCAGGATCTCGGTGTCTCCAGCGGTCGTGAACCGGACGCCGCGGGAGCGAAGGATCTCACGCAGTTCAGGAGCGTTGTAGAGCTCCCCGTTGTAGACGAGGACGCCTCGATCGGCGGTGCCGAACGGCTGGTCGCTGCGCGGGCCGACGTCGACGATCGCCAGTCGGCGAAAGTGCAGCGACGCATGCCAGTTCGCGCCGGAGAGATCCAGGTGTCCGCACGAGTCCGGGCCTCGGTGCTCGATCGCCTCGCACGGGTCGCAGCCCCCGGCGCCACGGTTCAGAACGACCACGAACCCGCACATCGCGCGTCCTCCTTCGTGCTCGTCGCAGGAAGCGCCTGCAAGGCGACCGTGCTGTGTTCACTCATGCGTGGTGCGGCCCGGCAGTACCGACGGGCTCCTGACGCGTGGCGGCTTCTCCGTCCGCGCTCACCTCCCCCGGCTCGGGTTGCCTGCCGGCCGGCAGCACACAACCGAGTGCCGCGGCAAGCGCGCCGGTCGCGGGAGCGATTTCGGCCCGCCCCTCCCGGGCCATGGCCTCCGCGGCCCGGCAGGCAGCGAGGGAGCTCCACAAGGCGAGCCGGAAGTCGGCATCGGGTACATCCTCGCCGCGGAGCAGACGGGCCAGAGCCCCCATTTCGGCGGCGTGCCCCTTGGGGGCGCCGCGGAACACGGACTTGGACTCCTTTCCGCGCTTCCACAGCGTCAGGGAGGCGAAGTCGTCGATCCTCGCGGCCAGGCCGTCGCAGGCCACCTCGATCAACTCCTTGGGAGCGCCGGGCGGTGTGGAGCCCCCGTACACGATCGACGCGGTCGACGAGTCCGAGTAGACGAGATGCAGGGTGATGTTCTGGGCGCGCACCGGGTCCCGGGTGTCGGCTCCGACCGCCGACACGCTCACCGGCAGGCCCGGGACGAGAAAGCTCGCTGTGTCGATGAAGTGGCAGACCTCGCCGAGCAGCCGACCGCCCTGCCGGGGATCGAAGTACCAGTGGTCGTCCGGCAGTCGGCCGGCGAATACGCGGTACACGATCTGCAGCGGCGCCCCCTGCGGGAGCGCAGCGCGTAGTTCCTGCACGGCCGGGGCGAACCGGCGGTTGAACCCGGCGAGTGCGGGCGCACCGGACCGTGACCAGGCATCCGCCAGGCTTTCCAGCTCGTCCTCCGTCAGGCCCAAGGGCTTCTCGCAGTACAGCGCGATTCCGCGGCGCAGCACCTCCGTCGCATAGCGCCCATGACTGTCGTGACGGGACAGCACCATGACGCAATCGGCGTCTTGCGATCCGAGTCCGTGCTCGGCACTCTCCGCGACAGTGCCGAACCCCCACCGCCGGCCCTGCTGGACGGCGGTCAGACCCCGGGCGCTCGCCAACCAGGAGAAGGCGACGCCGGGCTGTCGGTGCAGATGGGGAAAGAGCATCTTGGTGGCGAAGTTGCCCGCGCCGATCGCGGCGATCCTCGCCGTTCCGGAAGGGCGCGACCACTGTGCGGGCTCAGGTGGCGCCGGTGGCGGGCCGGTCACCTCCGCGGTCCCCGGATAGCGCAGCAGCAGGGCGACGCGGCGTTCCGGCCGCTCGGTGTGAAGTGCGCGGTACGCTTCGGCGGCGTCGTCGACGGCGAATACGTGCGGCTGGAGACTCTCCAGGTCCAGCGAGGGCGCGAGCCTCAGAACCTCTGCGAGATTGCGACGCTCCGTCCACGGTACGTAGCCCTCCGGGTACGACTGGCCGGCTTCCTCGTAGCGAGGGTCGTACCGCCCGGGGCCGTACGAACGGGAGTAACGGACCGTCAGTTCCTTGTGGTAGTAAGTCGATCGCGGCGGGGCGACCTTGACGTCCCCGACGACGACGACGGTGGCCCTGTCACGCGCCAGGCTCCCGGCCAGTTCCACCGGATCGGTGCTGGTTGTCGCGGCGGTCACGAGTACCGCGTCCGCCTTGACGCCGCCCCAGTGACGCGCGACGGTCCCGGCGAGATCCTCCGTGTCGCGCGGGTAGGCGACGATCCCGATGCTGCGGGTGGCTTCGACTGCTGCGGGATCCCGGTCGACACCGACCGTGTCGTAACCGTAGGCACGCAGGAGCCGGACGGTGAGCTGGCCCACAAGTCCCAGGCCGATCACCACGATCCGGGAGCCGGGAACCGCTTCTGCCTGGTGGATGCCCTGGAGCGCGATCGCCCCCACGGTCGCGAAGGCCGCCCAGCGGTCCTCCACGCCGTCCGGTACGGGGACGACGAGGTTCCGCGGCACGGCGACGATCTCCGCGTGGGAGGCGTAACCGGCACCGCCTGCGGCAACGCGCATCCCAGGGGCGAGGTCGTCCGCCCCTTCCCCGACCGCGATGACCTCGCCCGCACAGGAATAGCCCAGTGTCATCGGCCGGTCGAGCCGGTCCTGGACCATCCGGTAGGTCTCGGCGACACCCAGCTTCCGCGCCGTGTCGAGCACCTGTTTCACCTGGTCGGGCCGCTGGCGTGCCTTTCCCACGATGCCACTGGCGCCCGTCTGGAGTGTCGCCCGTTCAGTGCCTGCACTGATCAGCGAGTACCTGTTGCGGATGAGTACCGCGCCCGGCTGCAGCACGGGAGGCGGAATCTGCGCCACGCTGATCGAACCGTCCCGGGCCGATAGCAGTACTGCCTTCACTTCAAGCGCCTTTCGGTGGAGGGGACGGCGTAGCAGCCCGCCCGCGTTCGGTGTCGTCCGGTGCGGCTCCCGCCGCGGCAAGTGCCCGGTACAGGTCCGTCAGCGTCCGGCTCTCGGCCTCCCAGGAGTACTCGCCGCGTACCTTCTCTGCGTTCCGTCGGAACGTCGCCAGGTCATCGGCGACTTCTCGCAGGGCGGTGGCGACCGACGCAGGACTCGCCGGGTCGAACAACGCCCCCACCGGACCGACGGCGTTGTCGAGGACGACCCGTCGGACCTCGGGAAAGTCGCTCCCCACCACGGCGAGGCCGGCCATCAGGTACTCGAAGAGTTTGTTGGTGTCCCCGAGATAGCAGTTCAGATGAGCGTTGGTGAGTGCCACGACGCCCACATCGGCGCCTGCGGTGTAGGAGAGGAGGTCGTCGACCGGAACCGGGGGCAGAATGTGGGTCCGATTCCCGATCCCGCAGGCGTGAACCAGGTCCCGGAGTTTCCTGACCGTCGTCTCGCTGCCGAAACCGATGATCACCCAGTGCCAGTCCGGCAGACCGCGCAATGCGGCCGCGACCGTGTCGAAGCAGCGGGAGTCAAGGTAGAAACCCCCCTGGAAGATCAGGACAAGTCGGTCCCGTGGAATTTCCAGGCGTGCTCGCAGATCCTTCCATTCAGTGCTCGAGTCCGGTGTCCGGGGGTAGTTCCCGATGACGACGGGGCGGCCGCCGTGCAGTTCGTCGAGGTACTCCGCACGCGAGGGGTTGGTGGTGATCCTGGCCTGCGCGCGTCGCCAGACCAACCGCTCCCACGTCTCCACCAACCGCCGCACCGCACCCTGGTGCATGCACGCCTCCAGTTCGTGCGCGTCATACACCAGCGCGGCACGGTGGCGGGCAGCGACGAGCAGTGCGGGCAGACTGAGATGGAGGTTGTGGCAGTGCACGACGTCCGGCCGCTCCCGAGCCATGAGCAGCGAGGCGCGAACGAGGCCGAGAACGGCGTGGGCCAACCGCAGCGGCCTGGGAAGATTCCGGGCGGGGAACGGCAGCACGTCGTAGTGGACGCCTTCCTCCACCCTTCTGTCCCGGCGGCGGATCCCGGAGTCGAAGCCGACAACGAGCACCTTGTGCCCGTCCGCCGCAAGAGCGGCCGCCTCCCGTTGCACGCGCGCATCGCTGCGGATGTCCGACACCACGGCCATGAGGACCCTCACTCCGCGTCCTCCAACCGCCGGAACCGCAGCTCCCACCTGCACGGACCCTCAACAAACATCGTGGCGCGCAGGACTTGCGTGCTGAGGACACGGCCGTACGCGGGTGACCATGGCATCTCCTCGACACGGAAGGACAGCATGGGGCCCGCGGTCTGGACCAGACTCACCGCCGTTGCGTCGTCGGCATACAGCCGGGTGCCGCCGTCGCACGGTTCCGCCCGCACGCCGGGCGCCAGGGGAAAACTGATCACGAGCGTGTGCGGAGCACGGCAGCCGATGTCGTCGGAGATGACCAGCCCGTCCCGGTCCAGGGCGAACCGGCGCCGGTGCAGGACCGGATCCGCGAGCCTGCGGTAACCCTCGTGGACCGCTTCGACGACCTGACGGCCCCAGGCGTCTTCGGAGCGAGCCACCACCCGGGCACGGTCCTCGTCCTGCATGGTGAAGAGAAGTTCGTGGTCGAAGCGGTTCTGCTCCTCACCGTCCACCTCCACCGTGGCGTGCGAGCGGGTGGCCCGCAGCCGGTTCCGCAGACCGGGATCCGGCGTGTACACCCCGGTACCCGGATCTGTGACGATTTCCCGGCCGTCCACGCAGAGCACGAACGACAACGTGTCATTGTGTCCGTGGCCTCCGTTGCCCAGCTGTCCCACCCCTCCGCACTCCGCGAGGCACCAGTAGGGGCCGCACGTAAGCACGTACCAGCCGCCCGCCGGGAAGGATGCGGCAGGCGGCCGGGCGGGGGCCCGGCGCCCGGCCGCCCCGCACCACTGCGCCATCTCGGGCGCGGCCGTCTCCTCGGGTGTCCTCGGGTCGCTCACGGCCGAGGCGGCGGCGATGACCGGCGCCGCATCCCGCGCGTCCCGCGCGGACTGCAGGCCGACCACGAGACCGCCGTCGTCGTCCCCCACGGCGGGGAGCAACCCGTCCGGTTTGGTGAGTACGGCCAGGGCCTCGACCGCCGAGAGAAAGCGGGCTTCGGTCTCGGGCCGGACGGGGATGTGGAGGCGTCGCAGCGCGAGCAGGCCGACGAGGGCCAACTCGGTCGAGAGCCGGTGGTAGCCGGTGGACGCCTCGAAGTTGGAGCCGTCCTCGTGGAACTGCTTGAGGATCTCCCGCTGCAGTTGCCGGCTGCCGAGGCGAAGCCAGAGCCGGCCTGCGGAGCTGTGGCGCAGCGCCCCGCCGATGTGGACCAGCCCGACGAGGTCGGCGAGGTAATGGTTACTGGTCAGCCGCGGGGTGTATTCCAGGTTCGCGAGGATGAACCAACCGTGATCACGGAGCGTGCCGCCGACCAGCGTCGTGAATTCCGGGTCGTCGAGGATCTCGGCCGCCCAGACCAGATTGGTGGCGCGGATCCCGGCCTCCATCGCGTTGGTCCAGTTCGGTCCCGAGCCGACCGGATTGGCATCGGCCCAGGAGCGCAGCAGCCTCGTCGCCCCGTTCCGGTACCGGGAGTCGTCGGTGTAGGTGTACGCGCGCGCCAGGGCCACCAGCCACTGGAGGCGGCTCACCTCCCACGGAACCTTGATGTCCGCACGTCCTGGAACAGGGCCGAGGGACCGGTGGTGACAAGCCGGCCAGGTGAAGCCGTGCACCGGGTCCTGATGCCAGCCCGGGCCGTCCGTATCCACCGTCACGGTTCCGTACCCGAGGACGGTGAACCTGCCGTCGAGCGCGGCGTCCGCCTCGCGCAGACACGCCTCGAGTTCCAGAGCCGTCGGCGCCGGCTTGGGCCGGGCTGCCCTGTCCGGTCCGAGTACGAACGGCCGCCACCGCTCGGAAGATGCCGGCCGCGGTCCAGTCATCCGGTCCCGTCCGTCGGCGAGTGCCCGGCATCCCGTGCGAAGGAGCCGCCAGCCCGCTTCGGCGGCCAGTACGCCGGTGGGAAGTGCTGCCGCGACGGCGGCTCGACGCCGTAGCCGTGCCAGGCGCGGAGACCGGAGTTCGAGACGGTCGGCGTGGTCATGCTGCTTCAACGGTGCACCTTCGCAGCATCCGGTCGGTCAGCTCGTCCGGCGGGACTCCTTCGATCCAGACGCGGTGCCACAGAGCGAAGTTGAGGATCGTCCACAGAGCCCACTCGTTCCGCGCACGCCCCGCCTGGTGGTCGGCGACCATGCCGACGAGAGTCTCGGCCCGGAAGTAGCGCCGCATCGCCGAGGCTGACAGGAGCTCGAGAAGCACCTGCCCCATGGGTCCTCGCAGCCAATTCCCGATCGGCGCTCCGAAGCCCTGTTTGGCGCGGTTCGCCACGCGCTCGGGTACGACGTCGGCGAGTGCCCGGCGCAGCACCACCTTGGTCCTGCCCTCATCCAGTTTGTGCTCAACGGGCAGCCGGTAGGCGAACTCCACCAGCTCCGGGGCGAGGAACGGCACACGGGCTTCCACGGAGTGCGCCATCGAGAAGCGGTCGATCCGCATGAGCAGCAACTCGGGCAGACGCACGGAGAACTCGTAGTGCTGGGTGTCGAACGCCAGGGTCTGCGTCCGCGTCTCCCCGTCCGTCGGCTCTGCCGGTGTCCACGGGGAGTCGTACGGGCCCGGTACGAGCAATGACGAGCGCAGCGAGGCCGGCAGACCCAGCGGGTAGTGCATCGGCAGCTGTCTGCCGCGCGCGGCTCCTACGAGGACGTCGAAGCTCCGTCCGCGACGGGACGCCGGTACCAGTCGGGGAAGCATCCGGCGCGCCGGAGCGGGCAACGCCTGGAATGCGCGCAGCTCGCGCTGCCGCCGCAGGGAACGAACGTATGCGGGATATCCCCAGAACAGCTCGTCGGCCCCCTCACCTGCCAGGACGACGGGGACATCGCGCTGCCGTGCCAGTTCGCAGACGAAGCCGAGCGGCATGCAGACAGGGTCCGCGAGCGGTTCGTCCTGGTGGTGGACCATGGCCGCGAGCGCCTGCAGCGCGTCCTCGGCCGACACCGTCACCTCGTGGTGGTCCGTACCGAAGTGCCGGGCCACCCAGCGTGCCTCACGTCTCTCGTCGAGCGTGTGCGCGCCGTCGAAGCCGACCGAGAACGTGGACGGGCGGGCGACCTGGTCCCGCATCAGGGCGACGAGCGCCGTGGAGTCGAACCCTCCGCTCAGCAGAACACCCACGGGCACGTCACTCATCAGGCGGGCCTGCACCGACTCAGCCAGCAGGTCCCGCACGCGCGAGGCGGCCTCCGGCAGCGATACGTCGAGGAACGTACGGGGCTCGGTGACGTCCCGGAACCGCCAGGTGCGGACCCCGGTCGCGTCGCACGACCCTGCCGTCCCAGGGGGCAGCTTGCTGATGTCACGGTAGAGAGTGCTCGGCGACGGCACGACAAGGTGGGCGAGATAACTGTCCAGGACGCCGGTATTGACCTCTGCAGTGACGCGCGGATGCGCCAGGATCGCCTTCGTCTCGGAGGCGAACAGAAAGGTGCCGTCCTTGACGGTCCAGTAGAAGGGCTTCTCGCCGAGCGGGTCCCGGGCGAAGAGCAGACGCTCCCGTTCCGGATCCCAGAGAGCAAAGGCGAACATGCCGGTCAGATGCTTCACGCACTCATCGCCGTAGTGCCGGTACGCGTGGATGATCACCTCGGTGTCGCAGTTGGTGCGAAAGCGTGCTCCGCAGCTCTCGAGACGCCGGCGCAGGACCGCGTAGTTGTAGATCTCTCCGTTGAAGACCAAGCACTCACCGCGCTCGCCGAACATCGGCTGTGCGCCTTGGGCAAGATCGATGATCGCCAGGCGCCGGTGTCCCAGGCCGACCCTGCCGTCCTGCGTCACGTGAACCCCTGCGCCGTCCGGGCCGCGATGACTGAGCATGTCACGCATCCGCGTGACTGTTTCGGGCATCACGTTCCCCACCGCGCGCCCGTACTCGAATACCCCGGTGATGCCACACACAGTCAGTTCCCTTCCGCCGCCGTAAGGGCGGCAGGCAGCGGAAGCCGGGCGAGGATCTGCTCGGCGCGCCTGTCCCATGTGTGGTTCTCCAGGGCGTCCCTTCGGGCCCTGACGCCCAGTTCCGCCCCACGGTCCGGCATGGCCAGCACCTGCGCGACACCACGGGCAAGGTCCGCCGGATCGCCCGGCTCGGTGAGCACCGCGGTGACGCCGTCCTGAAGGATCTCGCCGATCTGGTCCAGCCTGCTGGCCACGATCGGCCTTCCCAGCGCCATGTACTCGAACAGCTTCGTCGGCGAGCCGAAGAACGGGCCGCTTCCGGTCCAATGGTGGGGAGAAAGCAGGACGTCACAATCGGAGAGCATGCGAAGCGCTTCCGGGCGGGGCAAGGTGCCGGACCAGGTGATGCGGTCGTGGACGCCCAGCCGGCGGGCGAGTCGTTCGCATTCGGCCCGCTGCTCCCCGTCGCCGATCAGAACGAACTCGACGTTCGCCGGCAGATGCTGCAGGCTCTCGACGGCCACCTCGACGCCGTGCCACGGACCGAAGCTGCCGATCCATCCCACCACAGCCCGCTCGCGGGGCGGCATCGGTGAAGGTGCGGGGACGGAATCCGGGTCCACCGCGTTCGGCATCACGGCCACGGTGGCGGAATCCGCTCCCATGTCCGTGGCGATCTGTGCCGCCCCCTGGGACACTGCGGCCACGACGGTGGCGCTGCGGACGGAATACCGCTCCACGCGGGCGCCGATCGTCTGGAACAACCGGCTCAGCGGAGCGTGCCGATACCAGTTCCGATTCACCCAGACGTCGGAGGCATTCCACTCGAGCACCATGGGGACGCCCAGTTCGCGGCTCACATCGGCGCCGGCACGGCTCAGGAAGGCGTTGCGTTCGTACACGAAGGCGGGCGGCATGCGACGCGCGACGGCCAGAGCCGCACGATGCATGGATTCGTTGGCCGCGACCCGGGCGGACTCTCTGGTGAACCGGGCACCACGGGGCAACGGCGCTGCGACCTCAACCACGTTCACCGCGGATCGGAGCTGCTGAGGCGGTTCACTGCTGGTCACCAGGACCACCTGCCAGCCGAGCCGCCGGAAGCCCGAGAGGATCCCCGACACGTGGCTGACCGCTCCCCCTACCCCGCTCGCGCCCGCGTCCCGCCACAGCGCAAGCAGGCACCGGGACCCGGACTCCGGGCGCGGGAGAGGGACGGTCCGCTGGTAGTTCCGGCTGGCCATCAATTCGCGCAGGACGTAACCGCCGGCGGTCACGGCGTCCGCGGCGCACCGGAACGTCAGCGATGCCAGACTGCCGACGGGCTCCCGCGACCCGATGCCGCTCGTGTCGATGAGGATTCGCCGGCGCGCGGGGGCCAGCGCGACCATCAGTTCGTAGGGCGTCGCATAGTGCCGCCGTGCCGCATCGCTGCTGAGCAGTGCGACGCCGGACACTCCTTGCTGACGGAGTCGCGCACGGTATGCGGGGATGTTCCGGACTGCGTCGGACGCGGCCATGACGATGACGGGTTCCTGCCCGAGCACCGAGGCCGCAGTGTTCCCGGCTCCGGACAACTGGTACGGCGACTCGGTGAGCACCGCCCAACGCTGTCGCCCGCTCGGGTCGGCTTGACGGTCGAAATTTGCAGTCAGCGGAGCCTCCAGAGGGCGACCTCTTGTGTAATCCGGCGTACGTCAAGGTATGTGCCGAAAGGCTTTGTCCAACCACGCAACACCGTTGGCCGGATGAATTGCAGTCAAAGGCAGTGCGGCGATGATCCGCTCGGGTGACTGCGGGTATTGCCTGCCTCTGCGACCACCCTTCCGCGAGTTACGGTCTCGGGCTTGGGGGACCGCATAGCCGGGAGGCGCAGCGTGAAAAGAGTCATGGCCGTTTACGGCACCCGCCCCGAAGCGATCAAAATGGCCCCCGTCATCGAAGCACTGCGTGGTTCCCCGGCCTTCGATCCCCTGGTTGTGGTGACGGGCCAGCACCGGTCGATGCTCGACCAGGTCAACCGGGTCTTCGGCATCGAGCCCGATCACGACCTGGACATCCTCACCGAGCGGCAGACCCTCGCCGACATCACCACCCGCACGCTGCAGCGCATTCAGCCCGTCATCACCCGCGAACGTCCGGACATCGTCCTGGTGCAGGGCGACACCACCACAACGCTCGCCGGCGCGCTGGCCGCGTTTTACCACAAGATTCCCGTGGCACATCTGGAGGCCGGGCTGCGGACGAGTTCCCGGTATTCGCCGTACCCGGAGGAAGTGAACCGCCGGCTCACCACGCAACTCGCGGATCTGCACCTGGCGCCGACGTGGAACGCCCGCGCCAATCTGCTGCGAGAGGGCATCGAAGAAGACTCGGTGGTGGTCACGGGCAACACCGTGATCGACGCGCTCCTGTGCACGGTGAGTCGCGTGGCCGGTCACGTGCAGTTCCCGGAACTGGCCTGTCTCGATGGGGAATCCCGGCGGATTGTCCTGGTCACCGCACATCGGCGTGAGTCATGGGGCAGCGGAATGGAGGCCATCGCCGACGCGGTCGCGACGGTGGCAACACTTCACCCGGACGTTCTGGTGGTGTTTCCCGTCCATCGCAACCCCGCGGTTCGCGCGGCTGTCGTTCCCAGGCTCCAGCAGTTGCCGAACGTCAGAATTCTCGAGCCGCTGGACTACACGGGCTTCGCCCACTTGATGAGCCGCGCGCACCTCATCCTCACCGACAGCGGAGGGGTGCAGGAAGAGGGTCCGAGTCTGGGAAAGCCCGTGCTGGTGATGCGTCATACGACCGAGCGGCCCGAGGGCGTCGCCGCTGGAACCGCGGCGTTGGTCGGCACGGACAGGGCGCGCATCGTGGCGGAGGTGACCCGGCTCCTGCGTGATCCGGGCGCCTACGCCGCGATGGTGAATGCCGTCAACCCGTACGGAGACGGACGTGCGGCGGAACGGACCGTGCAGGCGCTCGGGGCCTGGTTCGGACTGTGCGACGCACCGAGCGAGTTCTGCTGGGAGCCGGTGCAGGAGGCCGTGCCCGCCGACGGTGGCGTCGCCCCGCAGAGTGGCCCGGTCGACGCGACAGAAGGCGCACGCCGGCTGACCCGCGTCGGCGAGTGACGTGTTGGCCACGGCGGAAGTCAGACTTCCTCGACGGGATCTGACGCCATGTGTGGAAGAGGACTGCTCCAACGGATACTCCCTTTCCCGAATCACCGGGCCCGGGAAATAAGCCGGTCGACTTCCGGTCGCTAGGATCGAACTCATGGAGAATCACGCACGCGTCGCGGCAGGAACGCAGTGGCAGGAAAACCCCGCGGGCACGAATCACGCATCAGCCGCGGAAGGCACGCCGGATTTCTACGAGCAGATGACTCGCAGCCGGTATGCCCTGCAACCGTGGCTCCCGGCGCGTTTGCGGTCATGGGCGCCTTCCGGCCGCGTCCTTGAGATTGGTTGCGGCGCGGGGACCGACCACTCAGTGATCGCGAGCATGGCCGACGAAACAGCCGCCATCGACTTGGCACCTCGTGGCGCGTGGCTCACCCAGAAACGCCTGGATCTGGAAGGGCGACCGGGACTCGCGCAGGTGGCCGACGCCGAGAACATGCCATTCCCGGCACACACCTTTGACGCCGTATATTCCTTCGGCGTTCTGCATCACACCGACCATCCGGAGCGGGCGGTGGCGGAGATGTGGCGGGTGATGCGGCCCGGCGGGAAGTTCATGGTTGCGCTCTACCACAAGCACAGCCTGTTCGCGGCACACAAAGCCATTGAATACGCCGTCAGGCTGCGCTGGCGCTCGCAGACCTGGCGGGATTTCCTGCCTGAACTCGAATTCGGCGCTGCGGAGTTGACGCACCGCCCGCTCGTGCGTCTCTACAGTCGCGGGTCCGCCAAGGAGCTGTTCTCACAGTTTCACCAGGTGCAGGTGACTGTCGACCATCCGGCATTCCGCGGCAGCCTCCTGCCGAGATGGTTCCGGCCCTTCGGCTGGTATGTCATCGTGACCGGTCGCCGGTGACCCGCTCGGGGTGCCGGCGACCGGTCTCACAGCGCCGGGAGCTCTTGCACTCCCGCAGGCTCGTCGCCTCAGGCCGGAACTTCAGCGCCACAGGCCGCGGGTGTCGAATACGACCTTGCCCCGCAGCGTGGTCCGCTTGACCGGACGGAAGGCGTCATGGTCAACCAGCAGGACGATGACATCCGCTTCGTGGAGGGCCGCCTCGAGGTCGACGAGCTTTGCCTGACCCGTGCCGACGAGTCGCGCAGGGAGTTCACCGATGTGTGGTTCCACCACGAGCAGGCGGCCGACATCCTGTCTGGCCAGCTCTGTCACGATATGCAGGGCGGGGCTCTCACGCAGGTCGTCCACATTCGCCTTGAACGACAGTCCCAGGCACGCGATCACCGGGTCCTTGAACCGGGACGCCGTCCGGGACACCTCCGCGATCACATGTGCGGGTTTGGCGTCGTTCACCTGCCTGGCCGTTCTGATCAGCCGGGCCTGTTCGGGAGCAGCGGAGACGATGAACCACGGATCGACCGCAATGCAGTGCCCACCCACTCCAGGTCCGGGTTGCAGGATGTTCACCCGCGGGTGCCGGTTGGCCAGCGCGATCACATCCGCGGTGTCGATGTCCAACTGGTCGCAGATCATCGACAGCTCGTTCGCGAAGGCGATGTTGACATCGCGAAAGGCGTTCTCGCTCAGTTTCGCGATCTCGGCCGTGGTTGCGTCCGTGATGTGGCACTGCCCCTGTGTGAAGAGCTCGTACAGAGCCGTTGCCCGCGCCCCGCAACGCTCACTCACCCCGCCGATCAAGCGGTCGTTGGTAACCATCTCGATCATGATCCTGCCCGGCAGCACACGCTCGGGGCAGTGGGCCACTCGAACGTCAGCAGCATTGCCGGCGCTGTGCGGGAAGGTCAGATCGGGCCGTCGCTCGGCCAGCCACCGAGACAGCTGAACCGTCGTTCCCGGTGGCGACGTGGACTCCAGCACCACCAAGGCACCGGCATCAAGAACCTCGGCCACCGCCCCTGCGGCTGCCTGGACACACGAGAGGTCCGGCTCTCGGTTCGCACCGATAGGGGTGGGGACGGCGATGATGAACGCCTCAGCGGGCTCTGGTTTCAAGGTCGCACGCAATCGACCCATCGCGACCGCACCACTGACGGCAACGGCGAGGTCGGGCTCCACGAAGGGCGCCCGACCAGCGTTGATCATGTCCACGATGGCCGGGTCGACATCTACTCCTACGACATCTACTCCCTTGGTGGCAAGAGCAGCGGCGGTCGGTAGCCCGATATATCCGAGCCCGACGACGGAAACGGTGCTGAACACTGCTGATCCTTTCATGCCCGCGGCCTTCGGAAAGGTTGTTTTGCAGAAGCACGGAGGTATGGGATTCCAGCGTCGGCGATGCCGGCTCCACAAGTCAGGCAAGCCACGGTCCACGGCGGCCTATACGCTGCCGGACGGCCTGACTCAAGATCAGTACGATGAACCTGGAGTTGCCGATGAGATACCGTGCGAGCAGGCGACGAGGCTCCTGAAGCAAACGAAACGACCATTCCAGGCCAGTCTTTCGCATCCACACCGGCGCTCGACGTCGCGCTCCGGCCACTACATCGAAGGAACCCCCGACACCTACCGCCAATCCACAGTTCAGATCTGTGAGGTGACGGGCCAGAAAACGCTCCTTCAGGGGTGTGGGCACCGCGAGAAACAGAATGTCGGGACGCGCCTCCCGGACCGCTGCCACGACATCCGGCTCCTCGTCCTCGGCCCAGAAACCGTCACGACAGCCCACCACATTCACGCCCTGACGTGAAGCGATGGCCGCAACCTTGCGTACCACCGCCGGCTCGGCACCCAGCAGATAGACGCGGTAACAATTACCGGCCGCTCGCTTCCAGAGTTCCAGTATGAGGTCGATCCCGGCGACTCTCTCCGGTAACGGACAGCCAAGAATCCGACTCGCCCACACAACCGCCTGCCCATCAGCGTTGACCAGCGAGCATGAACGAATAATGCGCGAGAGTTCCCCATCGTGTTTCGCCATGACGAGCTTTGCCGCATTCACGGCGACATGTTGATGAGTGCGCTCATCTGCAATCAGGAGTTCAGCGGCCGCGACACTCTGGGACATTGTGAGCGCGTCCACCGGTACACCACAGATCAAAGCCCGGACCGGATCACTCAAACAGTCGGGCTGGACAGCGGGTACTGGATCACTACTTGGCTCCATACGCTCCGCCTGGACAGGAGGCATTTTTCTCACGATAGTGGACGCCGGCATGGACCAGGGGCTCTGCAGCGCGGGTCCTGCCCCGATGCAACTCGGATGGATCACACATCCATCTGATACTCAATCCCTGATGAAGGCCCGTCGCGGAGTGTTCGTACCGGGTGCCAGATTCCTTGAATTATTGAATATTCGGATTCTGTATCACCTTGGGCGGCCGTCCGGTCGGAGCCCGTCCGCATGACCTGGGGCCATGTCACGCAGAGGCCTTGTCCAATGCGGCAATACTGGCACCATGCTTGATTCCGATTGCCCGTCGAGTGGTGTGCGCCTGCCGCGATTCCGGGTGCTGACCGTGTGCACCGGCAACCTCTATCGGTCGCCCCTCACGGAACGTCTGCTGAGAGAAGGACTTGACGAGGATCAGCAGACGATCCACGTCAGCAGCGCGGGGACAGCGGCCGTGCCCATGACTCCGGCGGCGGGCACGGCCGAATCCGTCGCGGGGTGGGCGGTTGACACGTCCGGCATGGTCACACGGCGCCTGACCGCCGCGCTGGTCGACGGCTCGGATCTTGTGCTCGGTGCGGCGACGGAGCATCGCGAGGCCGCGGTACGCCTCTCCCCCGTGCATGCACTGCGCCGGGCCTTCAGCCTGCGGGAGTTCGCCCGGCTGGTCAGGGCGGAGGACGGGGCGGGAATGGCTGATCCGGCCGCGCGGTTCGCCGCCCTCGTCAAGGGCGCGGCGGCCCGGCGCGGTACATCCGGGTCCGGCACCGACGACGATGTGATCGATCCGCTCGGGGCAAGCCCGGAAGAGGTCCGCAGGTGCGTGGTACGCATTGAGGAGTCGGTCGAGCGCATCGTGGCCGCCGTGCGGGCCAGCTGACGCGCGAGGCCGGGAGGAAGCGACAGCAGGGTGGGCTCGACATGGGTCCGCGGCGGCGTGACCGAAGCGCGATCGGGCGGGTGGGGCGCGGAAGATGTACGGACCGTCATGCCGACAAGCAGGCAGTCTCCCGGTCAGCGCGGTGCTGACCGGGAGACTGCCGGTACCGCTCGGTGCCACAGGGTCTCAGTCGCGTTGCTGAGTTGCCGTGCGCCGGCGCTTCACGAGGACCAGCGATCCGCCGCCCAGCAGCACGAGGCCGCCGGCCGCTGCGAGCAGTGCGGCATTCGCGTCCGAGCCGGTGTCGGCGAGCTTCGAAGAGTCGTCGTCGGACGAGTTGCCGCCGCTCCCCGAGGCGCGATGATCCTTGTCGTCGTCGCCGCGGGAACCCTTGTGGCCATCGTCGTCATCGTGACCGGACGACCCGTGATCATCGTCGTCGTCCCCATGTCCGGGCCGGCCATGGTCGTCGTGGTCGTTGCCGGGGCGGCCGTGATCGCCGTCACCGTGATCGCCGTGATCGCCGTCGTCGTTGTGATCGCCGTCGTCGTTGTGATCGCCGTCGTCGTTGTGATCGCCGTCGTCACCGTCACCGTCATCGGAGATGGTCACGCGGGCGGACAGGACGATCCCCGAGACCTGGCCGGTGAGCTGGACGTCGTACACACCCGCCCGGACGTTCTCGGGGATGGAGATCGTGTCGATCACCTGGCCGTTCTCGTCCACGGTGAAGGTGCCGAGTTCCACGATCCTGCGATCGTCATCACCACGGTGATCGCCCTTGCGTGTGGATGTGGGTGAGGGCGAGGGCGAGGGCGAGGCTGTGGTCGTGGGCGAGGGTTTGAACGTGGGGCGGTCTGCCAGGGGCTCCGGGAACGCCGCTGCCCCCCTCAGTGCGGCTGCGCCCAACGGGCCGCCGGCACCGCCCGGCCCACCCACGGGCACGAGACGTGCGAGAGCCTGCTCGCCGGGCTGGTGACCGGTGGCGGTGAAGCCGACTTCTTGCCCGGGATCCAGGGTGATGTCTTCGACCGTCAGGATCGGACCGGGTGGGTACTGTGCGAATGCCGGCTCGGCGGTCACGAGGGGCGCTGCGAGGATGAGGCTTACGGTGGAGGCGGCCAGGGCGACTCGCCATCCGGAGCGTCTGGGCATGGCTTCGGGCTCCTTCGGAAGACGCTTGATGAGAAATGAACGTCGTGGTCGATAGAGGGTCAACTCTGCGTTGCAGAACAGCGGTGTTCGCCGTGTCCGCTTCGCTCCGTGGCCGTGTGGTCCGAACACCGACCCGGTCTGTGTTCGCATTTGAAGGCACACAATTGCGTCTGCCGTCCAAACATCCGCATCCATAGACGTGGGCAGTCTCGTGCAAACAGGCATACGACCGTGCTCGGCAGGACGGTCTAGCAGGTGCACTCGTGTGGCCCTCGTGGCTCGCGACCGTGGCCCGGATCTGCTGCGGTGCGTCTCGTCGCGGGTCGCGTTCCGGGTGACTGCACCACAATCCGACTGGCCACCGGAAGCTGTGGCGCCCGTGCCGGTGGTCACGTCCGCGGAGTTCTCGGCGGACGTGCTGACAGCCGCGAGACCTCCGACGCGGTAGGTGGTGCGAGGCCACTCGGATTCGTCGCTCGACACGCTCGACACCGGTGAGAGGGGGCGATCCCGCCGCCACGTTCGGCGCGTTCTCCACCCGGTGGTCCCGGCCGACCCGGAGGGCGTCCTCCTCGCCCCGTAGGCGGAGTCTGCCGGCCCTGCACCACGGCGCGGCGGCCGGCGACGGCGTGACGCCTGCCGGGGGCCGGAAGGGGACAGGGAGGCGGCACTGTCTGGCGCGGTGCGCCCCTACCTGGACGGGTTACCCCGGGTGGAGGTGTCCGAGGAAGCAGTCCCCGGTCGGGCGGGCAGACACCTCATCGCGGCGGCCCCGGGCGCGGGACTCGTGGGTCGTCGGCCGGCGAGCGGGCCGGCGGGCAGCCGCTTCGGGCCCTTCACCCCCGCCGTGATCCGTCGACCCCCTGACCGGTGGCCGTCGTGCCCCCGTGCCCCCGTGCCCCCGTGCCCGACGAACTGCACCACGCGCAGGAGGTGGGGCGGCCGCCTTTCACCCGTGGCGGGTGAGGCCGGGCGGCCCGCGCTCCGGGCACGCTGGCAGCCGGATCGCCGTGCTGCCCAGCCCTCACCGGAGCTGCGGAGCAGGCGTTCGTCGTGTGTCGCCCGCCGGACGACCTGAGCCCGTCGAGATCGGGGTTGCCTCATGACCGACCTGGACACGCTGTCGGTGAACACCATCCGCGGTCTGTGCATGGATGCCGTCGAGAAAGCCCAGTCCGGGCACCCGGGCACGCCCATGGGAATCGCGCCCGTCGCCTACACGCTCTGGCAACGGTTCCTGCGGTACGACCCACAGAACCCGATCTGGCCCAACCGCGACCGCTTCGTCCTCTCCGAAGGGCATGCCTCGGCGCTGCTGTGGTCCCTGCTGCATCTGTCCGGGGTCCGCGCGGTCGACCCCGACTACGAGGTGCTGGGACGCCCGGCGGTGACTCTCGACGACCTGAAGTCGTTCCGGCAGCTCGACTCCCGCTGCCCCGGCCACCCCGAATACCGTTGGACGAGCGGTGTCGAGACCACGACCGGACCGCTCGGCCAGGGGGTCGCCACCTCCGTCGGGATGGCGATCGCGGGCAGGTGGCTCGCCGCGCGGTACAACCGGGACGAGTTCCCGCTCTTCGACTTCGACGTGTACGCGCTCGCCGGGGACGGGTGCATGATGGAGGGCATCTCCTCGGAGGCCGCCTCGCTCGCCGGACACCTGCGGCTGTCCAACCTGTGCTGGATCTACGACTCCAACCGGGTCACCATCGAGGGCCACACCGACATCGCCTTCACCGAGGACGTCGCCGCCCGCTTCCTCGCGTACGGCTGGAACGTGACCACGGTCGCCGACGCCAACGACCTCGACGCCGTCGAGCGCGCGTTCCACACCTTCCGGGCCGAGAGCGAGCGGCCCACCCTGATCCTGGTGCACAGCCACATCGGCTACGGCTCCCCCGTGGAGGACTCGCCGAAGGCCCATGGATCGCCGCTCGGGGCCGAGGGCGTGCGGGCGGCCAAACGCTTCCTCGGCCTGCCCGAGGACGAACAGTTCTGGGTGCCCGACAGTGTCCGTGAACGGTTCGACGAGGGCATCGGTGCCCGTGGCGGCGACTTGAACACCGCCTGGGTCAAGCGGTTCGAGGCCTACCGCGCCACCTGGCCCGATCTGGCCGACGAGCTGGAACGGATGCAGCGCAGGGAAGTTCCCGACGGGTGGGACGGCGCACTCCCCGACTTTCCCGCCGACCCGAAGGGTCTGGCCACCAGGGACTCCTCGGGTCAGGTGCTGAACGCTCTCGCGCAGAGCATCCCCTGGCTCCTGGGTGGCTCCGCCGACCTTGCGCCGTCGACCAAGACCCGCCTCACGTTCCCCGGCGCGGGGGACTTCGAACCCGACGACCCGTCCGGGCGCAACCTTCACCTGGGCGTGCGGGAGCACACGTCGGCGGCCATCGCCAACGGAATGGCCCTGACCAAGCTGCGGCCGTACTGGTCGGGCTTCCTCATCTTCTCCGACTACGCCAAGGCGGCCATCCGGCTGTCCGCGCTGATGGAGATCCCGGTTCTGCACATCTTCACCCACGACTCCATCGGGGTCGGCGAGGACGGCCCCACTCACCAGCCCGTCGAACAGCTCGCCGGGCTGCGCGCGATGCCGGGACTGCTGGTGTTCCGGCCCTGCGACGCGGGCGAAGTCGTCGAGACCTGGCGGCTGGTCGCCGCTCTGCGCCACGAGCCGGCCGCGCTCGTCCTCTCCCGCCAGGCGCTTCCCACACTCGACCGCTCGCGGCTCGCCTCCGCATCGGGAGTCGCTCGCGGCGCCTACGTACTGGCCGACGCGCCCTCCGGCGAGCCGCAGGTGATCCTGCTCGCCACCGGTTCCGAGGTGTCCCTGGCGCTGTCCGCCCGGGACGAACTCGCCGCCGAGGGCATCGGGGCCAGGGTGGTGAGCATGCCCTGCTGGGAGCTGTTCGACCGTCAGCCGCGCGAGTACCGCGACGAGGTACTGCCACCGTGGGTGACCGCACGGGTCGGCATCGAGCAGGCGTCGACGTTCGGCTGGGACCGGTACGTAGGGGACGGCGGCGCCCTCATCGGCATGCACACCTACGGCGCGTCGGCGCCCCTGAAGCATTTGCTCACGAAGTTCGGATTCACCCCGCAACGAGTGGCCCAGGTCGCGCGCGAACTGACGGCCCGGCAGGAGGCGAGGACGTGAGGGCGGCCAGGACTCTGCTCCGTCACTACCGCGCTCCTCAGAACGTGGAGGTCCGCCATGACCACTGACACACCCATGCAGCTCGGCATGATCGGGCTCGGCCGGATGGGCGCCAACCTGGTGCGCCGGCTGATGCGCGACGGCCACCGCTGCGTCGTCTTCGACCTGGACACCGAAGCCGTGAAGGAGCTGGAGAAGGAGGGAGCGACAGCGGCATCCTCGCTCCGCGACCTGGTCGACAAGCTGGAGCAGCCGAGAAATGTCTGGCTGATGCTTCCGGCCGGCGTGGTACAGCCCACTCTTGACCAGCTTGCGGCCCTGCTGGACGCGGACGACACCGTCATCGACGGCGGCAATTCGTACTACCGGGACGACATCACCCGCGCCGGGCAGCTCGCTCCCAGCGGCATCCACTATGTCGACTGCGGCACCTCGGGCGGCGTCTGGGGTCTCGAGCGCGGCTACTGCCTGATGATCGGCGGCGAGGACGGAGCGGTGACACGGCTGGACCCGGTCTTCCGCACCATCGCACCCGGTACCGGGAACGCCGAACCCACCCCCGGCAGGACCCGGACCGACGGGACCGCGTCCGAGGGCTATCTGCACTGCGGACCGAGCGGCGCCGGCCACTTCGTGAAGATGGTTCACAACGGTGTCGAGTACGGGATGATGGCCGCCATCGCCGAGGGGCTCAGCATCATCAAGCACGCTGACGCCGGGCTGCGTTCGCGGTCCGTCGACGCCGAGACCGCCCCGCTGCGCGAGCCCGAGGTCTACCAGTACGAGATCGACGTGGCCGAGGTCGCCGAGGTGTGGCGCCGAGGTTCGGTCGTCGGCTCCTGGCTGGTCGACCTCGTCGCGGACGCGCTGGCCCGCTCGCCGGAACTCGACCGTTTCACCGGCCGGGTCTCCGACTCCGGGGAGGGCCGGTGGACGGTCGTGGCGGCGGTCGAGGAGAGCGTGCCCGCGCCCGTCATCAGCGCGGCGCTGATCGAGCGGTACGAATCGCGCGGGCTGGGCGAG
Source organism: Streptomyces sp. NPDC006208 (assembly GCF_040613775.1). Classification (NCBI taxonomy): domain Bacteria; kingdom Bacillati; phylum Actinomycetota; class Actinomycetes; order Kitasatosporales; family Streptomycetaceae; genus Streptomyces; species Streptomyces sp. NPDC006208. The sequence goes on along the minus strand of NZ_JBEXSW010000005.1, from coordinate 196,736 downwards.
TTCACCGACAAAGTGCTGTCCGCGATGCGCGGTGAGTTCGGCGGTCACGCCGAGAAAGCGGGGTGAACCGTGGCCGGCCCTACCCAGCCCGAAAACGGACTGCCGGTCCCCGAGGACCACGTCATCGTGCTGTTCGGTGCCACCGGCGACCTCGCCCGGCGCAAGCTCCTGCCGGGACTCTTCCACCTCGCCAAGGCCGGCCTGCTGCCGGCCCGCTACCGCATCGTCGGCTCGGCGCCGTCACAGGCCGCGCTCAGCGACGACGACTTCCGCAAGCGGGCGCGGGAGGCGGTCGCGGAGTTCGGCAGGTCGAAGCCCGAAGGGGCCGCGTGGCAGGAGTTCGAGGACGCGCTGTCCTTCGGCGCGGCCGATCCCGACGATCCCGGGCCGCTTCTCGCGGCCGTGCAAGAGGCCGAGCGGGCCGTCGGCGGGAGCCCGCGGCGCCTGTTCCACCTCGCCGTGCCGCCGAAGGCGTTCGCCTCCGTGGTCGAGATGCTCGGCGCGACCGGCCTGGCCGACAACGCCCGCCTCATCGTGGAGAAGCCCTTCGGCACGGACCTTCCCTCGGCCCGCGCCCTCAACGCGACCGTCCACGCCGTCTTCGACGAGTCCCGGGTCTTCCGCATCGACCACTTCCTCGGCAAGGAGTCCGTCGACAACATCCTGGCCCTCCGCTTCGCCAACGGCTTTTTCGAGCCCATCTGGAACCGCGACCACATCAGCCATGTGCAGATCGACGTGCCGGAGAAGATCGGGATCGAGGGCCGCGCCCAGTTCTTCGAAGGGACCGGGACCTTCCGGGACATGATCGTCACTCATCTCTTCCAGCTCATGGGATTCGTGGCGATGGAACCGCCGACCACCCTCGCGGCGAAGCCCCTGAGGGACGAGAAGGCGAAGGTCTTCGAGAGCATGCGGCCCCTGGATCCGGCACACGTGGTCCGCGGCCAGTACGAGGGCTACCGCGACGAGCTGGGCGTCGATCCCCGGTCGGACACGGAGACGTTCGTCGCGCTGCGCGTGGAACTCGAGAACTGGCGCTGGGCCGGAGTGCCCTTCTTCCTGCGCTCGGGCAAGTCGCTCGGGCAGGGACGGCATGTCGTCACGCTCGGCTTCCGGGAACCGGCCCTGCGCATGTTCCCGCTGGCCGCAACGGACGTCCCCGAGGCACGGAGCAACGAGCTGGTGATCGACTTCGACGACCCCGGCCGGATCACCGCCCGTTTCCTGGTGAAGGACCCCGGTCCTGCCATGCGCCTGAGCGAGGCCGAGATGGTCTTCGACTACGCAAGCTCGTTCAACGCGATGTACGCGCTCGAGGGGTACGAGCGCCTCATTCTGGACGCGATGCTGGGCGACCAGTCCCTGTTCACCCGCTCCGACGGGATCGAGCGCCTCTGGGAGGCGTCCACCCCGCTGCTGGAGAACCCGCCGCCGGTCGAGCCCTACGCGCCCGGTTCCTGGGGCCCGGAGTCGGTCGACCGGCTCATCGCGCCGTACCGCTGGAGCCTGCCGGACCGCCGCTGACGTCCAGGAGTGCCACCGCGGCACGCGCAGCCGGGGCCCGTCGCGTCCCGGCTGCTCCGGATGACACCCGGGCGTCATCCCTACGGGCTACGCCTGGCGCGGCGGGCTGCGCCTGCCGCCCCCGGGGGCTGCCGCGCCCTTCTAGCCTCGACGGCATGCTGGGGCTTCCGGATCACGTGCGCACGTGCCTTTTCGATCTCGACGGCGTCCTCACCCGTACCGCGAAAGTGCATGCGGCGGCGTGGAAGGAGATGTTCGACGACTACCTGCGGCGGCGCGCCGAGCGAGAGGGCACGTCCTTCGTGCCGTTCGACGCCGTCCATGACTACGACGAGTATGTGGACGGCCGCCCCCGCGAGGACGGGGTCCGTACCTTTCTCTCCTCGCGCGGCATCGTCCTGCCCGACGGCGCTCGCGGTGACGGGCCGGACGAGGAGACGGTGAGCGGCCTGGGCTCGCGCAAGAACGACCTCGTACTCCGCAAGATCCGCGAGCAGGGCGTGGAGGCATACGAGGGCTCGGTGGCCTATGTGCGCGCCGCCAGGGACGCCGGTCTGCGGCGGGCCGTCGTCTCGTCGAGTGCCAACTGCCGTGACGTACTGGCCGCCGCCGGCATCGAGGATCTCTTCGAGGAGCGCATCGACGGGATCGTCGCCCGGGAGCAGCAGCTGCGGGGCAAACCGGCGCCGGACACCTATCTCGCCGCCGCCCGTGCCCTCGGGGCCGAACCCGGTACGGCGGCGGTGTTCGAGGACGCCTTGGCCGGGGTGGAGGCAGGCCGGGCCGGGGCGTTCGGCATCGTCGTGGGCATCGACCGCACCGGGCAGTCCGCTCAACTGCGCCTTCACGGCGCCGATGTCGTCGTGAAGGACCTCGCCGAGCTGCTGGAGTCACCGTGATCACCCATCCCAGCTATGCGGTGGAGCCGTGGTGCCTGCGCGAGACCGAGCTGAACCTCGACGTCCTTGCCCAGAGCGAGTCCGTGTTCGCCCTGGCCAACGGCCATATCGGATGGCGCGGCAATCTCGACGAGGGCGAACCGTACGGACTGTCCGGCTCCTATCTCAACGGTGTCCACGAACTGCATCCACTGCCCTACGCCGAGGCCGGTTACGGCTATCCGGAGTCCGGCCAGACGGTGATCAACGTCACGGACGGGAAGATCATCAGGCTTCTCGTGGACGACCACCCCTACGACCTGCGGTACGGCGAACTGACGGCACACGAACGGGTACTGGACTTCCGGACCGGAGTGCTGCACCGCACCGCGGAGTGGACCTCCCCGGCCGGCCGCGCCGTGCGCATCACCTCGCACCGGCTGGTCTCGTTCACCCAACGGGCCGTCGCCGCGATCGCGTACGAGGTGGAGCCTCTGGAGAGTGGCGCCACGGTCGCCGTCCAGTCCGAGCTGCTCGCGAACGAGCAGATGCCGCACGACGCCGGCGACCCGCGGGTCGCGGCCGCGATCGACTCCCCCTTGCAGCCGGAGGAGGACTTCGCCCAGGACACCCTGCTCCGGCTGGTGCACCGCACCAGGATGAGCGGCCAGCGGGTGGCCGCCACCGCCGACCACATCGTCGAAGGACCCGACGGGACGAGCTGGTCGGCAGAGAGCGAACCGGACGTCAGCAGGCTCACGGTCACCGCAAGGCTGGCTCCCGGGGAGAAGCTGCGGCTGGTGAAGTTCGTGGGCTACGGGTGGTCCTCCGAGCGGTCGCTGCCTGCCGTCCACGACCAGGTCGAAGCGGCGGTGGCCGCGGCACGCAGCACCGGATGGGAGGGGCTGCTCGCCGAGCAGCGGGCGTTCCTGGACCACTTCTGGTCCGGCGCCGACGTCGAGGTGGACGGTGACGCGGAGATCCAGCAGGCCGTGCGGTTCGCCCTCTTCCATGTGCTCCAGGCAGCGGCCCGGGGCGAGGAGCGGGCGATCCCCGCCAAGGGACTGACGGGCACGGGCTACGACGGGCACTCGTTCTGGGACGTGGAGTCCTTCGTCCTCCCCGTGCTCACCTACACGGCCCCCCGGGCCGTCGGGCCGGTCCTGCGCTGGCGGCACGCCACCCTGCCCGCGGCGCGCGACCGGGCCCACCAGCTCGGGCTGGCCGGAGCGGCGTTCCCGTGGCGGACCATCACCGGAGCGGAGTGCTCGGCCTACTGGCCGGCCGGCACGGCGGCCTTTCACGTCAATGCCGACATCGCCGACGCCGTGGTGCGCTATGTGAGCGCGACCGGCGACGAGACGTTCGAGCGGGGGCCCGGGCTGGAACTGCTGGTGCACACCGCACGGCTGTGGCACTCGCTGGGCCACCACGACCCGGAGGGCACCTTCCACATCGACGGCGTCACGGGCCCCGACGAGTACAGCGCCATCGCCCGCGACAACCTGTACACCAACCTGATGGCGCGTCGGAATCTGATGGCCGCCGCGGAGACGGCGGGGCGCCACGCCGACCGGGCCGAGGAAATGGGGGTCGACGACGAGGAGACCGCCGCGTGGCGCGACGCAGCCGCCCGGATGGCCGTGCCGTACAACGAGGCGCTGGGGGTGCACGAGCAGTCCGCCGGGTTCACCGGCTTCCAGCACTGGGACTTCGACTCCACCTCGCCGGACCAGTACCCGCTGCTGCTGCACTTCCCCTACTTCGATCTCTACCGCAAGCAGGTCGTGAAGCAGGCGGACCTGGTCCTCGCCATGCTGACGTGCTCGGAGGCCTTCACGGCCGAGGAGAAGGCCCGCAACTTCGCCTACTACGAGCCGCTGACCGTGCGGGACTCCTCGCTCTCGGCGTGCTGTCAGGCCGTGATGGCCGCGGAGACCGGGCACCTCCGGCTGGCGTACGCCTATCTGGGCGAGGCGGCCCTGATGGACCTGGAGAACCTGGAGCACAACACCCGCGACGGGCTGCACATCGCGTCCCTTGCCGGCACCTGGATCGCCTTGGTGATCGGGCTCGGCGGAATGCGCCACGCCGGTGCGGCCGGTCGGCCGGGTTTCGCCCCCCGGCTGCCGGAACGTCTTACCGGCCTGAAGTTCACGGTGCTGCTGCGAGGGCGCAGGCTGCAGGTGGACATCAGCCGCACCGCGGCCCGCTACACCCTGGTGGAGGGGGACCCGCTGCAGATCCTGCACCACGGCGAGCCGCTCACGGTCTCGGCGGCAGAGACGGTGGAGCGTCCCCTCCCCCCGATGCCCGTGCGGCCCGAACCGCAGCAGCCCAAGGGGCGTCGCCCGGCCGACCGCGCGGGCGCCGAGGAGCCGACGGCCGGGGAGGCGGCCGACTGATCTGTGCGCCGGCCGGCTCGGTGGCGGTGCGGGTCCCGGTGCCGGGCTCGATGGAGGTACGCGTTCCGCGTCCGGTCGGTCGACGGCGACCGGCTACGACGCCGCGCACAGGGCGCGCCCCAGCGGAGTGGACGCGTAGAAGACCTCGCGGCCGGTGCGGTTGCGGCTCAGCAGCCCACCGGCGTGCAACACCTTCAGGTGCTGGCTCACCGCGCCCGGCCGCATGGACAGTCGGCGGGCGATCACTGCGGTGGTGGCCGGTTCCGCCAAGGCGACGAGGATCCGCGCACGGGTACGGCCGATGAGGGCGGTGAGCGCCTCGCCGGTGGGCACGATCCCCTGCTGCCACACCGTGGCGACGCCGGGGGCGGGGTAGATGACCATCGGCTGGTAGGGCTCGGCCATCACGGTCGTGTCGGGCCAGTGGAAGACACTCGGCACCAGGATCATTCCGTCGCCGAGGAGCGGGCCTGTACGACGCCACGCCTGCGTGGTCACGCGCAGGCGTCCGTCGTTCCAACTGATGTTGCCGTGCAGGTCGTTGAACATCGCCGCCGCACCCTGCCGAGCGAGCTGGCGGGAACGACGCAGCACTTCAGAGTCGAACAACCCTTGGATCTGAGGCCAGTACGGGGAGAGCACCGCGTCCCAGTAGCGCCGAAGGAGGTCCGCCACGCGTATGGTCCCGGCGGCCGGATCGGCGATGAACTCCTGCACCGTCGGCGAATGTGCGGCCGGAACCCGTGCAGCTTCCGCCGCCGCCTTGTCGGGATCCGCACTGGCCACCAGGTGGAGTTCGGCACCGATGTCCGGCAGCGGACTGGTCGGCGGCGGAGTCAGGAAGTCGGCGATGTACGGACCGGGTGGGGCGAGCGCGAACAGCAACTCCAGGTCCAGCTCGCCGAGCAGGGGGCGCACAGCACGGATCCACGGCAGATGCAGGGCATGCCGACCCGGGTCTTGCAGCATGCGCAGGCTGGCCACCGCCTCGGAGACGGGAGAGAAGGCAAAGCGCAGACGGGCGAGGTCGCCCGGTGCGAAGTCGAACTCCGCGCACGGGGCGGACGAGGATGAGGATTCAGGCACAACTGAAACATTCACTCAGAGCGGCCCGTGTGGTCAACCATCGGTGCAACGCCCGGCGCCGAACCTCGGCGGGCGCCGAACCCACCATGAACGTAAAGGACTTGACCATGTCGAACCCGTTCCACGAGCCGCTCACCACCGAGAACGCCGCGCTTCTCCTCGTCGACCACCAGATCGGACTGTTCCCCGGCGTCAGGGACATGGGCATAGACGAACTGAAGCACAACGTCACCGCTCTGACCCGCGTGGCCTTGCGGCTCGGCATCCCCGTCATCGCCACCACAACGTCGGCCGACGACCTGTGGGGCCCGCTCATTCCAGAACTTCAGGCGGTACTGCCCAAGGACCTGGAGGTGATCGACCGCTCGACGGTGAACGCCTGGCACGACGAGCGGGTCCGCGGCGCACTGGAGTCCTTCGGACGGGACCGGATCATCGTGGCGGGCACCTCCCTCGAAGTCTGTGCCGCCCTCCCCGCGATCTCGGCGACCGCCGCCGGACACACCACGTACGTCGCCGTGGACGCGTCCGGCACCTTCTCCGCGACCAAGCGCGAGACCGGCCTGGCGCGCCTGCACCAAGCAGGGGTGATCGTGAGCGACTACGCGAGCCTGGTCGTCGAGATGCTCGCGGACAACGCCCACCCGATCGCGCCGTATGTCTACGAGGACCTCGACATGCCGTTCGCCACGCTCGTCGGGCAGTTCGTGGCGGCCCGCTCCCGCTGAGGGCAAGCACGCCGCCCGCCCCGCCGCGCACCCCGGGCGGGACACAGAGGCGGCCGCACCGCCTGTCACCGAGCCGCGCCATGGCCGGGCCGGTACTACCAGCTGGACGGGGTCCAGGCCGGCCCCGCACCCGCGCACCCCATCGGAATCTGGCTCGGCGCACAGGGGCCGAGGGCGCTGGCCCAGACCGGGCGGATCGCCGACGGCTGGCCGCGCCCATTCCCAGCTACTTGCCGTACGAGAAGTGGGCCGAGGCCAACGCCCGCATGGACACCGCCGCCCGGGAGGCGGGTCGCAAGCCCGGCGACATCATGCGCACGGCGCAGATCGTAGGCACCATCACCGACCGACCCGCCGACGCCGAGGCCCGCACCGGCGCCGCACCGGTCCGGGGCACCCCCAGTGGGCCCGCCTCATCGCCCGCCTCGCCACCGAACAGCCCTTCCGCACCTTCGTGTTCTGGCCCGAACGCACCACAACCGAGCAGATCCACCGCTTCGCCCACGAAGTTGTGCCTGTGACACGCGCTCTCCTCGCGAAGCCATGGACGATGGCCAAGAGGCCCGCTGTCGAGCACTCCTGAGTCGGTGCAGGAACGGCCATGGCCCGGCGCGACACACGCAGCCGATGAGCGGGCAGGCGCCGTGGAACCGGGCTGCGGGCCCCGGGCCCGTACGGACGGCGGGTGACACCAGGGGCCCTACCGGCGGCTTCGCACAAGTAGCCAGAGGAAGTACGGCGTGCCGATCACGGCCGCCAGGCTCCATGACCCGGCGAGGGGCACCGTCGTCACGAGGAACACGGCGCCGACCGCAGCCCCGCCGGTGACGCCCAGGACACCGGGCTCCGCGAGCGGATTGCGGGTCACGGCCTGGACGAGCGCTCCCCAGGGCGAGTGCCGCGCACGCGAGGAGCGCCGCGAGGGCCCGGGGCGCCCGGGTGTCGAGGACGAAGGTGACGGTCCGGCCCGCCCTGCCTTGTGCCCAGTTCACCACGTCGCCGAGCCGCAGCTTGCTGTCGCCCAGCAGCACGGCGGCGATCGTCACCCCGATGAGCACCGCCGCCAGTACCGCTGCGGTGGTCAGGAAGACGGCCCGGCTCCTGGTACGCAGCCGGTGGGCTGCGGCAGCTCCGGCGGTGTCCCGGACCCGGGTGGCCATCGCGATCAGGAACACGGCGCCGACGAGGCTGGTGGCAACGCCGGTCGGCACGACGGCGGCCACGTCGGCCGGCACGACGGCGCGCAGGAGCACGTCCGAGCCGAGCACCAGCACCGCGCCGGCGAGGCCCGCGACCGGAACGCTCGACCGCGTCCGGGAGATGGCGCCGAATCCGCGGGCGAGGGGCGGACGGGGGCGGGGGCGCACACGGACCCCGCGTGGCGCGCGTCACATTCGGATCGCCGACCTGAGCGCGACACTCAGCAAGCGGTAAGGTTAGCCTTACCTAAGCAAGTGAGGGTGTGGTTGCCGGGAGAGAAACGCCGTCCAGGCTCGTGGTGGGCGAACAGAACCGCAACGACGCCCTGAGCGACTGCCCCGGTCCTGCAAGGTGAACCTGTCGGCCGTGGGCACCCTGCGCCGCCGCCAGTTGGAGGCGTGTCGATTCAACCCGTACCGCATGGAGTCCCGTTGAGCACTGTTGCCGACACCGCATCGCCCCAGCCGTCCGCTGCCGAGCGCGTCCGCTCCACACTCGCCCGCGCGGTCTCCTTGTCCCTCACCACCCACGGACAGGGATACGACCTGATCGGCCTGCACTCCGTCGACCCGAAGGGGCAGATCACGCTGCACCCGCAGGCCGACAGCCCACTCATGGCCGAGATGGCCTGCGCACCACGGGGAAGCCTCGCGGCCTTGCTGGAGTTCACCGACATCGCGCCGACCGCGGTCCGCGACCGAGTGCGGGCCAGGGTCACGGTGTCCGGGTGGCTGACCCCGGCAGGTGGCGACGACGGCCCCCTTCGGCTCGACACCGCTCGTGTCACGCTTCGCACTCCGGCGGAAGTGGTGGAGGTGGGGCTCGACGAAATGACCCTCACCGAGCCCGACCCGCTCGCCATCGACGAAGCGGCGATGCTGACGCACCTCGCCCACGCCCACAGGGACATGGTGACGGGCCTCCTCGCTCTCGCCGGGCCCCGGATGCCGCGCGGCATGACCCGAGCCGTTCCGCTCGCCCTCGACCGCCACGGCATCACGCTGCGCTGCGAGTACACGAGAAGCCACTGCGATCTCCGCTTTCTGTTCCCCGTCACAGCCAGGGACGCCGCCGAGGCGGGTGAGCAGATTCTGCGGCTGCTCGCCGCGCCCGGACCCTGCCCGCACCGGCGACCCTGACTCCCCGCCCGCGGCACCCCTCGAAGTACCGCTCGCGACCGTGTCGTTCAGATGGAAGCGACTCGGCCACACCGAAGGAGCGGTGGCGCATCCTCGGCCACTGGGGGCAGCCTGGGAAGCGACACGAGATCAAAGTTAGGTTAGGCTAAGCTAAATCTCGCTTGGAATGGGTGCGCACGGCAGTGTCATCAAGGAGAGGAACAGCCATGGGGTTGCCGGTCATCGACGCCTACCCGATGCCCGACCGCTCGGCAATTCCCCGCTCCTGCGCGCTCTGGGACGTCGATCCCGAACGCGCCGCGCTGCTCGTCCACGACATGCAGAACCATTTCGTAGGGGCGTTTCCGCCGGAACGCTCCCCTGTCGTGGAGCTCGTCGAGAACATAGCCGCCCTGCGCGAAGTCGCCGGAACGCTCGGAATGCCGGTGGTCTTCAGTGCCGAGCCGGCTGCCCAACAGCCCGGCAAGCGTGGGCTCGTAGCGGATGTCTGGGGCCCCGGCATCGGGGACGACCCCGAGGCCGCAGCCATCATCGAGCCCCTGGCCCCACGCCCCGGTGAGCATCTGCTGGCCAATGTGCGTCCCAACGCTTTCCTGCGCAGTCATCTCGGCAGGCTGCTGCGCTCGGAAGGGCGTGACCAACTGATCATTTGTGGGGTGTACGCGCACCTCGGGGTTCTTCTGACGGCCGCGGACGCCTTCATGAACGACATTCAGCCGTTCGTCGTCGCGGACGCCGTGGCCGACTTCTCCGCCGAGGAGCACGCCATGGCCCTGCGGTGGGCCGCGCACAGCGGCAAGGTCTGCACCACCAACACCCTGCTGCGCGACCTGCTGCTCCACAGAGCTCCTCGGGGCGCGTGACGCTCCCTTTTCACATGTCCCCATCTGACAGGAAAGACGGAAGAACATGACCGTACGGGTCGCGGTAGCCGGAGCCAGTGGCTATGCCGGCGGCGAGATCCTGCGCCTGCTGGACTCACATCCCGGCGTGGAGATCGGTTCCGTGACGGCACACAGCCGCGTCGGCCAAGCGCTCGGCGAGGCGCAGCCGCAGCTGTCCGCTCTCGCGGACCGGACGCTCGAGGAGACTTCGGCGGGCACCCTGCGCGGGCACGACGTGGTGTTCCTCGCTCTCCCGCACGGTGAATCGGCTCGGCTGACCCGCCGGCTGGAGAAGGACACCCTGATCGTGGACTGCGGCGCGGACTTCCGTCTGCGTGACCCCGACGACTGGGAACGCTTCTACGGCTGCGAGCACGCCGGGACCTGGCCGTACGGACTGCCCGAACTGCCCGGCGCCCGGGACGAACTGAGCGGCGCGAGCCGGATCGCGGTACCGGGGTGCTTCCCGACGGCGGTCACCCTGGCACTGTTCCCGGCCTACGCGGCCGGGCTGGTCGAGCCCGAAGCCGTGATCGTGGCGGCCAGCGGAACCTCGGGCGCGGGCCGGGCGGCCAAAGCGCACCTGCTGGGCGCCGAGGTGATGGGCTCGATGACCCCGTACGGCGTCGGTGGGGTCCATCGCCACACCCCGGAGCTGACGCAGAACCTGTCGCGCGTGGCGGGCGAGCGGGTCACCGTGTCCTTCACCCCGACGCTGGCGCCCATGCCACGCGGCATTCTGGCCACCTGCTCGGCCCGCCTGCGCACCGGCGTGGCCGTCGACGGCGGTACGGACGAGGTGCGCGCGGTCTTCGAAGCGGCGTACGCCGACGAGCCGTTCGTCCGGCTGTTGCCGCCCGGCCGGTGGCCCTCCACCGGCTCCGTCCTCGGCTCCAACACCGCGCAGGTGCAGGTGGCCGTGGATCCGGCCGCCGGCCGTCTGGTCTGCGTGAGCGCGATCGACAACCTGGTGAAAGGCACTGCGGGTGGCGCGGTGCAGAGCATGAATGTCGCCCTCGGCCTGCCGGAGTGGCTGGGCCTGCCCACGAATGGAGTGGCTCCGTGACCGTGACCGCTGCCCAAGGGTTCCTTGCGAGCGGTGTGGCCGCCGGCATCAAGGAATCCGGCGATCCCGACCTGGCCCTGGTCGTGAACCAGGGGCCGTCCCGTGCCGCCGCCGGGGTCTTCACCTCGAACCGGGTACAGGCGGCGCCGGTGCGCTGGTCACGCCAGATGCTGGCGGACCGTCGGCTCTCGGCGGTGGTCCTCAACTCCGGGGGCGCCAACGCGTGTACCGGCCCGGCCGGAATCGAGGACACGCGTCTGATGGCCGAGCGCACGGCCCGGGCGGTCGGGGCGGACGCGCACGACGTGGCGGTGTGCTCGACCGGGCTCATCGGCGTACCGCTGCCGATGGACCGGGTCACGGCGGGCATCGACACCGCGGCCCGCCGGCTGTCGGCCGACGGCGGCGAGGACGCGGCCGTGGCGATCAGGACGACGGACTCCGTGCACAAGACCGCAGTGGCGACCCGGTCCGGATGGACCGTCGGCGGTATGGCGAAAGGCGCGGGGATGCTGGCGCCCGGGCTGGCCACCATGCTGGTGGTCCTCACCACGGACGCCGAGGTCGACGGCCCGGCCCTCGACTCCGCGCTGCGCGCCGCCGTACGTACCACCTTCGACCGGGTGGACTCGGACGGCTGTATGTCCACCAACGACACCGTGCTCCTGCTCTCGTCGGGCGCCTCCGGCGTGACCCCGGACGACGGGGAGTTCGCCGAAGCCGTGCACGCGGTGTGCCTCGACCTGGCGCGTCAGTTGGTGGCGGACGCCGAGGGCGCGTCGAAGGAGATCGAAGTGGCCGTCGTCGGCGCGGCGTCCGAGGAGGACGCAGTGACGGTGGGCCGGTCGGTGGCCCGGAACAACCTCCTCAAGTGCGCGCTGCACGGAGAGGACCCGAATTGGGGCCGGATGCTGTCGGCGATCGGCACGACGGACGCCGTCTTCGACCCGGACCGCCTGGACGTGGCGATCAACGGCGTCTGGGTCTGCCGGGACGGCGCGGCCGCAGAGCCCCGCGACAAGGCCGATCTCTCGGGGCGCCTGGTCGCCGTCACCGTCGATCTGCGCTCCGGCAACGACTCGGCGGTCATCTGGACCAACGACCTCACCGCCGAGTACGTCCACGAGAACAGCGCCTACAGCTCATGAATGGGACCGGTACAGGGATGAAGGCTCCTGTCGAACAGCACGTGGCCGCGGCGGACCTGCCCGCAGGGGACCTTCCCTGGCAGGAGGAACTCCAGGGCCGGACGGTCGTCATCAAGTTCGGCGGCAACGCCATGGTGGATCCCGCGCTCCACCGGACATTCGCCCAGGACGTGGTGGAGCTGTGGCATGCGGGGCTGCATCCCGTCGTCGTGCACGGCGGCGGACCGCAGATCAGCGCGATGCTTGCCCGGCTCGACCTGGAGGTCCGCTTCGAGGCCGGCCTGAGGGTGACGACTCCGGAGACCATGGACGTGGTCCGTATGGTGCTGACAGGTCAGGTCCAGCGTGAGCTCGTCGGTGCCGTCAACGCCCACGGGCCGTTCGCCGTGGGCATGTCGGGCGAGGACGCGCACACGATGACCGCGGTGCGGCGCGCCGCCCTGGTGGACGGCCGGCCGGTGGACATCGGCCTGGTCGGCGAGATCGTGGCCGTGAACCCCGATACCGTACGGGCGCTGCTGGAGCAGGGCCGCATCCCGGTGATCTCGCCGGTCGCGCGCGGCACGGACGGGCAGGTCTACAACGTCAACGCGGATCTCGCGGCGTCCGCGCTGGCCGTCGCGCTCGGCGCGGAGCGTCTGGTGATGCTGACGGACGTGGAGGGCCTGTACGCAGACTGGCCGCACAGCACCGAGGTGATCGAGCACCTGACTGCCGGTGAGCTGGACAGGCTGCTGCCGGGCCTCGCTAGCGGGATGCTCCCGAAGATGGAGGGCTGTCTGCGGGCGGTCCGCTCGGGAGTCGGCCGGGCGCACGTGCTCGACGGACGGGTTCCGCACGCGGTGTTGCGCGGCGTCTTCACCGAGAAGAGCCCGGGCACCACGGTCGTACCCGACAGCGAGGAGACGGGCGCATGACCGCTGCCGACGCCGCGCCGCGGACCGACCGCTGGCGAGCGGTGATGGTGACTCCTCCACCCCGTAAACGGGGTGGCTTCTCGCTATGCCTGGTTGGCGTCGCGACGGACCAGCCCGGCCCGTAGAACGTTGGTTGCTCCGACGAGGTCAGCGTGTGCCCGGTGACCGCACGAGAGGCAGCGGAACTTTTCCTGGGCGGGCCGGTTCTCCTTAGCGGTGTGCCCGCATTCGGGGCACGTGCGGGAGGTGTTGCGGGGGTCCACGGCCATCACTTCCCGCCCGGCGCTTTCAGCCTTTGCGTTCAGGATCGCGAGGAACACCCCCCAACCGGCATCAGCGATCGAACGGTTCAGCCCGGCCTTGCTCGCGGCCCCGTTCGGCAGGAAGATGCCCGGCTGCCCGGGGTCGGGCTTCGGCGCGGGAGCCCTGCTCATGTTGCGGACCTTGAGGTCTTCGTGCGCGATGAAGTCGTGCTCACGGACCAGGCTGAGCGCGGTCTTGTGCGCGTGGTCGAGCCGCTGGCGGCGTACCTTGCGGTGAAGCTGGGCGACCTTGTCCACGGCGCGCTGGTGGTTGCGGGTGCGGTCCTTGGCCCTGCAGCGCGGGAAGCGGCTCAGGGCCTGCTGCGCGACTTCGAGCTTCGCGGCGGCCTTGCGTGCGTGGCGCGGGTTGGCGACGTGTACGCCGTTGGAGTCGGTGAGGAATGAGGCGATACCGAGGTCGATGCCGACTACTGAGCCGGTCGCGGGCAGCGGCTCGGGCTGAGGCTGCTCGGCGGTCAGCACGACGAACCACTTACGGCCCTCACGCTTGACCGACACGGTCTTGACCTTGCCGATCACCGCGCGGTGCTGGTTGACCTTGACGTGCCCAACGCCCTGGAAGCGGACCCGGGTCACGGGGTCGTGCGGGATGGAGTCCCACCGGCAGCCGTCCCCGTCCTTGGGGAATTCCACCGTGTCGAACCAGTTCACCCCACGGAAGCGCGGGTACCCGGGCTTGTCCCCGGCTTTGATCCGACGGAAGAACGCGGCAAACGCCTTGTCTAACCGGCGCAACGTCGCCTGCTGCGAGGAGAAGGACCAGCGGCCCTGCCGCTCGGGGTCGAAAGCCCGGATGTCCTTGAGCTGTCCGGACTGCTGCCCGTACTTCACGCTCGTCTTCGAGGCGTGTCGGTAGGCGTCGCGACGTTCTTGCAAGGCCCCGTTGTAGAGGGAGCAGTGATCGCGCAGCATCTCGCCCAGGGCGGCTTGCTGGCCCACGGTGGGCCGCATGAGGAACTTGTACGCACGGATCACCCAGCCCACCCCCTCCCGGTCGAGCTCCTTGATCCTACTACACTTGGTTCATGTCACCGCGCTGGGATCCAAACACCGATATCCGCCGGGGCCGTCACGTCGTCTACAACCTGCACGCCCACTTGGTGTTCGTTACCAAGTACCGGCGTGAAGTCTTCAACGACGACATGCTGACGCGCTGCGAAGAGATCATGCGGAACGTCTGCACCGACTTCGGCGCGGACCTGATCGAGTTCAACGGCGAAGAGGATCATGTGCACCTCCTGGTGCACTACCCGCCGAAGGTCGCCCTGTCGGCCCTGGTGAACTCGCTCAAGGGCGTGTCCTCCCGCTACCTGCGGCAGGAGTTCACCGGCCACGTCAACCGCTTCATCATGCACGGCCGGTTCTGGTCGGGTTCCTACTTCGCCGGGTCCTGCGGTGGCGCGCCACTGGCGATCGTCAAGCAGTACATCGAGCAGCAAAAGCGTCCGCTCTAGCCTGCGGGTTAGAGCAGTTCCGAGATCGGATTCCCTCCCCACCTGAAGGCGGGGAGGGAATCCGAAGAAGATGGACACCTACGGCACTCCCCGCTGGCTCTGGTCAGCGGCGACGGCCGCACCGTCCGGGACGAATCGGGGCGCGCGTACACGGACTTCACAGGCGGGATCGCGGTCAACACACTCGGACACGGCGACCCTGCCGTGGTGACCGCGGTCGCCTCGCAGATCGCCCGCATGGGACATGTGTCGAACCTCTTCGTCTCGGAACCGGCCGTCGCTCTGGCGGAACGGCTGCTGCAACTGCTGGGCAGACCGGGCAGGGTCTTCTTCGCCAACTCGGGTACGGAGGCCGTCGAGGCAGCCTTCAAGATCGCCCGCAGGACGGGGCGGACGCACCTGGTCGCAACGGAGGGCGGTTTCCACGGGCGGACCATGGGCGCCCTGGCCCTGACCGGGCAGCCCGCGAAGCGCGATCCCTTCCTCCCGCTGCCTGGCGACGTGACGCATGTGCCGTACGGGGACACCGAGGCCCTGCGCGCCGCGGTCACGGCGGACACCGCGGCCGTCTTCGTGGAGCCCGTCCAGGGCGAGGCGGGCGTGATTCCGGCTCCCGACGGGTATCTGCGGGCGGCCCGGGACATCACCCGCTCCACGGGAAGCATGCTCGTGCTGGACGAGGTGCAGACGGGGATCGGCCGTACGGGCCACTGGTTTGCGCACCAGGCGGTACCGGGCGTGGACCCGGACGTGGTGACCCTGGCCAAGGGCCTGGGCGGCGGGCTGCCGATCGGCGCCACGGTGGCGTTCGGCGCGGCGGCGGAACTGCTGGGCCCGGGGCAGCACGGCTCGACCTTTGGCGGCAACCCCGTGGCGTGCGCGGCCGGGCTCGCCGTCCTGGAGACGGTCGAGGCCGAGGGCCTGCTCCTCCATGTCGTGCGGGCGGAGGAGTTGCTGCGCCGCGGGATCGAGGAGCTGAAGCATCCTTTGGTGCGCGAGGTGCGGGGCATGGGGCTGCTGCTGGGAGTCGCGCTCACCGAGCCGGTCGCGGCCCGGATTCAGCGGGCAGCGCAGGAGGCCGGGTTCCTGGTGAACGCCGCCGGCGCCTGGACCGTGCGGCTGGCTCCCGCTCTGACGGTCACGGAGACGGAGATCGCTCAGTTGGTGGGGGCGTTGCCGGCCGTCCTCGGCACCTGACGTCCACGCGGTGCGAAAAGGGCGGGGCCCAGCCGTTCCGGCTCGGGCCCCGCCCTTTCGTCGTGGCTGCTCACCATGTGGCGATCACAGGACGCGGGCGAGAACTCGGGCGCCCCGCGCGGGGTCCAGGGACCGTGCCCAGGCCGCAGGGGCGAGGCTCGGGCAGGCCGGGGCAAAGGCGTACCGAAGGAAGAGACGGCCGCTGCCGGTCGTTGCCGTGAACAGCGCGTCCAGGGACTGCGCCCGCCCACGGGCCAGGGCGGCGCCCAGAAGCCGCGCGCCCACACCGCTCCCCTGCATGTGCTGCGCGACGCAGAAGTTGTACAGGACCCCGAGGGCGCGGCCGTCGCGCGTCGGGTCCGGGTCGACGCGCAGCGCGAGGCAGCCGCCCAGGGTGCCGTCAGGCGCCTCGGCTACCAGGAAGTCGGTCGCCTGCCACGCGTAGACGTGGAACGGCCGCTCGCGCAGTGCGCCCGAGCGGATGAACGGACGTGACAGAGCGGCGAGAGCGGCGGCGTCCCGTGGGCGGGCCGAGCGCACGGACAACGTGGGGATGTGGGGCAGGTAAGGCGGGTGGGGCGCGCGGGACAACAGCGTTCCGGGGCGCGGCATGGCCGTGATCAAGGCGTTCCTTCCTCGGTTCCACCGGGCGAGGAAGCGATCGATCGCCGCGTCACCTCGGTGAAACAGTCAGACCAAGGTTAGCCTCACCTAAGCTGTTGACCAAGTCGGGTCCGGTCGAGGGACCTCGATCAGCCGTCAGCCACCCGGCTGTTCGACCTGCCGAGCGATGCAGAGGGCCCCTCCGAGCTTGCCGATCAGGTCCAACTGCGTGCCGAGGTGGTCGATGCGGTGCTCCTCGTCCGCCCGGATCGACTCGAAGGTGTTCGCCGATGCGATGTCACCCTTGCCGTGCATCTGCCCGACGCCCCGCCGGAGTCGGTCGATCGCTTCCACCTCGATCCGGCGGTCAGGCGCGCATCCTCACGGCCGAACCACGGGCCGGATCCAGTAGGTTGAGCCTCAGTTCGTACCGGCGTCCTCCACACGCAGCGGGACCGTACCCGCGTCCGCCGGGCTCGTCGCCAGGCCCTGTCCGGGCGATCTTCGAGGATCAGCCTGCGGCGTCAGATGCATGGGCCCCGGGCCCGCCAGGGCCGAAGGGACACATCGCATGGCGGTGGGGTACCGCCCGGCCGGAGGCTGGGGGGCGATCGCCCTCGTACCGGACGTACTTGGGCGACTCCGACAACACAGCGAGGTGCCGCAGCTGGGGGAGAAGCTCTGGGGGAGCGTCGCCCGACAAGATCGCCCGGACAGGGCCCTAGCCGCACGGGCGGCCCGGGTACTCGCTGCTCTCCGGTGCCCCTGCTGCACGCATCCGGCGCACGACCTCGCCGAGGACCTCGTCGTCCACGGGGGCGGGGATGTTGAGCTTCGTGTCGAAGACCATGCTGTCCTCGCCCGTGTGCCAGATGACCCACCGCGCCGGTGTCCTCGGCGGCTCCCAAAGAGGCGCGTGTCGCCGGAGGTTGTCAGCCGGAGTGCTCACAGCTTGTGCGCCTCCTTCGCGTCCCGCCCGTCCACGAACGTCGCCAGGACCTCGATGTCCCCGATCCTGGACGGATCGACGCGGCGCGGGTCGTCCGCCAGCACCACGAGGTCGGCGCGCTTGCCGGGAGTGAGGGTGCCCGCGCTGTCGTCCCACCGGGAGGCGTACGCCCCTGCGACCGTGTAGGCGCGCAGGGCCTCGTCGACGGTGATGCCCTCCTCGGGACCGATGATCTGCCCGGACGTGGAGGCACGTTCCACCATGAACTGGATCGCCCGCAGCGGCGATCCGTCCGTGACGGGCCGGTCCGAGCTGCCGACGAGCGTGACACCGTGGTCGAGGAAGGCCCGGCCCCGGTACATCCACGCGGCCCGCTCCTCGCCCATGATCGCCGCGTAGTCGTCACCG
Organism: Streptomyces sp. NPDC006208; assembly: GCF_040613775.1. NCBI lineage: Bacteria > Bacillati > Actinomycetota > Actinomycetes > Kitasatosporales > Streptomycetaceae > Streptomyces > Streptomyces sp. NPDC006208. The sequence goes on along the minus strand of NZ_JBEXSW010000005.1, from coordinate 178,824 downwards.
AAGTAACGCAGGAAGTTGGGCTGGATCACGGCGCTGAGGCCGAGGCGGGCAAAGCGGGGGAGCTGGTCGGGCCGTATCAGTCCGGCATGCTCGATGCGGTGGCGCGCGTCCGGCCGGCGGCGCAGCCGCTGGGCCCGCTCCAGGGCGTCCAGCGCGATGTCGGCGGCGCGGTCCCCGATGGCGTGGACGGCGAGCTGCCACCCGGCCAGGTGCCCGTCCACGATGAGGTCGGCCAGGGCCTCGGGGTCCTGCTGGAGCTGGCCCGTGTGGGTCATGCCCTCGTACGGGGAGGTGAGCGCCGCCGTACGGGCCATCATGCCGCCGTCGGTGTAGATCTTGAGTGCGCCCACGGAGAGCCAGTCGTCGCCGAACCCGGTGCGCAGGCCAAGGTCCAGGGACCGCGGGATGCCGTCGTCCCGGTGTGCGGGCAGCGGCCGCAGGGTGTCACCGGCCGCCATGAGCTGGACCCGCAGGGACAGCCGGCCCTGGTCCCGGAGCAGTTGGTAGGCGCCGAGCTCGACCGGGCTGTGCCCCAGGAGGCCGCCGCCGATGCCCGCTTCGGCGCAGGCGGTCACGCCCTCGGTCAGACACATCCGGGCGGCACGCTCGATGGCGTCGGCGAGCTCGGCCTGCGAGTACGGCAGGCGCAGCCGCCGTGCGGCCGTCATGGCGCTCTCCGCCAGGAAGCCGTCCTGGTGCGGGACTTCGGCGGGCAACAGGTCCAGGACGGCGCTGTTCACCACGCAGGCGTGCCCGGAGTCGTGCATCAGGAACACCTTGCGGCCGTCGCTGACCCGGTCCAGCTCGGCCGCGGTAAGGTGCCGGCCGAGGGCCCGCTGGTCGTACCCGGCGACGTCCACCCAGGCACCGGGCGTGCTCCTTTGGGCGACAGCCTCCTGCACGACCGCGAGGACATCCTCGACCCGTCTGCAGGGGGCGACGCTCGGGGTGCTCGCCTTCAGCCCGGTCCACGCCAGGTGGACATGGCTGTCGATGAAGCCCGGCAGGACCGTGGCACCCTGAAGGTCGATCACCTCGCGCGCGGGCAGCGAGGTCACCGCGTCGTCCAGGCCCACGATCCGGCCGCGCCAGATGCCCAGGTCATGGGCGACCGGGTGGTCCGGATCCATGGTGAGGACGTAAGCGTTCGTCAGCCTCGTACAGAGCATGGGCTTCCGTCCCTAGAGTCTGTCGGCCACGGCGGTGTCGGCGGCGGTGAAGGGGCGTTTACGCGCGGCGGGCACCATCAAAGGAGTGCCGGTCTCGGGGTCGTCGATGATCCGGCAGGGCAGGCCGAACACGTCCTCGACAAGCTCAGCGGTCATGATCGTCGCGGGATCGCCTTCGGCGGCGACCTCGCCGCCCGCCCTCATCACCACGAGGTGGGTGGCGTAACGGCACGCCTGGTTGAGGTCGTGGAGGACCGCGACGATCGTGTGTCCCTTCCGCTCGTGCAAAGACGCACACAGCTCGAGGACCTCGACCTGGTGGGCGATGTCGAGGTACGTGGTCGGTTCGTCCAGCAGAAGGATGGGGGTCTGCTGTGCCAGCACCATGGACAGCCATACGCGTTGCCGCTGACCGCCCGAGAGGTCGTCGACGGGCCGCTCGGCGAGTTCGAGCACGCCGGTCTGGCGCATCGCCTCGGTCACGGCGCTCTCGTCCTCCGCGGACCACTGCTTCAGCAGCCGCTGGTGGGGATAGCGGCCTCGGGCCACGAGGTCGCCGACCGTGATCCCGCCGGGCGCGGTCGACGACTGCGGGAGCAGCCCGAGGCGCCGGGCGACCTCGCGGGAGCGGTACGACGCGATGGCGGCGCCGTCGAGGTAGACCTGTCCGGACCGGGGTTTGAGCATCCTCGCGAGCGCCTTGAGCAGAGTGGACTTGCCACACGCGTTCGGCCCGATGATCACGGTGAAGGAGCGGTCCGGGATGTCGACTCCGAGGCCGGTGGCCACGGTGCGCTGGTCGTAGGACAGCGTCAGGTCCTCGGCCCGCAGCCGGGGGGCCCGGTGCCCAGCGGGGGCCGTCTCGGCCCTCACGGTCGTCTCCGTCGTTCCAGTCATGCGCGGCTCTTTCGGGACTCGGTGACCAACAGCCAGATGAGGTACAGCCCGCCGATGGTGCCGGTCGCCGTGCCGACCGGAAGGAGTGCGGGTGCGAACAGGCGCTGCACGAGGAGATCGCTGATGGCCAGCAGCACGGCCCCCATGAGGGCGGACGGCAGCAGTGCGGGACCGGACGTCCCGGCGAGCCTGCGCGCCAGCTGCGGCGCGGCCAGCGCGACGAACCAGATCGGGCCGGTCACCGCCGTGGCGAAGGCGGCGAGGGCGACGCCGATCACGAGCAGTGCCGCCCGGGTGCGGGCCACGTCGACGCCGAGCGCGATCGCCGTGTCGTCGCCCATCTCCACCATGGACAGCCTGCGGGACAGGAGGAGGGCGAGCGGGAGCAGGACGGCGACGGCGAGCCCGATGGCGTTCGCGTGGACCCACAGCCGGTTCCCCAGGCTTCCGAGCAGCCACGCCTGAGCCTCGAGCGCCTCCTGCCAGGTGGCCCGGGTGATCAGGTACGAATTGACGGCCAGGAGCAGGGCGCTGACGCCGATGCCGACGACCACGAGCCGGAACCCCTGCAGTGCCCGGCCCGCCATGAGCAGATGCACGGCGGCGGCGGTGGCGAGGCCGCCGATCAGGGCGCCGAGCGCGATCTGGGTCATGCTGCCGTGCAGGACCACGATGACCAGCAGCGCTCCGGTGGCGGATCCGTTCGTGAAGCCGATGATGTCGGGGCTGCCCAGCGAGTTGCCGGTCAGACTCTGCAGGATGGCGCCGCTCACGGCCAGGGCGGCACCGACGCACAGGGCGGTCACCAGCCGGGGCATCCGCAGGGTGTTGACGATGAAGTCGGCCGCTCCGGAGCCGCGGCCGATCAGAGCGTCGGCCACCTCGCCGAGGGACAGTTCGAAGTCCCCCGTCGTCAGTGTGACCGCCATGACGGCCACGAGCGCGGCGAACAGGACCACGGCCGCGGCCACGGCCCGGCCCTGGACCCGTACGGAGAAGCTTCCCGAACGGGTGCGCACAGCGATGCCCGTGACGACGCGGGGCGTCGCGGCGGCCGGGCCGGTGTCGGAGACGGGGGGCTCTGACTCCTGTACGGCTCTCACAGCATGACCAGCTTTCGACGGCGGCACAGCGCGATGAACAGGGGCGCACCGACGAACGCCGTGACGATGCCGACCTGGACCTCGCCCGGGGCGCCGAGCACTCGGCCCAGGACGTCGGCCCCGATGAGCAGGACCGGTGCGAGCAGCATCGAGTAGGCGAGCACCCACCGCTGGTCGGGTCCGACGACGAACCGTGCCACGTGCGGCACCACCAGGCCGACGAACCCGATCGGTCCGGCGGCGGCGGTGGCCGCGCCGCACAGCAGCACCACCCCGACGGCCCCCAGGATGCGGGTCCTGTTGACGTTGACTCCCAGGGCTCGCCCCATCTGGTCGCCCATGGCGAGCGCATTGAGCGCGGGCGCCAGCACGAGGGCAAGGAGCAGCCCCACGGCCACAAACGGCAGGATGATGAGGACGACGTCCATCCTGCGGCCCGCCAGGGAGCCGGCCGTCCAGAAGCGGAACTGGTCGAAGGCCCGCGGATTGAGCAGCAGGACCGCCGAGTTGAAGGCGTACAGAACGGCCGTCACCGCCGCTCCCGCGACCACGAGCCGGTCGGGTGTGGCCACCTTCCGTCCGGACGAGCCCAGCACGTACACGACCACGGACGCGACGGCCGCGCCGACGAAGGCGAACCAGACGTATCCGAGGGCGGTGCCGATCCCGAAGAACGCGATGGCCACCACGACGCCGGTGGAGGCGCCCAAGCTCACCCCGAGCAGGCCGGGGTCGGCGAGCGGATTGCGCGTCAGCGACTGCATCAGGGCGCCGGACAGGCCAAGGGCGATGCCGACGAGCAGTCCGAGGAGTGTCCGCGGGATCCGGTACTCGTGGACGATGACCGAGGTCTCGGACCCGTCAGGGCTCCACAGCACGCTCCACGTCGACGTGAAGGGGATGCCTCTGGTGCCGAGCCAGACGCTGAGCAGTCCGACCAGGACCAGAGCGGCGAGAGCCAGAAGCAGGCCGAGCCCCCGGAGCGCGGACACGGACCGGCGTACTTCGGGTACGACCGGGGCCGGCTCCAACCTTCCGGGCGGCGCCTGGGTTTCAACCGACAAAGACAACCCCCCGGCCCCTAGCGGCAGTTCACGCGAGCTGCAGAAGATGTGAGATACGGACGACAACTCACGACTTAGGTGAGGCTAACCGAACAAAGCAGGGAGGTCAACGCGCGGGCAGGACCACCGCCGAACAGCGGGAACGGACGCGCGATTAGAGTAGCCTTACCTAACTAGCCAACCACCTTCGTGGAGGTACCGCATGCTCGATGGAGAACTGACGGGGGGCCACGTTCTCCGGAGAGCGATCAGGGGCCAGCGCCGCCGAGTCGTCACGGCGTCGTCGCTCGGCATGGCCCACCAATGCTGCGAGGCACTGGTGCCGGTCGTCATCGGCATGGTCATCGACGAAGCCGTGGCGACAGGATCCACGTCCGCGCTCTGGCGCTGGCTGCTGGCTCTCGCTGTGCTCTTCCTCGTCCTGTCCACGTGTTACCGGACCGCCGCGAGGATCACGGACGGCTCCGGCGAGCACGCGGCCCACCGCATCCGGCTCGATCTCGGTGCCAAGGTGCTGGACCCTCGGGGCGGAGCCGACAGGGGCCGGCTGCCCGGCGCGCTGACCGCCGTCGCCACCGGCGACGCCGCCCGGGTGGGCGCCGTCGCGGCAGCCCTGCCGTATGCGGTCTCGGCGCTCGCCGGACTGGCCGTCAGCGCCGTTGCCTTGCTGCGCATATCGGTGCCCCTGGGCCTCCTCGTCCTGCTCGGGGTCCCGCCCCTGCTGTGGCTGGGCCACGTGATCAGCCGGCCGCTGGAGCGGCGCAGCGAGGCCGAACAGGAGCGTGCCGCCCACGCTTCGGGCGTCGCCGCCGACCTCGTCACCGGCCTGCGCGTCCTGAAGGGCATCGGGGCCGAGCCCGCCGCCGTGTCCCGCTACCGGCGGACCAGTCAGGAGTCGCTGGCCGCCGCCCTGCGGGCCGCCCGCAGCAGAGCCTGGCACGACGGCGCCATCCTCGCACTGACCGGCGTCTTCATCGCGGTCATCGGCCTTGTGGGCGCGCATCTGGCGATGCGCGGCTCGATCAGCGTGGGTGACCTCGTGGCGGCGGTCGGCCTCGCCCAGTACCTGCTCGGCCCGTTCCAGCTGCTCACCTTCGTCAACGGCGAGTTCGCGCTGGGGCGGGCCTCGGCGGACCGCGTCGCCGAGGTCCTTGCCTCACCGCATGCTGTGGCAGCCGGGCAGAAGACCCTCCCGCAGCCGGTGACCGGTCGCCTCCGCCTGCGAGGTGTCGCTCTCGGTGCGCTGCGCCGGTTGGACGCCGACATCGCCCCCGGCAGCCTGGTCGGAATCGTCGCCAAGGACTCCGCCGTGGCGAACGACCTCCTGCTGTGCCTGGGCCGCGAGCTCGATCCCGACGAAGGCACGGTCGAACTCGACGGAGTGCCGCTGACAGAGCTGCACCCCGACACCGTCCGCCGGGCGGTCCTGGTCGCCCACCACGACGCCGCCCTCTTCGAGAGCAGCCTCCTGGACAACGTACGGGCCGGCACGGACCCCACCGAGAAGGACGTCGAACGGGCTCTGGCCGCCTCGGCGGCGGACGACGTCGCACGGGCGCTTCCCCAAGGCGTGGACACCCTGCTCGCCGAACGCGGGCGGTCACTGTCAGGCGGTCAGCGCCAACGGGTCGCGCTCGCACGGGCTCTCGCCGCCGATCCCCCCGTTCTCGTCGTCCACGATCCGACGACCGCCGTCGACACGGTCACCGAGTCACGTATCGCAGCACGCCTCAGGGAACTCCGGAGCGGCCGCACGACCATTCTCGTCACCACCAGCCCGGCCCTGCTCGCCGCGACCGACCGCGTCCTGGTGCTCGAGGGTGGCGCGGTGACGGCGGAAGGCCGCCACCTTGAACTGGTCGCCGCCGACGAGGCCTACCGTGCGGCGGTGCTGGCATGACGGACCCGGTGAACCGCCCCTCCGTGATCGAGCCCCGCGACGGCCGGCACGCGGACGGACCCGGCACGAACGCCCCGAACGCGAACCGGCCCGGCGCGACCGGCCCCGGCCGAAACAGCCCCGGCAGGGGCGAAGAAGGACGTGAGATGAGCGGACCTGCCACGGACGATCGTGAGCTGCTCCCCACCGCCACCGGCGCCCAGACCTTCGCCGTCGTAGCGGAGCTGCTGCGCCGTCACCGGCTGCTGGCGCTGGCCTCGGCTGCCGTGCTGGTCGTCGGCACGGGCGTCGGGCTCCTGACGGCCCCTCTGCTCGGCCGCATCGTCGACCTGGTCGTGGCGCGGCGTGGCGCGGGCGCGCTGACCGTGCCGCTGGTGCTGCTCCTCGCCGTGGCCCTGGCCAGGGGGATCGCCACCGCGATCGGCGCCTCCCTGGTGGCCCGCCTCGGCGAGACGGTCCTCGCGAGCCTGCGCGAGCGGTTCATCGCACGCGCGCTGCGGCTGCCGCTCGAGCGCGTCGAGCGGGCCGGTTCGGGCGACCTGACATCGCGGGTGACCGGCGACGTCACCGTTATCGCCAAGGCCGTACGACAGGCCCTGCCCGAGCTCGCCGGGGCACTCCTGACCATCGTCCTGACGCTCGTCGGACTCGCCGTACTGGACTGGCGGTTCCTGCTCGCCGTGCTGCTGGCGGTACCCGTCCACGTCCTCACGGTCCGCTGGTACATCCCGCGTGCCGCGAAGGTGTACGCCGCGCACCGGGTGGCGAGCGGTGCGCTGCAGCACCAACTCCTCGACAGCGTCGGGGGCGTGCGCACCGTACGCGCCTTCCGCCTGGGCGACCGGCACGCACGGCTGCTGGAGCAGCGGTCCGGGGACGCCGTCGACCTCGCGCTGCGTGGTATCCGGCTGGTTTCCGGCTTTTTCTCCCGGCTCAACGCCGCTGAGTTCATCGGTCTGACGGCGGTCCTGGTCACCGGCTTCCTCCTGGTCGACCACGGGTCGGTGAGCATCGGCACGGCGACCGCCGCCGCCCTCTACTTCCACAGCCTCTTCAACCCGATCAACGCCGCGCTCTTCCTGATCGACGACGCACAGTCGGCGGGCGCGAGCCTCGCCCGCCTGGTGGGCGTCTCGAATCTGCCCGTCGAGCCCGAGTCCGGCAACAGCGGGGCCGCACCGGTGGACGGCGCGGTCAAGGTCACCGCCCTCAGCCACGCGTACGTCACCGGCCACCCGGTGCTCCACGACGTCGACCTGGAGGTACGGAGCGGAGAGCGGGTCGCCCTGGTGGGCGCGAGCGGGGCGGGAAAGACCACTCTGGCCAAGCTCATCGCAGGCGTCCACGAGCCGAGCGGCGGGTCGATCTCCCTGGGCGGCGTCGACACCCGGGAGCTGGGCCCGGCCGGCGTACGGCGCGCGGTGACGCTGATCAGCCAGGAGGTGCATGTGTTCGCCGGTCCGCTGGCCGAGGACCTGCGGCTGGCCCGACCGGACGCCACGGACGAGGAACTGCGCACGGCACTGGCCGGGGTGGGGGCACTGGAGTGGGCCGAGGCGCTCCCCGACGGCCTCGCCACGGTCGTCGGAGAGGGTGGGCACACGCTCACCGTGACCCAGGCCCAGCATCTGGCCCTGACCCGCCTCATGCTCGCCGATCAGCCGATCGCCATTCTGGACGAGGCCACCGCCGACGCCGGCAGCGCGGGCGCCCATGTCCTGGAGACCGCTGCTCTACAGGCGCTTGAGGGCCGCACGGGGCTGATGGTGGCCCACCGGCTCCCGCAGGCGGCGACCGCGGACCGTGTGGTCGTCCTGGACCAGGGCCGTGTGGTGGAGACCGGCACGCATGACGAACTGATCGCGGCAGGCGGCCGTTACGCCGCGCTGTGGACGGCGTGGTCCGACAGCCGGCAGTAGCCCCGGGACCCGTCCAGCGCCGCAGTCACGGGGGAAGCCCCTGACCTGCGGCGCCCCGTCATGTGCAAACGCTGACTGCCGTGTGGCGTCGGATGCCGGACGGGTGGGAAGAGGCCGTCTCCAGGGTCCTTGTCGGCCCGGCCCTGCGTTCCTGCGTTCCTGCGTTCCTGCGTTCCTGCGTTCCTGCGTTCCACGGTGACTCTGGCACCAGGACCCGTGTCCCGACACCGACGCCGCCTCCGAAGGGCTGTCCAGCCGCGCCTCTCGGACACCGAACGCGCGGTGGTGACGAAACTACGCAGGTCCCGGGACAGGCCGCGGTCAGCGAGCACCGGCCCGGCGGCGCGTCCACGGCCGACCTGACGAACACCGAGCCGACTTCACGGTCCGCGACGGAGTGCGCCACCCGGACCGTACCGACTGCCCGCGTCGTCGGCGCGGTTCGCCACGTCCCGCCCCGTGGACACCGCAGCCCACCGCGCATCTGCCGGCCGACCTGCCGGCGTCGCGTCGCTGGTCGGCTTCGTCCACGTGACCGTCGCGATCTGCACGGCCGTCGTTCTGTCGGTCACCGTGGTCGGTCTGCCCGTGCTCGCCGGCGGCTGGTCGGTGCCCGTGCGATCGGCAGGGCGGAGCGGGCGCGGGCTGCGGCCGCGGTCGACGTACCCGACCACTCCTTCGCCACTTCAAGCACCGGCCCACCCGGCCGCCGTCGACGTGGGACACGGTCCGAGCACCGCCCTGTGGTCCAGCAACGAGTCCGCTCCGCAGACCGAGACCATGCCCGACACCCGCTCGTCCTGACCGACCGGGTGCAGGCACCGACGCCGTCGCTCAACGCACGTCGCCGCCCGCGGGGAGGCAACTCCCCGCGGGCGGCGGACTTCTCGGCGGTCTGCCCTGTGTCAGCCCTGCTGGGCCACCAGGCTTGCCGGGCGCAGGTCGCTCCAGTGGGACTCGACGTAGCCGACACACGCCTCGCGCGTGTCCTCGCCGAAGACCGTGCGCCACCCGGCGGGCACCTCGGCGAACGACGGCCACAGCGAGTGCTGGTTCTCGTCGTTCACGAGTACCAGGAAGCGGCCCTGCGGGTCCTCGAACGGGTTGGTGGTCATGCGTTGTCACTCCTCAGGGACTTTACGGTGAACAGCTCCGAGAGCGGCTGTTCGGGGTCGGCTGCCACGGTGCGCAGCAGGGTCTGGAGTTCGTCGGCGAGCCGTCGTGCCTTGGCGCTGCCGAGCAGGTCGGTCGAGTGGATCAGTTCGCAGTGCACCGGGCCCTCGCCTCGCGGCTCGTAGAAGCTGAGGATCAGCTCGGCCCGCGCGGCGCCGGTCGGGACGGCATGGAACGAGCCGATGCCGCCCTCCAACTGCCCGAGGTCCGCCTGCTCGTGGTGGATCACCATGACCTGCGGCCCCTCCTCCGGCAGTCCGGTGGTCCGCACGACCTCGTCGAACGGGACGTCCTGCCGGTCCAGCGCGCTCAGCGTGGTCTCCCGCACCCTGGTCAGCAGCTCCGCGAACGTCGGGTCGCCGGCGGTGTCGGTACGCAGGACGACCGTATTGAGGAAACAGCCGACCAGGTCGGCGAGCTGGTCGTCGGTGCGGCCGGCGACCATCGTACCGATGGGCAGGTCGGTGCCTGCTCCGTGGGCGGTGAGCAGGGCCGCCAGGGCCGAGTGCAGCACCATGAACATGCTGGTGCCGGTGGTCCCGGCGAGCCGGTCCACGGCCGCGTGGAGCTCCTCGTCGAGAACGAAGCCCACATAATCGCCCGGGCGTCCGCCGGACGCGGCCGGCGCCGCGGTGCCGCGCGGGCCGTCCCCCGGTAGGGCCAGCCGCTGCGGTACGTCCTTCAGCGTCTGCCGCCAGTACGCGAGCTGCCGGCCGCCCCGGCTGTCCGGGGCGGTGAGGTCGCCCAGTACCTCATGGGCCCACCGGGTGTAGTCCGCGTACGTCACCGGCAGCGGCTGCCAGTCCGGTGCCCGGCCCTCGGCGCGGGCGGCGTAGGCCGTGGTGAGGTCGCGGAACAGCGGCACCACGGACCACTCGTCCACCGCAAGGTAGTGCATGGTCAGCAGCAGGGCCTGGCTGCCGTCCCCGTCCGCGAGCAGGTGGGCTCGCAGAGGGGCGTCCCGCTCCAGGCGGGGCGCCTGAGCGGCAAGTTCCGCCAGCCGCGCGTCCAGGTCCGCACACCGCTCCGCGGTGAGCGCCGGGCTCTGCGCCGGCTCCTGGAACACCGTGCCGTCCCGCTCGGTGAACGCCGTGCGCAGGGGCTCGTGCCGGCCCACCACATCGGCGAGTGCCGCCGCGACCGTGTCCGCGTCCAGACCGCCCGGGGAGCGCAGCACCAGCGCGTGGTCGAATCCGGGGCTCCGGCGGTACGACTCCCACTGCCAGCGCTGGACGGGCGCCACCGGCAGGGGCGTGCAGTCCTCGGCCGGACCGCCCTCGGCCGCGCGCAGCGCGGGTCGGGCGGCGGCCGCTCCCTCCAGCTTGCCGGCGATCCCGGCGACGGTCAGCGCATCGAAGACGTCACGGATGCTCAGCTCGACTCCGAACTCGGCGCGGATACGGCCCAGCAGCCGCATCGACGCCATGGAGTGGCCACCGAGTGCGAAGAAGTTGTCGTGCACGCCGACGCTGTCCAGCTTGAGGATCTCGCAGAACAGCTCGGCAAGGCGGGCCTGCGTCTCGGTGGCCGGGCGGGCGTCGCCGGTCATCGCGGTCCAGTCCGGCGCGGGCAGCGCCTTGCTGTCCAGCTTGCCGTTGGGCGTCAGCGGCAGCGGGCCGTCCAACGGCACGACGAGGGCTGGGACCATGTACTCGGGCAGCAGCCCGGCCACATGGGCGCGCAGCTCCTGCGGGTCCAGCGCCTGCGACACGGTTTCCCCGGTCTCCGGCACGGCGTAGCCGACCAGCCGAACGATGTCGCCTTCGCGGTCGGGCACCACGGTGGCCTGTGCGACCGACGGGTGCGAGGCGAGGGCCGCCTCGATCTCGCCCAGCTCGATACGGAAGCCTCGGATCTTCACCTGGGTGTCGACCCGGCCGAGGAAGTCGAGGTTGCCGTCCACGCGCCAGCGGGCCCGGTCACCGGTGCGGTACATCCGGCTGCCCGGCGCGCCGAACGGGTCGGCGACGAACCGCTCGGAGGTGAGTGCGGCCTTGCCGAGGTAGCCGCGGGCGAGGCCGCGCCCGGCGACGTACAGCTCGCCCACCACGCCCGGCGGGACGGGGCGCAGGTGCTCGTCGAGCACGTAGCAGCGGGTGTTGGGGTCGGGGCGGCCGATGGGCACCCGGCCGCCCGGGCGGCCGCCGTGCTCGCGGGCCGGCCACAGTGTGGAGTTGACCGTCGCCTCGGTGAGCCCGTAGGCGCAGATCAGGTGGGCTGTGGCGCCGAACCGCTCGAACAGGTCCGGCGGCACCGTCTCGGTGCCGACCAGGACGGTCGATCCCTCGGGCAGTTCGCAGCCCGGCGGGAGTGCGGACACCAGGGAGGGCGGAAGGATCATGTGGGTGATCCGCTGGTCCTCCAGGAAGTCCGTGAGCGCCGGTCCGGCGACCCTGGCCTCGTCGGTGATCAGGACCAGCCGACCGCCGTGGCACAGCGCCATCGCAAGTTCGAAGACGAAGACGTCGAAGCCGATCGACGCGAACTGCAGCACACGGCTGTCACGCTCCAGGCCCATCCGGTCAACAGCGGTGGCGACCAGGCTGGAGATGCCCTCGTGCGGGACGACCGCGCCCTTGGGACGGCCGGTCGAACCGGACGTGTAGATCACGTACGCGGCCTGGTCCGGACCGGCCGGCCCGCCGTCCACGGCCGCGCCGGACAGTGCGTCCAGCTCCGCCGCGATGTCCGGCGCGTCGAGCAGTACCACGGGTACACCCGGCACGTCCGGGATCTTCCCGGCGACCGGCTCGGTGCCGACCACGAGGGCCGCGGCCGAGTCCTCGATCATGTAGGTGAGGCGGTCTCCGGGGTGGACCAGGTCGAGCGGCAGGAACGCGGCGCCGAGCTTCTGCGCGGCGACCACCGTGGCGACCATGTCGACCGAGCGGGGCACCGCCACACCGACCACGCTCTCGGCACCGACGCCACGGGCGGCGAGCAGCCGCGCGATGCGGTTGGCGCGCGCGTCGAGCTGGGCGTATGTCACCGAGCGGGAGCGCTCGACGACGGCGACCACGTCGGGCCGCTCGGCGACCTGCCGGGCGAACAGAGCGGGCAAAGACGCCTCGTCGACCTTGCGAGCCGTGCCGTTGAAGCCCTCCAGGACCAGCCGCCGCTCCTCGGCGGAGAGGATCTCCGCCTGCGACAGAGGCCGCCCGGGGTCGGTGACGAGGGCCTCCACCAGCCTGCGGAGGCGATCGCCCATCCGCTCGGCCGTCTCCTGGTCGAACAGCTCGGTGGCGAACTCCAGTCGGCAGCCGAGGGAGTCGGCGTCGCCGTCGGCCGAGGTGTGCTCGGTGAAGCTGAAGACGAGGTCGAACTTGGCGGAGCTGATCCGGAACGGCACGTATTCCACGCCGAGTCCGGGCAGCTCCAGCTCGTCGCCGGTGCGGGCGTGGTAGCCGACCATCACCTGGAACAACGGGTTCCGGGACAGGGACCGGGTCGGGTTGAGCTTCTCGACGACGGCCTCGAACGGTACGTCGGCGTGGGAGAACGCGGCCAGGTCCGTCTCACGGACCCGGGCGAGCAGCTCGGTGAAGCTGGGGTCGCCGCTCAGGTCCGTACGGACCACGAGCGTGTTGACGAAGAAGCCGACCAGCTCGTCCAGCGCCTCGTCGCTCCGCCCGGCGATGGGCGAGCCGAGGGGGATGTCCGTTCCGGCGCCCATGCGGTGCAGCAGCGCCGCGACGGCGGCGTGCACCACCATGAACATGCTGGCGCCGCTCTCGCGGGCCAGCCGCCGCAGCCCCTCGTGGACGCGGGCGTCGAACTCGATGTCGAGTTCCGCGCCGGAGAACGCCGGGCGCGCGGGCCGCGGCCGGTCGGTGGGCAGCTCCAGCTCCTCCGGGGCGCCCTGAAGCGTCGTACGCCAGTACTCCAGCTGCCTGGCGGCCAGGCTGTCAGCGTCGGCGGGGTCCCCCAGCAGCCGCTGCTGCCAGAGCGCGTAGTCGGCGTACTGGACGGGCAGCGGCTCCCAGTCGGGGGCTTCGCCCGTGTCGAGTCGGGCCGCGTAAGCGGTGGCCAGGTCCCCCAGGAACGGGCGGTCCGACCACTCGTCGGTGGTGATGTGGTGCAGCAGCATCACGACGACGTGGTCGTCCGGCGCCACCTCCACGACTGTGGCGCGCAGTGGCAGTTCGGCGGCGAGGTCGAACGGCCGGTTGACGGCCGCGTCGACGATACCGGGCACCTCGTCCTCGGTGGCGGTCAGATACTCCACCACGGGCCGCGCCTCCTGGGCGGGCAGCACCCGCTGGAAAGCCTGGCCGTCGCGTTCGGTGAAGACGGTGCGCAGCGCCTCGTGGCGTGCCGTCACATCGGCGAGGGCGGTGGCCCACGCCTCCCGGTCGAGGACCCCGCGCAGCCGCATGACCAGCGGGAAGTTGTACGCGGCCGAGGTGCACTCGATCTGCTGGATGACCCACAGCCGCTGCTGCGCGTGGGACAGCGGCAGCTCGTCGGGCCGCTCCCCGGCCGTCAGGGCCGGGCGGGCGGCGCCGTGCGAGGCGGCCGCGCGCTCCACCAGGTCGGCGACGGTGGGCGCCTCGAACAGGTCGCGGATCGCGAGTTCGGCGTCGAGGGCGGTGCGGGCGCGGCTCACGAGGCGGGTGGCGAGCAGCGAGTGGCCGCCGAGCTCGAAGAAGTCGCTGTCGATGCCGACGCTGCCCTCTGGCAGCCCCAGGACCTCCGCGAAGAGAGCGCAGAGCGTCTCCTCCCGCGGGGTCCGGGGCGCACGGCTCGGGCCCGAGCCGCCGAAGTCCGGGGCGGGCAGAGCCTTGGTGTCGAGCTTGCCGTTGACAGTCAGCGGCAGCGTGTCCACGGCGACGAGCGCGGACGGGACCATGTAGTCGGGCAGGCCGGCCTTCAGGTGGTCGCGCAGCCGCCGCTCCAGGGCTTCGCCCCGCTCGGTGCCCGCCTCGGGCACGACATAGCCGACCAGGCGCTTGGTGCCGGCGGTCTCGTTCACGACCACGGCGGCGTGCGCGACGTCGGGGTGCGAGGACAGGGCCGTGGCGATCTCACCGAGCTCGATGCGGTAGCCGCGGATCTTGACCTGGTCGTCGGTGCGGCCGAGGAAGTCCAGGAGGCCGTCGGGGCGCTGGACCACGAGGTCGCCGGTGCGGTACATGCGCTCGCCGGGCTCGCCGAACGGGTCGGCTACGAACCGGTCGGCCGTCAGGCCGGGCCGGTCGTGGTAGCCACGGGCCAGGCCGGTGCCGCCGATGTACAGCTCGCCGGGGCAGCCCGGCGGGACGGGCCGCAGCATCATGTCCAGTACATAGGCGCGGGTGTTGCGGATCGGTATGCCGACCGTGGAGGTCGCGCTGTCGGCGGTGGACCCGCCGAGCGTGTTGATCGTGTACTCGGTGGGGCCGTAGAGGTTGTAGCCGTAGGTGCCCTCGGTGCGGCGCAGCCGGCTCCACACCGTGTCGGACACGGCCTCACCGCCGAGCAGGACCAGCGCCGGGCGGTGCTTCCCGGCCGTCTCGTCCCGCTCGAGCAGGCCCTCTTCGATGAGCAGCTGGGCGTACGTGGGTGTCACGTTGACCACGTCGACGCGGTGCCGGTCGCAGTAGGCGACCAGTGCCTCGGCGTCGCGGCGCAGCTCCTCGTCGCAGACGTGGACCTCGTGGCCCTCGACGAGCCAGAGCAGCTCCTCCCAGGACATGTCGAAGGCGAAGGACACGGTGTGCGCGATGCGCAGCCGTCGCCCGCCCGCCGATGCGATGGCCGGGTCGAAGATCTCCTTCTGGTGGTTGAGCTGCATGTTCGTCAGGCCCCGGTACGGGGTGACGACGCCCTTGGGCCGGCCGGTCGAGCCGGAGGTGTAGATGACGTACGCCGGGTGCTCGAGGCGGTCCGGCACGTCGTGGGCGAACGCGGGCCGCTCGGCGTCAGTGATCTCGCCGCCGGGCAGTGCGGCCAGCTCGGCGGCCACGGCCTCATCGTCCAGCAGGAGTTCAGGGGCGACGGGACCGGCGTCCCCGCGCAGGGTCGGGGCGACGGAGTCGGTGGACACCAGACACAGCGGACCGGTGTCCTCCACCATCAGCCGCAGCCGGTCGGCGGGGTGGTCGAGGTCGAGCGGCAGGTACGCGGCGCCGGTGCGCAGGACGGCGAACAGGGCGGCGACCATGTCGATGGACCGGGGCAGCGCGAGCGCGACGACCTTCTCCGGGCCCGCGCCGCGGGCGAGCAGCAGCCGGGCGATCCGGTTGATGTGCGCGTCCAGTTCCACGTACGTCAGGGCGCGCTCTCCGAAGACCAGCGCCACCGCGTCGGGGGTGCGGGCGACCTGGGCCGCGAGCATGTCGGCGACGGTCTCGTTCGGTACGGGCTCGCGGCTGCCCGCCCAGGTGCTGGTGAGGGACTCCCGCTCGCCGGGCAGCAGCAGGTCGAGTGCGCCGACCCGCGTCGTGAGGTCGCCGATGAGCCGCTCCACGAGGGCGCCGAAGCGGTCCAGCGTGGCCGTGGCCCGCTCGTCGTCGACTAGGTCGGGGCGGTACTCCAGCTTGACCTGGACGGTCTGCGCCGGGTTGACGATCAGCGTCATCGGGTAGTGGGTGGCGTCCACGCTGCCGACACCGCTGATGCCGTGCCGCTCCGTCAGCCGGCGGAAGCCGCCTTCGTCGGCGAAGTTCTGGAGCACGTACAGCGTGTCGAAGAGGGTGGAGTGCCCCCCGGCGCGCTGGAGTTCGGCGAGCCCCAGGTACTCGTGGTCCATCAGGGTGACCCGCTCGGTCTGGATGCGGCGCAGCAGGTCGCCGACCGGCTCGGCGGGATCGAGGGTGATCCGCTGGGGCACGGTGTTGAGGAACATGCCGATCGTCGTGTCGACGCCCGGCACGTCCGCGGGGCGCCCGGCGACAGTGGCGCCGAACACCACGTCGTCACGGCCGACCGTGGAGGACAGGACGAGTGCCCACGCGGCGGACAGCACCGCGTTGATGGTCAGCCCGTGCTCGCGGGCGGAGCTGCGGAGCCGGTCACTGAGGGCGCGGCCGAGGCTGAGCGTGCGGCGGCGCGGGATGGTCGGCTCGTCACCTCGCTCGCGGGCGACGAGGGTGGGCTCGTCCAGTCCGGCGAGGGCTCGCCGCCAGGTCGCCCGGGCCGCGTCGAAGTCCTGGCCGGCGAGCCAGCTCAGGTAGTCCCGGTAGCTGCCGGGTGCGGGCAGGGCGCTGTCGTCGCCGGCCGCCGCGTACAGCTCCAGCAGCTCGTCGAGGAAGAGGGACTGGGACCAGCCGTCCCATGCGACGAGGTGGTGGCTGAGCATCAGCCGGTCGGTGGTGTCGGTGAGCCGGATCAGGGTGAGCCGGAACAGCGGCGGCGCGGCAAGGTCGAACCGCGTGTGCCGGTCGGTGTCGGAGATCTCGGCGAGCCGGGCCTGCCGCTGCTGCCCGGTCAGAGCGGTGAGGTCGATCTCGGTGAGCGGCACGGGCAGTTCATCGGCCGGGCAGACGAACTGGACGGGCTCGGGCAGGCCGTCGCTGGTGATGCCGGCGCAGAGGCTCGGGTGGCGGCGCAGCATGGTCGCACAGGCCGCGCGGAGCCGGTCGGCGTCGAGCCGGTGGTCGAAGTCGAAGGTGTCCTGCGCGGTGTAGACGTCGAGGGCCGAGGTGTCGTAGCTGGCGTGGAAGTAGATGCCGTCCTGCAGCGGCGACAGCGGCCAGACGTCGGCCACCGGCGCAGGGCTGACCCTCTCGACCAGGTCGATGTCGGCCTGGGTGAGGGCGACCAGCGGCAGGTCCGAGGGGGTGAGGGACGGCCGGGCGCCGGGCGTGCCGGTCCGGGCGATCAGCTCGCGCAGAGTGTCGGCCCAGGCGCGGCCGAGGGTGTGGACGTCCTCGGCGGTCAGCGCGTTGCCGTCCGGCCACGTCCAGGTGGCGCGCAGCTCGGGGCCCTGCGGGGTCTCCGCGCAGACGGCGTTGACCTGGAGCGGGTACGGCATGGCGAGGTCGGCGTCGGGCCCGACGCGCAGCGCGTCGGACTCGACGGCGGGCGCCCAGTCGCGGGTCTGCTCGGCGGGCAGGCGTCCGAAGTAGTTGAACAGCACCTGTGCGGTGGACAACTGGGCGAACACCGCGGCGAGCTGCGGGTTGAGGTACCGCAGCATGCCGTATCCGGCGCCGGAGTCATGGGCGGACCGCACGGACTCCTTGACCTGCTTCAGCGCGTCGAGCGGGTCGCCGGCGGCGGGCAGGCGTACGGGGTGGAGGCTGGTGAACCAGCCCACGGTGCGGGACAGGTCGGCGTCGGTGCCGTCGCGGCCGTGCCGCTCCAGGTCGACCAGCAGATCGCCGTCGAGGGCCGGGCCGCCGTCACGTTCGGCGCGCCAGCGGGTGACGGCGAGGCGGAGCGCGGCAAGCAGGACCTCCGTGACGTCGGCACCTGCCGCGGCGGGCACGGCGGTGAGCAGGGCACGGGTCTCGTCCGCGGGCAGGGTGACGGTGTGTTCCCGTGCTGCGCCGGCCGTTCCGGTACGGGTGGCTCCGGGCAGCAGCTCGGCGCCCGGGGCCAACGTCGCGGCCCAGTACGGGAGTTCCGCCTGCCGCTGCGGGGAGGTGGCCTGCTCGGCGGCCTCGCGGGCGAACCGGCGCAGGGACGTGGGCACCGGCTCCGGCGCGGGCCGCTCCCCCCGTGCGACGGCGTCCCATGCGGAGGCGAGGTCGCCGAGGAGGACGCGCCAGGACACGCCGTCGACCACCAGGTGGTGGACGACCAGCAGCAGGCGGCCGGGCCGGTCCGCACCGGCGTCGAACCACACCGCCTGGACCATGACGCCGCTGTCGGGGTCGAGGCGGTCGGCGGCGGCGTCGGACTCCTCGCCGATGGCCGCCCGGAGAGCGGCGTCGTCGAGGTCCCGTACGTCGACGCGGCGCAGCAGCGCGGCGGCGTCCACCGAGCCGGCGGCCGTCGTCCGCGCGGACCACAGGGCGGGGACGACCGGGCCGAGGTCCATACGGGTGAGGACGAGCCGCAGGCCGTCGTGGTGGTCGAGGACGCTCTGGAGGACGTGCGTCAGCTTCTCCGTGTCGGCGGCGGCGGGCGCCTGCAGCAGCATCGAGAGGTTGAAGCGGCTGATGGTGCCGCCGTCCTCACGGAGCTGGTGCACGATCGGCAGCAGCGTGATGTCCCCGACGCCGTCGGAGTCGGCGGCGACGGCCGCAGGCGTGTCCTGCGCTCCGGTGACAGTGGCCGCGAGGGCCGCGGGGGTCCGGTGCTCGAAGACGTCGCGGGGGCTGATCTGCAGGCCGGCCTTGCGGGCGCGGCTGGAGACCGCCATGGACAGGATGCTGTCGCCGCCCAGGACGAAGAAGTCCTCGTCGGCGTCGACGGCGTCGATACCGAGGACGTCGGCGAAGATGGCGCACAGCTGACTCTCGTAGCCCCCGGGTGCGGTACGGCCCTGTCGCCTGCGGGCCTCCGGCGCGGGAAGGGCCTTGTGGTCGACCTTGCCGGCGGGCGTGAGGGGCAGGGTGTCCAGGCGGACGAAGTGACTGGGCACCATGGGCGCGGGCAGGACTCCGCTCAGCGCGGCCCGTACGGCCTCGGTGTCCGGGTCCGCGCCGGCGGCCGGTACCAGATAGGCCACCAGCTGCTTGACTCCCCGCTCGTCGTCGCGGGCCACGACCGCGACATCGCCGACCGCCGCAATCTCGCGCAGTCGGGCTTCGATTTCACCGAGCTCCACCCGGTTACCCCTGATCTTGACCTGGTGGTCGGTGCGCCCGAAGTAGGTGAGCACGCCGTCTCCACTGAACTGAACCATGTCTCCGGTGCGGTACATCCGCCCACCCGGTACGCCGAACGGATCGGCGACGAAGCGCTCCGCGGTCAGCGCGGTGCGTCCGTGATATCCGCGGGCGAGCTGCTCGCCCGCGATGTAGAGCTCACCCGGCTCGCCCTCCGCGACAGGGCGGAGGTGGCGGTCGAGGACGTAAAGGCGGGTGTTCCACACGGGTCGCCCGATGGGGACGGTGCCGCCCTCCTCGGGGGCGGAGCCCGCCTCCCAGCTCGTGACCTGGATGACGGCCTCTGTGGGGCCGTAGACGTTGAAGAGCGGTACGCCAGTGCGCTCCCGCCAACGCCGGGCCAGCGGCACGGGCAGCGCCTCGCCGCCGCTGAAGGCGCGGCGCAGCGTCGTCCACCACTCGCCCGCGTCGTCCTCCGCCAGGAGCGCCCCGTACAGGGACGGCACGAGGTCGATGGTGGTGACCCGTTCACGGCGGACCAGCTCGACGAGGTACGCGGGATCGCGGTGTCCGTCCGGACGCGCGATCACGACGGTGCCGCCGGTGAGCAGGGGCGTGAAGATCTCCAGTACCGACGGGTCGAAGCTGGTCGAGTACTGGTGCAGGACACGTTCCCCCGGCCCGTACCCGAACCGCTCGGCGGTCCAGGAGATCTGACCGGTGACCGCGCGGTGGGTGACCACGACGCCCTTCGGCCGACCCGTGGAGCCCGAGGTGTAGATGAGGTACGCAGCGCTGTCCGGGTGCACCGGCACGGCGACCGGAGCGGCCGCAGCGGCGGTGGTGTCCCGCGTGAGGACGACGGGGGTCACTCCGTCGAGTTCGGGCAGCCCGGTCAGGGACTCCTCGGTGGCGACGACGGTCCGCGCACCGGAGTCGGCGAGCATGTACCGAACCCGGTCGGCCGGGTAGTCGACGTCGACCGGCACGTAGGCGGCGCCGGCCTTGAGCACGCCGAGCAGGGCGACCAGTGTGTCGGCGGAGCGCGGCACGGCGACGGCGACGACGGACTCCGGGCTCAGACCCTGAGCCAGCAGCCGGTGGGCCAGGACCTCGGCCCTCGCGTCCAGTTCGGCGTACGTGGTCCGCCCGGCGTCGTGGACCAGCGCGATCGCGTCCGGGGTGCGGCGGGCCTGCCGGGTGAAGGCTTGGTGCAGGGTGTCGCCGGGGAGGGCACGGCCGGAGCCGGTCAGCGCGGCACGGGTGGTGCGCTCATCCTCGGCTGTGACCATGGCGAGCTGTGCCACCGGCCGGAGCGGGTCGGTGACGAGCTGGTCCAGCACGCCCGCGAGCCGGTCGGCGAACCGGCGGGCCGCCGCGGCGTCGAGCCGGGCCGGGTCGTGGTCGAGGCGCAGCCGGAGCCGTTCGCCGGGCAGGACAGTGAGGGCCAGCGGGTAGTGGACGGCGTCCCGGACATGCGAACCGGTGATCCGGACCAGACCCGCCGGATCGGTCGGCTCGCCCGCCTCGGGCAGGTTCTCGACCACGACCAGTGCCTCGAACAGGTCTCCCCGTCCCACGGCGCGCTGGATCTCGGCGAGCCCCACATGCTGGTGGTCCAACAGCTCGGCCTGTTCGTCCTGGAAGCGCGCGAGGACGTCGGTGAGTGACTGCTCCGGCTGCCAGCGCAGCCGTGCCGGAAGGGTGTTGATGAGGAGGCCCACCAGGGTCTCGACGCCTTCGACGGCGGCCTGGCGGCCCGAGACGGTGGTGCCGAAGACCACGTCGCGGGAGCCGGTGACATCACCGAGCAGGAGGCCGAAGGCTCCCTGTACGACGCTGCCGAGCGTCAGCCCTTGCCGGCGGCAACGCTCCGCGACGGCGGCGGTCTCCCCCGCGGACAGCTCCACGGTGACCGTGCCGGTCCGCCCCTCCTCGCCGTCGGTGCCACGCACCGGGAGCCGGGCCGGGCCGTCGAAGCCGGCGAGGGTGTGCTGCCACGCCTCCGCTGCGCCGTCCCGGTCCCGGGCGGCGAGCCAGCCGGCGTACGCCCGGTACGTCTGATCAGGCGTGCAGGTGCCGGCCTGTGTGCCGGGCCGGTAGCCGGCCAGCAGCTCCCGCATGAGCAGCGAGACGGACCAGCCGTCGACGACGATGTGGTGCAGCGTCAGTACGAGCTGCGAGCGCTCGGTGCCGTAGCGGATCAGCGCCGCACGCAGCAGGGGGGCGGAGGCGAGGTCGAAGCCCTCGGCCCGCTCCTGGGCCGCGATGCTGTCGGCGGCTCCGTCGGTGTCGTGTGCGGACACGTCGGCGTAGCTCCAGGGCACGGTGACGCGCTCACCGATGAGCTGCACGATCCGGCCGTCGGGGAGCTGGTGGAAGGCGGCCCGCAGCAGCGGATGGCGGTCGAGGAGGCCCTGGACGGCCGCCCGCAGTGCCTCGGGGTCGACGTCGCCGACGAGTTCGACGGTGTCCTGGACGGCGTAGCCGTCGGCGCCGCTGTCGTCCGTCGAGGCGTGGAAGTAGAAGCCCTCCTGGAGCGGCGTGGCCGGCAGGACGTCCACAAGGTCCGGGACGACGGCGGCGCACTCGGCCCGCTCGTCGTCGCTCAGAGGGACGAGCGAGAACGGTACGGGCAGGTCGCCGGCCGTGTACTGCGCGGTGCCCGTCCCTTCCGGCGCAACGGGCACGTCACCGACGAGCCGGGCGAGCGCCGCGACGGTGCGGTGGCGGAACACATCGCGGGGCGTGATCGCGAGACCGGCCTCGCGGGCGCGGTTGACCAGCTGGATCGCGACGATGCTGTCACCGCCAAGCTCGAAGAAGCTGTCGTGGACGCCTACCGAGGACAGGCCCAGCAGGTCGGCGAACAGCCCGGCGAGCGCGGACTCCGCAGGCGTGGAGGGCGCGTCGTCGCCGCCTATCGCCGTCCACCGCGGCGCGGGGAGGGCGCGGGTGTCGAGCTTGCCGTTCGGGGTCAGCGGCAGGGGCCCGTCGAGGCGTACGAGGGCGGACGGGGCCATGTAGTCCGGCAGGGCGTCGGCGATCCGGGTGCGTGCCTGCGCGACCACGGCGCCGGCGTCCGTACCGGCCTCTGCAACGACGTAGGCGACGAGCCGCTTGACGTTCCGGTGGTCCTCGCGGACGAGGACGGCGGCCTGGGCGATGCCGGGGCAGGCCATGAAGGCGCTCTCGATCTCGCCGGGTTCGATGCGGTGGCCGCGGATCTTGATCTGGCCGTCCGCGCGACCGAGGAATTCCAGGTTGCCGTCGGCGGTCCAGCGAACCCGGTCGCCGGTGCGGTACATCCGGGCGCCGGGCGCGCCGTACGGGTCGGCGACGAAGCGTTCCGAGGTGAGTCCCGGCCTGCCGAGGTAGCCGCGGGCGAGGCCGCGACCGGCGACGTACAGTTCGCCCTCGGTGCCCACCGGGACCGGGCGGAGGGCCGAATCGAGCACGTAGGTACGGGTGTTGGGGTCGGGCTCGCCGATGGGCGCGGGGCCGGGCCGGTCGGGGTCGGCGATCCACAGCGTGGAGTTGACGGTCGCCTCGGTGAGTCCGTACGCGACAACGACCTGGAGCCGTCCGGACCAGCGTGCGATGAGTTCGCCGGGC
Source organism: Streptomyces sp. NPDC006208 (assembly GCF_040613775.1). Classification (NCBI taxonomy): domain Bacteria; kingdom Bacillati; phylum Actinomycetota; class Actinomycetes; order Kitasatosporales; family Streptomycetaceae; genus Streptomyces; species Streptomyces sp. NPDC006208. The sequence continues at coordinate 156,286 of NZ_JBEXSW010000005.1, read as the reverse complement.
ACCGCTTCGGTGCCGACGATCAGCACGGCGCCTTCGGGCAGCTCGCAGTCCTGCGGCAGCGCCGACACGAGGGACGGCGGAAGGATCATGTGGGTGGCGCGGTGGCGTGCGATGTAGTCGGTGAGGGCGGGTCCTGCGACGCGGCGCTCGGTGGGGACGACGATGATCCGGCCGCCGACGCACAGCGACATGATCAGGTCCCAGACCGTCACGTCGAAGCCGACGGACGCGAACTGCACGACACGGCTGTCGGCGGTGATGCCGATGCGGTCGGTGGCGGTGGCGATGAGGCTGCCGACTCCGTCGTGCGAGACGACGACGCCCTTGGGCCGGCCGGTGGAACCCGAGGTGTAGATGAGGTAGGCGGCCTGGTCCAGGACGACGGGGACGTCCGGGTTCGAGGCGTCGAGCGTGGCGATCTCGGCAGTGACGGACGGCTCGTCCAGCAGCAGGTGCTCGACGCCCGGCGCGTCCGGCAGTTCGGCGGACAGCGCGCGCGTCGTCAGGACGAGGTGTGCGCCCGCGTCGTCCAGCATGTAGGAGATCCGGTCCTGCGGGTGGTCCGCGTCCAGCGGGAGATAGGCCGCCCCTGCCTTCATCACGGCCAGCAGGGAGACGACGAGTTCGGGAGAGCGCGGCAGCGCGACGCCCACGACGTGCTCACCGCCTACGCCTCGGGCGACGAGGAGCCGGGCGAGACGGTTCGCCGCGGCGTTGAGCTCCGTGTACGTCATCTCCCAGCTACCGCTGTGGGACCCCTCCACGCCCGCCGGGCCTGGAGGGAGGGCTCCCACCCTGTCCTCGCAGACGAGGGCGACGGCGTCCGGGGTGCTGAGCACCTGCCGTTCGAAGGCGGCGGGCCAGGACAGTTCCGGGACCTCGCGGGGCGCCACGCCGAACTCGTCGAGCAGCTGGGCGCGTTCATCGGCCGAGGTCAGTTCGATACGGCCGATGGGACGGCCGGTCACCTCGGCGAAGGCGTCGAGGAGGATACCGAAGCGGCGTTGGTGGTCGACCAGTGTCTCCTCGTCGCACACGTCCGCGTCGGCGTCGAACAGGATCCGCACCGCACCGCGCAGCGACTCGCCGACGGTGATGGCCAGGTCGCTCACGGGGCCGAGCCACTGGGGACGGAGGTCGGAGGTGTGGTCGCCGAAGCGCAGCCAGTCGGTGCCGGGCAGGATGTTGACCGTGGGACCGACGAGCTCCGCGACCCCCTCGGTCAGGCCCAGGTCCTTGGCCAGGTCCTCGGCCCGGTAGCGCGCGTGCGCGACCGTTTCGGCGATCCGGGCCCGCACCTGGGTCATGAGCTCGGCCGGCGTCATGCCCCCGTGAACGTGCAGCCGTAGCGGCAGGATGTTGGACACCATGCCGGGGACGTCCATCGCCTCGGGGTCCTGGCGGGTGGTGACGGGCAGCCCGAGGACGAGGTCCTGCGCACCCGTGACACGGTGCACGTAGGCGGCCACAGCAGCCACCAGCAGGCGGGACATCCGTACGCCGGCGTCCGCCGCGGATGCGTACAGCCGGGCGGTGTCCTGCTGCGACAGCTCCGTGGTGCGCCGGTAGCGGCGGGATATCAGGGTCGAGGAGCGCTCCACAAGGCGGACGGGCTCGGGCCGGTCGGCGAGCCGTTCGAGCCAGTACGCCCGGTCGGTGCGGTACTGCTCGGATGCCCGGTAGGCAAGCTCGGAGTCCAGCAGCCGGGTGACGGACCAGTCGACGTCCCCGGCCGGCTCGCCGTTGGTGTAGATCTCGCCGACCCTGCGGGAGATCAGTGCCACACCCACTCCGTCGACGATGATGTGGTGATAGCGCTGGCACCACAGGACCCGGTCGTCCGCGAGCCGGATCAACGTGTGGGCGAACAGCGGGCCGTGCGCCATGAGTCCGGCCGAAGTGTTGCGGTCAGCCTCCATCCAGTCCCAGGCGGCGTCCTCGGGATCGGGTGCGTCGCGCAGATCGACGACGGGGACGTCGACGGGGTACCGCTCCGGCCACTGGCGCGGGCTCCCGTCCTCGTCGCCGATGCGCACATGCAGGCAGTCGGCTTCCTCGATCACCTGCCGCACGGCCGCGGCCAGGCGGTCGAGGTCGACGTCCCCGCGCAGTTCCAAGGTGAAAGAGACGTTGAAGGCCGAGCTGTCGGGCTCGATCTGCTGGGCAAGCCAGATGCCGGATTGCCCGCCGGTCACGGGTGTCCCTGCAGCGGGTGTCCGGTCCGACTCGGCATCAAACATCGTTCGCGTGGCCTTTCCTGGGTGGTGCGTCAATGAGGGGTTCGTTGCTGGGCGCCGGCCGTGCGGCGCGCTGTTCGTCCATGGCTTACGGGCACCCCAAGCCGCGCCCGCCCGGACGGCCACCGGACGGGCGCGGTTGTGAGTGGTGGCCGGCTGCCGAGGCGCCCTGCCGTGGGCCTTACTTGATGGCCTCCAGCATCGGCACGACCTGGTCGATGGCGTACGGGATGGAGAGCACCGTGTTGAAGGAGAGCGCGGCGCCGATGTCCGGGCTGTCGTACGGCAGGAACAGGTCCCGCTTCTCCTGGTGGACCTTGGTCTTCTTGTACAGCGGGTCGGCCTTCATGGCCTTCTCGGTGTCAGGGGTGCCGAGCCAGACGGTACGGTCCGCCTCCATGGCATCCAGACGCTCGACGCTGAGGTCGGCGATGTTCTCCTTGCCGAGAGCCTTGCGGTAGGTCTCGGAGGTGGTGAAGCCCATCTCCGTCAGGAAGATGACCTTCGGGTCCTTGGGCGAGAACGCGGAGAACTTGCCCGGCTCATAGGGCTCGCCGACGGCGACGGTCTTGCCCTTCCACTCGGGGTGCTTGTCGCGGACAGCCTTGAAGCGGGCGTCGATGTCCGAGATCAGCTTCTCGGTCTCGCCGTCCTTGCCCAGCGCCTTGCCGATCTGGCGGGTCATGACCTGCCAGGGCGCCTGGTAGTCCTCGTGGCCCTTGGGCTGCGCGACGACCTTGGTGAACTTGGAGAGCGTTTCGTACTGCTCCTTCTTCATCCCCGAGTACTGGGCGATCACGAGGTCCGGCTTCAGCGCCGCGATCTTCTCGATGTTGTACTCGTCGCGCTCACCGACGATCTGCGGCGGCGTGGAGCCCCACTTGTCCTTCGCCCACGGCCACTTGCCGTACGGCTGCTCCTTGAACCAGTCCACCGAACCGACCGGCTTGACACCGAGCGCCAGCACCCCGTCCTGGTCCGAAAGACCCAGGGTGACGACCTTCTTCGGCTCCTTGTCGATCGTCGTGCTGCCGTACTTGTGCTCGAGTGTCACCGGGAACGCGGCGGACTTGGCGCCGGACTCCGCCGAGGGCTTGGACTCGGTCTTCTCGGTGCCGCCCCCACAGGCGGTCAGGGCGAACGCGGCGACGGCGGCGACGGCCGCTCGGGGGATGTTTCTGACGAGCCGCGTCAGCGCGGGACGTGTACCAATGGACACGAATGTTCCTTTCACGGTGGTTTCTTAGTGCATGCCACACCCGCCGTGTACGACGGCGCTAACGGCGGGCGGGGGCGTGTGGGGGGCTTGGCAGGTGGTCCCTCGGGAGGGAGCAGAGCCTCTAGCGGGCCGTACCGATGCCGTCAGCGACAGGCTGGGCGGCGGCCGGAGCGGCCTTGAGACCGCGGTCGATGATCGAGCCCAGGATCTCGCCGACCCTGATCGCCGTGTTGGACAGCAGGGACGACGTGATGCCGTGGGTGTGCTCGGTGCCGCCCTGGAGGTAGATACCGCAGCGCATTTCGGGGTGGCACGCGACACGGTAGTCGCGCTCGACCCGGACGCGGCCCTGGGCGTCGCGGTGGCAGCGGTCCCCGACCTCTCCGAGGAGGCCGACGGGGTCCGCCTGGCTGTAGCCGGTGGCGTAGACGACGACGTCGGCGTCGAGGGTGGTCTCCTCGCCGGTGACGAGCGACTTGACCCTGGCCCGGACGCTGTCGTGCGTCTCCTCGACGCCGGTGAGCCGGGAGACGTTGATGAAGCGCAGCCGCTCGGTGCCGAGGACCCGCTCCTGATACGCCTGCCGGTACAGGTCGTCGATCAGGTCGATGTCCACCACGGAGTAGTTGGTGTTCCCGTGGTAGTCCATCAGCTTGCGCTTGATGTCGTCGGGGGCCGTGTAGTACTCGTCCACCGCGGCCGGGTCGAAGATACGGTTGGCGAAGCTGCTGTCGTCGGCAGGACTGTAGCCGTAGCGGGAGAAGACGGCGCAGATCTCGGCTTCGGGGAAGCGGCGGTGCAGGTAGGCCACGTTCTCGGCGGCGCTCTGGCCGGCGCCGACGACGACGAAGCGGGAGGGGTTGGTGCCCTCCAGACCGTCGACCTTCTTCAGCAGCTCGGAGTTGTGCCAGACGCGGTCCGTCCGGTCCACACCCTCCGGCATGAGGGGACGCAGCCCGGTTCCGATGACGAGGTTGCGGGCCCGGTGGACCACGACCTCGGACCCCGAACGGGCCGTCACGTCCAGGTAGTCCACCACGCCGTCGCGCACGACGGGCTCGACGGCGATGACCTCGTGGCCGTAGGAGACCATGTCGTCGACCTTCGCCGCGGCCCACTCGAAATAGTCGTGGAACTCCACGCGGAGGGGGAACAGGTTCTTGTGGTTGACGAAGTCGACGAGGCGGCCCTTGCTCTGCAGGTAGCAGAGGAAGCTGTACTCGCTGGCCGGATTCCGCAGCGTCACCAGGTCCTTGAGGAAGGACACCTGCATGGTCGCGTCGTCGATCAGCATCCCGCGGTGCCAGCCGAAGCTCGGCTGCTGCTCGAAGAAGTGAGCGGTGACCGCCTCCTGCCTGCCGACGCGTGCATTGTGCTCGCCGAGCGCTATCGCCATGGCCACATTGGACGGCCCGAAGCCGATACCAATGAGGTCGTGGACCAAAGGTGCGTCGCCAGGAAGAACCTGAGACATGTCACTCCCATCGTGCGGGACAGCCGCCTGTGAGGCGTGGGTGAGAACGAGGCGTCGGGCACACCGGAAGCGGCGGCCGAGCGGAACTTAGGTAAAGCTAACCTGATCTGGCCAACCTGTCACGTGGACAAAACGGGCAAGGCGCCGATCACGACGTCAACCACCATGAGATTCATGGCGTGTTGCACCCTTAGGTAAGCCTTGCTTTACTGAGCGCCGGTCTATCGCTCGTTTCTAGGAGGAACCCCATGCGGGTCGTCATGTTCGGTTATCAGACCTGGGGGCACCGCACCCTGCAAGCGCTCCTGGACTCCGAGCACGACGTGGTGATGGTCGTGACGCATCCCAAGAGCGAGCACGCCTACGAGAAGATCTGGAGCGACTCGGTCGCCGACCTGGCCGAGGAGCACGGCGTCCCTGTCGTCATCCGCAACAGGCCGGACGACGAGGAGCTGTTCCAGCGGCTCAAGGAGGCCGACCCGGACATCATCGTGGCCAACAACTGGCGCACGTGGATCCCGCCGCGCATCTTCAGCCTTCCCCGGCACGGCACGCTGAACATCCACGACTCGCTGCTGCCCAAGTACGCCGGCTTCTCGCCACTGATCTGGGCCCTCATCAACGGCGAGCCCGAGGTGGGCGTCACGGCCCACATGATGGACGACGAGCTCGACGCGGGCGACGTCGTCCAGCAGCGTGCAGTCACCGTCGAGCCGACGGACACGGCCACCGATCTGTTCCACAAGACGGTCGACCTCATCGCCCCGGTCACGATCGGCGCTCTCGACCTGATCGCCTCCGGACAGGCCGAGTTCACCAAGCAGGACCGCTCCCAGGCCAGCTTCTTCCACAAGCGGTCCGAGGAGGACATCCGCATTGACTGGAACTGGCCGGCCGAGGACCTCGAGCGCCTTGTCCGCGCCCAGTCCGCCCCGTACCCCAGCGCCTTCGCCTTCCACAAGGGCAAGCGCCTCGAAGTGGTCTCCGCCGTCGTGTCCCAAGGCCGCTACGGCGGCACCCCGGGCCGCATCTTCTACCGCGAGGGCGACGGCGTGGTGATCGTCGCCGGGGCCGACGCCCGCACGGGACGCAACCACGGTCTCGCCATCACCCGCGTACGGACCGAGGACGGCCACGTGATGCCGGCCCTCGAGTACTTCACCTCCATGGGCGGCTACCTCACCAGCCGTCCCTGACCATCGGAACCCACACCTATGCGTACCGCACGGCCGCGGCACTACCTCATGTGCCGGCCCAGCCACTTCGACGTGGTCTACTCCATCAACCCGTGGATGGACCCGAAGAAGCCCGTCGACACCCAACTGGCCATCACACAGTGGGAACAACTGCGCCAGGTCTACCTCGACCTCGGCCACACCGTCGATCTGATCGATCCGCTGCCCGGCCTGCCCGACATGGTCTTCGCCGCCAACGGCGCCACGGTCATCGACGGCCGCGCCCTGGTGGCGCGGTTCCGCGACGCCGAACGGGTGGACGAGGCTCCGGCGTACCGCGACTGGCTTCGCGACCACGGCTTCACCTCCCTGCACACCGCCGGTTTCGTCAACGAGGGTGAGGGCGACTACCTGTTCACCGGTGACTGGCTGCTCGCGGGCACCGGCTTCCGGAGTGACCCGCGCTCGCACGGCGAGGCCCAGGAGTACTTCGAGCGTCCGGTGATCAGCCTGCGTCTCGTCGATCCGCGTTACTACCACCTGGACACCGCGCTCGCCGTCCTCGACGAGAGGACCATTGCCTACTACCCGGCGGCCTTCTCCCCGGGCAGCCGCGCGGTCCTGCAACGGCTCTTCCCGGACGCAATCACTGCCACCGAAGCCGACGCGGCGGTCTTCGCGCTCAACGCCACGTCCGACGGCTGCAACGTGGTGCTGCCGCACAACGCGACCGGACTCGCCGAGCAGCTCCGCAACCGCGGCTTCAACCCGATCGGCGTCGACCTGTCGGAACTCCTCAAGGCGGGCGGCAGCGTGAAGTGCTGCACGCTCGAGCTCCGCAGCGCCGTCTGAGCACCGGGGGGCCCAGACGGTCCTGGGCCCCCCGGCAGGTGGTGCCGCCGGGGGCCGAGGCGCCTGTGCAGACCACTGTCACAACTGGTGCACGGGCGCCGGCATCAGGCGGCAGCGGCGCCCCGTCACGCCGAACGCGTCCTCACCGATGTGCCCGAGCCTGAGTGGCTGAAAGCCGCTTTCCCGACCGGGTACACAGCCTGGCAGGAGGCGGCTTCTTGCTGCTCACGCCACGTCAAGAAGCGCGTCGGGGTCGCGTCGGACGAGCGTCGCGTTCGACGAAAGCCGACGCCGGTGTCCCGCAAAGCCACCGGAATTGCGACCTGTGTGGCGTCAGCCCGGGCCGCCGATCACGGGGTAGGGCACGAAGGTGGTGCTCTTCTCGTCGATCGCGAGAGGGCGGCCGAGCGCGGGAACGGCCCGCTGCGGGCAGTCGAGGCGCTCACAGATCCGGCACCCCATGCCGATCCGTGTGGCGGCCGAGGCGTTGTCCAGGTCGAGGCCGTCGGAGTAGACCAGGCGCCCGGCGTGGCGGATCTCGCAGCCGAGGCCGATGGCGAACGTCTTGCCGGGCTCGCCCCAGCCGCCGCGTTGGCGGGTAATGGCACGCGCGGTCCAGAGGTAGCGCTGTCCGTCCGGCATCGAGGCGATCTGGACGTGGATGCGGCCGGGGGCGGCGAAGGCCTCGTAGACGTTCCAGAGCGGGCAGGTGCCGCCGGCCCGGGAGAAGTGGAACCCGGTCGCGGACTGGCGTTTGGACATGTTGCCGGCGCGGTCCACGCGTACGAAGGAGAACGGAACCCCGCGCAAACGGGGCCGCTGGAGCGTGCTGAGCCGGTGGCAGACCGTCTCGTATCCGAGGCCGAACCGGTCGGTGAGGCGCTCGATGTCGTAGCGGTACTCCTCGGCGGCCGTATGGAAGGCCAGGTAGGGCAGGATCAGCGCGGCGGCGAAGTAGTTGGCGACACCGATCCTGGCGAGCGACCAGGTGGCCGAGTCCTGCTCGTAGTCCTCGGAGGCGAGACGGGACAGCTCGTCGTCGTATTCGAGCAGGGCGAGCTGGGTGGCCATCCGGAACGCCTGCTGCCCGGGGCGCAACCTGCTGGACAGATGCAGGACGCGGCCCGCCGGGTCGTAGTGGTGCAGCCGGTCGGAGTCGGACGCCAGGCGCACACCGTGCGTGTCGGCGAGGTGGGCGGCAAGCGCGCGCAGGACCTCACCGGGGCGGATCCCGATGGCGCGGGCCAACTCCTCGGCGGCGAGGTCGGTGTCGTGCAGGTAGTTCTGCCGGCGGTAGAAGAACTCGCGGATCTCCTCGTGCGGCGAGCGCGGCAAGGTGCTGTCGTCGAGGCCACGGCCGTCGCCCGCCTGGGCCAGCCGCTCGGCCAGCGCCTGGTTGCGGCGGCCCAGGTCGACCAGGACTTCGGCGACGGCCGGCATACGGGCCGCCAGGTCCGCGAGGTCGGATGCGGAGACACGGGCCTCGGCCACCTCGTTGGCCAGTGCCTCCCGCAGATCGGCGAGCAGTCTGCTGGTGTCCCTCTCGGAGAAGAAGCCCGGGTCCACACCGAATGCCTCGGTCAGCCGCAGCAGCACGGGCACGGTCAGCGGGCGCGCGTCGTGCTCCATCTGGTTCAGGTAGCTCGGCGAGATGGCCAGTATCCGGGCCAGCTCGGCCTGGCTGAGCCGCCGCTCCTCCCTCAGCCTTCGCAGCCGCGCTCCGGCATAGGTCTTGCTCACTGCGCTCCCCGTCGTCGGCCTGCCGGCTGCGGCGCCGCTGTTGCTGCGCGCACGGACGCACACCGCGACCGTCCGGTGTGCCCCTCCTCGGTGTGGGTTCAAGCCTACGCTCACTGCCTTCGAAACCGACGTTGGCAAAGTTGGCAATCCGGGTGCGAAAGATTCGCACAACTTGGCACACAGCCACCATTGATGGCACTCGGTGCCACTGCCAGAGTCGTGTTGCGGCCCGCCGGACCCGGCAGCCGGAGCGGATCATCGGGCACGATTCACGCCCTGACGTCGGAGGTCTCGGCGATTTCGCCCCAGCAGCCCGCAGCATTGCTCACCTTCACTCGGGCACCGGCAGGCGGGCCGCACCACGAGGCACGACACCCAGTGTCATGCCTTCGCAACAGTTGACGAACACGGCACCATCGAGGAATCCGGGAGAGACGGTCATGGCACAGACAGGGACAGCAACGGAGACGGCCGAACAGCTGACGCAGCGGTGGGCCACCGACTCCCGCTGGAAGGGGATCGAGCGCACCTACACTGCCGACGAGGTCGTGCGGCTGTCCGGCAGCGTCCGCGAGGAGCACACGCTGGCCCGGCGGGGCGCCGAGCGGCTGTGGCGGCAGCTGCACGACCTCGACTACGTCCACGCGCTGGGCGCCCTGACCGGCGGCCAGGCCGTGCAGCAGGTGAAGGCCGGACTCCAGGCCATCTATCTCTCGGGCTGGCAGGTGGCCGCCGACGCCAACCAGGCCGGCCACACCTACCCCGACCAGAGCCTCTACCCCGTCAACTCCGTCCCGCAGGTGGTACGCCGGATCAACAACGCCCTGCTGCGCGCCGACCAGATCGCCACCGCCGAGGGCGGCACGGACACCACCGACTGGCTCGCGCCGATCGTCGCCGACGCCGAGGCCGGCTTCGGCGGCCCGCTCAACGCCTTCGAACTGACCAAGGCAATGATCGCCGCCGGCGCCGCGGGCATCCACTACGAGGACCAGCTCGCCTCCGAGAAGAAGTGCGGCCACCTCGGCGGCAAGGTCCTCGTCCCCACCTCCCAGCACATCCGCACACTCAACGCGGCCCGCCTCGCCGCCGACATCGCCGACGTCCCGACCGTGATCGTCGCCCGCACCGACGCGCTCGCCGCGAACCTGCTCACCAGCGACGTCGACGAGCGTGACGCACAGTTCGTCACCGGCGAACGCACCGCCGAGGGCTTCTACCGCGTGCAGAACGGCATGGCCCCCGTCATCGCCCGCGGCCTCGCCTACGCCCCCTACGCCGACCTCATCTGGGTCGAGACCGGCACCCCGGACCTGGCGCAGGCCCGCGAGTTCGCCGAGGCCGTCCACGCCGAGCACCCCGACCAGATGCTGGCGTACAACTGCTCGCCCTCCTTCAACTGGAAGGCCGCCCTGGACGACGACCAGATCGCCAAGTTCCAGCGCGAACTCGGCGCCATGGGCTACAGGTTCCAGTTCATCACCCTGGCCGGCTTCCACTCCCTCAACCACGGCATGTTCGACCTGGCCCGCGGCTACGCCGAGCACGGCATGCCCGCCTATGTCGACCTCCAGGAGCGCGAGTTCGCCGCCCAGGAGCACGGCTTCACCGCCGTCAAGCACCAGCGCGAGGTCGGGACCGGCTACTTCGACCTCGTCTCCACCGCCGTCAACCCCGCCTCCTCCACCACGGCGCTGACCGGCTCCACCGAGGAAGAGCAGTTCCACTAGAAGCGGCCCGGGCCGGCCTCCGGGCCGGCCACCCCGCACCCGCACATCGAGCGCACCCGTGTCCAGCTGGGGCCCCGGACGACCGTCCCCGTCCGGCCCCCAGCGCTCCCGCTGAGGAGTCCTCCTTGTCCACCACCGCACTGACCGGTCGTATCCAGGTCCTCGGGGCACCCGGCGACCGCTTCGACGAGATCCTCACGCCCCAGGCCCTGGACTTCGTCGCCCGCCTCGACGCCGCCTTCACCAACCATCGGTTCGAGCTCTTCGCCGAACGGCGCCGCCTGGCAGGCCGGCTCGCCTCCGGCTTCCCCCTCGACTTCTCCAGCGCCACCGCGGGTGTCCGCAACGACCCCGACTGGCGTGTCGCCCCGCCCGCACCTGGGCTGACCGACCGCCGGGTGGAGATCACCGGGCCTCCGGACCGTCGGACCGCCGTAGCCGCGCTCACCTCGGGTGCCCAGGTGTGGATGGCGGACTTCGAGGACGGCACGTCCCCCACCTGGGACAACATCATCGGCGGCCAGCTCACCCTGCTCGACGCGGTCGAACGGCGGCTCGACCTCGCCCCGGCGGCAGGAACGGAGTACCCGTCAGGCACTGATCTCGCCACCATCATGGTCCGTCCACGCGGCTGGCACCTCACCGAGAAGCACCTGGTGATCGACGACCGCCCGCTGTCCGCGTCACTGGTCGACTTCGGCCTGTACTTCTTCCACTGCGCACAGCGGCAGATCGACGCGGGCAGCGGCCCGTACTTCTGTCTCCCGAAACTGGAACACCGCGACGAGGCGCGCCTGTGGAACGACGTGTTCGTCCTCGCCCAGGAGCTGCTCGGCATCCCGCGCGGCACCATCCGGGCGACGGTGCACATCGAGACGGTCACCGCGGCTCTGGAGATGGAGGAGATCCTCTACAAGCTGCGCGAGCACAGCGCCGGCCTCAACGCGGGGCGCTGGGACTACCTCTTCAGCCTGATCAAGAACTTCGCCCACCGCCCGGACTTCACGCTCCCCGACCGCGACCGGGTCACCATGACAGTGCCGTTCCTCCGGGCGTACACCGAACTGCTCGTACGCACCTGCCACAAACGCGGAGCCCACGCCATCGGCGGCATGGCGGCGCATGTCCCCCTCCAGGACGCCGCGGCGAACGAAGCCGCACGCGCCAGGGTCCGGCTCGACAAGGAACGCGAGGCCGAGGACGGCTTCGACGGAACCTGGGTCGCCCACCCGGCACTCGTCCCGCTGTGCCGAGACGTTTTCACCGGCGTCCTCGGCGACCGCCCTCACCAACTGGACCGCATGCGCGAAGACGTCCATGTCACCGCCGACGACCTGCTTGCTGTCCGGCGCACGGCGGGCCCGCCGACCACCGACGGCGTCCGTTCCAGCATCGCCCTCGCCCTGCGCTACTTCGACGCCTGGCTGCGCGGCGAGGGCGCCGTCCACAAGGACGGCCACATGGAGGACGCCGCGGCGGCGGAGATCGCCCGCAGCCAGGTCTGGCAGTGGATACGGCACGGGGCCGTCAGCCGGGAGACCGTTCTCACCGTCCTCGACGAGGAACTGGCCGCCCTGGGCGCGCAGTACCCGTGGGCCCGGGTCGAGGACGTCCGGGAGATCTTCGAGCGCACCGCACTCGCCAGGACACTGCCCTCGTTCTTCACCGCCGACGCCTACGCGCGTCACCTCGTCCACCGCCAGGAGGCACAGTCATGAGCGCACTGATCCCCAGGGTCGGCGTGGTCGGCGGCGGACAGATGGGCGCCGGGATCGCGGAGGTCTGCGCACGCGCCGGCCTGGACACCGTGGTCTGTGAGGCAGACGCCACAGCCGCCCGGCGGGCCCGGGAAAGAGTCGCGATGTCGCTCGAACGTGGCGTCCAGCGGGGCAAGCTGGACCGGCTGACCGCCGAGGACGCTCTGGCCCGCCTGGTCTTCACCGGCAGCCTGGACGACCTGGCCGACCGGCAGCTGGTCGTCGAAGCGGTCGTCGAGAACACCGACGCCAAGACCGAGATCTTCACGGCCCTGGACAAGATCGTCGAGGACCCCGGGGCGGTTCTCGCGACCAACACCTCGTCCATCCCGGTCATGCGTCTGGGCATGGCCACCCGCCGCGCCGACCGCGTCCTCGGGCTGCACTTCTTCAACCCTGTGCCGGTGCTGCCCCTCGTCGAGGTCGTCGCGTCCCTGCACACGGCACCCGCGGCGATCGCCACCGTGGAGGAGTTCGCCCGCACGACCCTGGGCAAGACGGTGGTCCGCTCCCAGGACCGGGCAGGATTCGTCGTCAACGCCCTGCTCGTGCCCTATCTGCTGTCAGCGGTCCGGATGGCCGAATCGGGATTCGCCACGGCCGCCGACATCGACGCGGGCATGGAGCTGGGCTGCGCGCATCCCATGGGACCGCTGAGGCTGGCGGACCTGATCGGACTCGACACCGTGGCCGCCATCTCGGAGTCGCTGTACGAAGAGTTCAAGGAACCTCTCTACGCCCCGCCGGCACTGCTGCAACGCATGGTGGAGGCGGGACTGCTGGGCCGCAAGAGCGGCCGCGGGTTCCATACCTACGACCAGGGCTGAGGGGCCTGGGTCGGCGGTCGTGGGCGTGATACCCACGGCTGCTGTGGAAGCGGGGCGCGGGACGGTCGGAGTGAGCCGTCCCGCGCCCTGCTCGCGAGCACGAACACCGGTCGCGCCACGCTCACCCGCACGGTGCCGTACCCGCCGGTGCCGTGCGCGCCCCGGCCGTGCCGGACCGGACACGACCCTGACACCGGGCGGCAGACTCCCGCCGAGGGCAGGACCCGCTCATGTACAAGCGCGGTGCGTCAGCTGCTGATTCTCGCGGTCGGGTCTGAACTCGAGGTTCAGGCAGGGGTGATGTTCTCCGCCTGCGGGCCCTTCTGCCCCTGGACGATGTCGAACGTCACGGCCTGGCCCTCCTGGAGCTCGCGGTAGCCCGAGGCGTTGATCGCTGAGTAGTGGGCGAAGACGTCGGGGCCTCCGCCGTCCTGGGCGATGAAGCCGAAGCCCTTCTCGGCGTTGAACCACTTCACAGTTCCGGTAGCCATGGTCATGCCTTCCAGTCGATGGTCGCTTCCCACGCCACGCGGGAGCGGAGGTGATCGCCTTGGTCCTTCGGCACGGCACAGCAAACCGCCCGCACCACGGGTGCGGGCAGGGGCACTTCGAACCACGACAGCTACCGCAGACGCTACACGGCGCCACCCTCCGTGACCATAAGAAACGATCACACAGCACAGAAGAAAAGAGGCGGCAGGGTCGGCGTGCTGCACCACGGTACGGGGCGACGGCCCACGGACCCAGGACCCCGGCCGGCCCGGACCACCACGCTCACTGGATCAGGCGTCGGTCCCGGTGCGCGGTTCGGCTGCGGCACGGCGGTACTCGGCGTTGATGCGCTGGGCCTCCTCGAGCTGGTCCTCGAGGATGATGATGCGGCAGGCGGCCTCGATAGGAGTGCCCTGGTCGACGAGTTCGCGGGCTCGGGCGGCGAGGCGCAGCTGGTAGCGGGAGTAGCGGCGGTGTCCGCCCTCCGAACGCAGCGGGGTGATCAGGCGGGCTTCACCCAGGGAGCGAAGGAAGCCGGGTGTGGTGCCGAGCATTTCGGCGGCCCGCCCCATGGTGTACGCGGGGTAGTCATCGTCGTCGAGACGTCCGAGCGGGTTCTCTGCTGTCATTTCACCTCTTCAGGAACGCGTGGAGAGGCCCTGGTGCCGTACGGCACCAGGGCCCCGAAGGAAATTCAACACCATCTGCCGGGGCTTTCTGCTGCGCCGGCCTTCTGTTCCGCACGCCCGCCCGGGAGAGGACGGGGATGCGGGGATCGCGGATGCGTGACCGTGGACCACCTGCCGTTCCGGGGTCGTGTGGTACCCGGGGCCGTGTCCTTCTCGCCCGGGCGATCCTGATGGCGGTTGCCTCCTCCGTTCTTCCTCCGAACGAACTACTTGCCGAACTTCATCTGCTGCAACCCGCCAGTTCGTGTCTGCCGGGTACGGTTTGACCTTGTCGACAGGAGAAACCTTAACCACAAGGCAGAGCAATGTCTACTCTGGCGAACACAGATTTCATGATGTCGAGGCGGGGGATCTGTGTCCGCAACAGCAGGTGACCCTGCCTGGCAACACCGCCGCGGTGAGGGAGAGGGTGCCGCCCCGTCCGTCGGCCGCACGCGGGCACAAGGTGCGCATCCGCCGCCCCGGCGCAGGTCGGGCGCGGCCGCTTGGGTAGGATGCGTATTCATGTCGAACCCTGATGCACTGCTCGTTGCCGTTGCCACCAAAGTGGAGTCCGAGCAGTCAAATCAGATGTCCCTGACCGTGGTTACCGGTGGCGCTGTCATCACTGGGCGGCTGGCCCCCGAGGCAGTGTGGAGGCAGCGCGTGGCCGAGGTCCTGACGGACTCGGCCCGTCTCGGCCCCTTCTCCGGCATCTTCAGGGCCACCGAGCCCGGACGCCGGCCCAATGAGCACGAGCCTCCCACGCATCTGCACTTCCACGTCGCCAGGATTCTTCAGGGCAGCACCGGGATTCCCGAAACGGGCGGCATGTATCGCGTCGCGATCAAGGACGTGAGCGCCTGGACCGTAGGGGACTTCAGCTACTCCGATCACTGAGCAGCTCATCCGCACCGGTTGTCCTGCTCCGGCCGACCGTACGGCTCTCGCATCGCCGGCCGGCCGTGAAAAGCGTTGAGGGCCCGCCGACTCGTGTCGGCGGGCCCTCAACGCTGTCTGCTCCCGGCTTCCCGATGCGCCGCCCGGTTACGCGGCTGCCGGGTGCCGGACCGTGTTCATGCGATCTCGAACGGAGCGAGGGCCCGGGCCGCCGGCTCGGCCTTGGGGACCGCACGACAGGTGAAGCCCAGCGCGCTCAGCGCCCTGGTCACCTCGCCGGCTGTGAAGTCACGCCGGTCCTGACGGGTGATGACGGCGCCTACTTGTTTGACGGGGTAGTGGCGACGGCCGATGATCACGGAGTCGCCCGTGACGGGTTCGGGCGTGATGCCCTTCATCGAGGCCATCACCCCGCTCTTGGTCAGCTCGAACGGGAAGCGGGCGATGATGCAGCGCATGGAGCCTCACAGGCAGAGGGGAACGATTCCGCGGTCCTGACGGGGCGGGATCAAGAAAAGAGGGCGAGGACGCCCAGGGCGTAGCCGTCGGTGTCCACGACCGGGGAAGCTCCGAGCTGCCGGTCCCGCATCGCAAGCTCGGCAACACGCACGGGCGTCACGGACGAGGTGAACGGTCCGTGGTCGTAGGCGATCGCCCGCAGGCGGGTGCGATCGGTGTACGAGGAACGGCTCCGCGCAGCCATGAGCTGGTCCTTGGTCACCATTCCGGCGCACCGGCCGTCCTCGTCGCACAGGAGCAGGTGCCCAGCGCGGGAACTGACAAGTACGGACAGGGCGACCTCGACCGTCATGTCGTCGTGGACCTGCGGTCCGAACGGCCTCATGGCATCGGCCGCCGTGACAAGGACTTCCGCCTCGCAGGGGTGCGTCTGAACCAGCGTCACAGGTACCTCCTGGATGGGTGGGCTGCCGGGTCGAGCCAGAGCCGTGCCACCGTGGACTAGGCAGCCCCGGCACGGGCGGACTGCCGCCGGGACCCGCCCGGTACCGTGCCCGTCCTGTTGGTCGTGCGTCGCCCCTGAGCGGGGCGGCTGCGCCGGCCGCGCGGGCCGGAGTCGCTGCGCCTGGGGCGTTCGGCCACCGGCGCGGTGATGACGACGGGTACGCCGGAGGGGGCCTGGGCGCCGGTGATCCGGCTCAACTCGGCCTCCCCCGATCGGACCTGGGCGATCTGCGGCGTGATGCCGGCATCTCTCATCAGGCGGCTCATCCCCCGGCGCTGGTCGGGCGTGACCAGGGTGACGACGCTGCCGGATTCACCGGCGCGGGCGGTACGTCCACCGCGGTGCAGGTAGTCCTTGTGGTCAGTCGGCGGATCCACGTTGACGACCAGGTCGAGGTTGTCGACGTGGATGCCGCGCGCCGCGACGTTGGTGGCGACCAGCACGGTGACATGGCCGGTCTTGAAATGCGCCAGCGTACGGGTGCGCTGTGGCTGGGACTTGCCGCCGTGCAGCGCCGCTGCGCGTACACCGCTGTTCAGCAGGTGCTTGGTGAGCTGATCGACGGCGTGCTTGGTGTCCAGGAACATGATCACACGGCCGTCGCGGGCCGCGATCTCCGTCGTGGTCGCATGCTTGTCGGTGCCGTGGACGTGGAGGACGTGGTGCTCCATCGTGGTGACCGCACCGGCGGAGGGATCGACCGAGTGGACCACCGGATCGTGCAGGTAGCGGCGCACCAGCAGATCGACGTTGCGGTCCAGGGTGGCGGAGAACAGCATCCGCTGGCCGCCGGGGCGTACCTGGTCGAGGAGCTGGGTGACCTGAGGCATGAAGCCCATGTCGGCCATCTGGTCGGCCTCGTCCAGGACCGTGACGCCCACCCGGTCCAGGTGGCAGTCGCCGCGCTCGATGAGGTCTTGCAGACGCCCCGGGGTCGCGACGACGACCTCGGCGCCGGCGCGCAGGGCGCCGGCCTGGCGGCCGATCGACATGCCGCCGACCACAGTCGTCAGCCGCAGTCCGAGCGACTGTGCGTAAGGAGTGAGGGCGTCGGTGACCTGCTGGGCCAGCTCACGCGTGGGAACGAGGACCAGAGCCAGCGGCCGACGGGGCTCGGCGCGCTGTCCGGCGGTCCGGGCCAGGAGCGCCAGCCCGAATGCGAGGGTCTTGCCCGATCCGGTACGGCCTCGGCCCAGGACGTCCCTTCCGGCCAGGGTGTTCGGCAGCGTGGCTCCCTGAATCGGGAACGGCTCCTTCATGCCGAGACCGGTGAGCACCCTCAGGACCTCGACCGGCAGGTTCAGCTCTTCGAAGGTCGCGGCTGCGGGAAGAGCGGGGGTCATGGTCACCGGCAGGGCGAACTCACCTTGAGGCGCGGCCGGACGGCGGCCGTAGCCTGCAGACCGGGTCGGCGCGCCTGAGCGGCGGCCCCCACCGGAGCCGGAGCCGCCGGTGCGGGTACGGGAGTAGCGGTCATTTGTGCGTGTCGTTCGGTTCATACAAACCTTCCTCGATACGGCACGCATCAAGGAATTCTCGCAGCATTGAGCAGCGCGCGGAATTGCAAGAACGAGCCGAGTACATACGAATGCGAATCCGGCCGGCAGGAAGCACCGTGGCCGAGCGGCCGAAACGGGTGGCCCGGACCGGGCAGAGAAACCGGCGCGCCGAGCGGGAGAGATCCGACGGACTTGGATACGGAGCCCTGGGCAGCGCAGCCGGCCGTGCGGTGAAACGGGGCCCACGGATCGCTCCGCCGGCGAAAAGGTCACGGCAGGATGCGGGGGCGGGGGCTGCGCCCTGAGAAAGCACGCAGCCGGGGCCCGCACCCCAAGGTGCGGGCCCCGGCTACGACGTACGCGTCAGCTTCAGGCCGGAACGATGTTCTCGGCGGTCGGGCCCTTCTGGCCCTGCGCGATGTCGAAGCTCACCTTCTGGCCTTCCTGCAGCTCGCGGAAGCCCTGGGCGGCGATGTTCGAGTAGTGGGCGAACACGTCAGCGCCGCCACCGTCCTGCTCGATGAAGCCGAATCCCTTTTCAGCGTTGAACCACTTCACGGTGCCAGTAGCCATGTCATATCTCCTTCGGGGCAGTGCCCAGAGGTCCGCACTGTGCGAACCTCGAGTCGCCGCGATGATTGCCCCGCCCGGAAAGCACCGGAAGTACAAAAGCACTCTCACACGGGGAGAACCCGGTGAGGGCACTTGAAGTTTTGGGAACCACAACTGCAACTGAAATCAACAGTAGCACGGCACGACCGGCCGGACACGGGAGGTAATTTCGCTCCGCCTGTTGGGCGAGAAACCCTTACTGCGCGGTGCGCCCATTTCTCTATTCGCGAGCACAGGTATTGATGTTCACCAGGCGCACATCTCAGGTCGCCGGCACCTCTGTGATCCCGGCACCTGGAGACGCACCGGGACGGGCGTTTCTCCGGACGCGGACCCTCGTCCTGAACCTTGGGAACCGGCTTACGGCGACGGCCGGCGGGGGCGGTGGGAGAGCAACCGGATGCCGAATCGGGATCGGTTGCCGCCCCACCGCCCCCGCCGGCCGCGACACCGGACGGGACAGTCCGCCGAGATCAGACCACTGGGGCCGGGAAGGTCGGGTACTCCACCCCGGAGACGTGCTGGACGACGCGGATGACCTGGCAGGAGTAGCCGAACTCGTTGTCGTACCAGAGGTAGAGGATCGCGTTGTCGCCGTCGACCTTGGTGGCACCCGCGTCGACGATCGAGGCGTGGCGCGAGCCGATGAAGTCGCTGGAGACCGCGTCGGGGGCACTGATGAAGTCGATCTGGCGCTTCAGCGGGGAGGTCAGCGAGACGTTGCGGAGGTAGTCGAGGACTTCCTCGCGGTTGGTCTCGCGGCCGAGCCGCAGGCTGAGGATCGCGATCGAGACGTCCGGCACCGGGACCCGGATCGAGCTGCCGGTGATCGGGGCCTTGAGATCGGGCAGCGCCTTGGCGACGGCGGAGGCGGCACCGGTCTCGGTGATGACCATGTTGAGCGGCGCCGAGCGGCCGCGGCGGTCGGAGCTGTGGTAGTTGTCCAGCAGGTTCTGGTCATTGGTGAACGAGTGGACGGTCTCCACGTGGCCGCGCAGGACGCCGTACTCGTCCGCCATCGCCTTCAGCGGCGGGACGATCGCGTTGGTGGTGCAGGACGCGCAGGACAGGATCTGCTCGTCCGGCTTGATCATGTCGTGGTTGACGCCGTGCACGATGTTGGGGACGTCACCCTTGCCCGGCGCGGTCAGGACGACCTTGTCGATGCCGGGGCGCAGGTGCTTCGACAGTCCCTCGCGGTCGCGCCACTTGCCGGTGTTGTCGATGAGGATGGCGTCCTTGATGCCGTACGCCGTGTAGTCGACCTCCGACGGGTCGCCGGCGTAGATCACCTTGATCTCGTTGCCGTTGGCGATGATCGTGCTGTTCGCCTCGTCGACGGTGATCGTGCCCTGGAACTGGCCGTGGATGGAATCGCGGCGCAGCAGCGAGGCCCGCTTGACGATGTCCTGGTCACCACCCTGGCGGACGACGATGGCGCGCAGCCGCAGTCCGTTGCCGGAGCCGGCCTTCTCGATGAGCAGGCGGGCGACGAGGCGGCCGATGCGGCCGAACCCGTAGAGGACGACGTCGCGCGGCTCGCGGCGCTCGATCTTGTTCGGACCCGCGGCGCCGGCAACGGCCCCGGCGGTGAACTCCTCCACCGAGAGACCGCGGTCGTCGCTCCGGTACGTCGCGGCGAGCATGCCGATGTCGATCTGGGAAGGACCGAGATCCAGCGTGGTGAGAGCCTGCAGGAACGGCAGCGTCTCGGTGACCGTGAGTTCCTCACCGGCGATCTGCCGGGCGAATCGGTGGGTCTTCAGGATGCTGACCACCGACTTGTTCACCAAGGAGCGGCTGTGGAGAAGGACCGTGACGTCCCGCTCCCGGTGCAGCTTCCCGATGATGGGGATCATCGACTCCGCGATCTCCTCGCGGTTCTTCCAGTTGGTGAACGAGTCGTCATTGACAGTCACAGGCTTATCTTTCGAGCTAGGCGGTGCTCATATGCTAACCCGCCCCCACTTCGATCATTCAAGCGGTGCCACCTGAGCGGGATGCCTGGCGTCGGCGAGAGCCGCCGACCGGCTCGGCGGACCTCCTCGGCGACCCTCGACGGGACCGTCGGACGACCGGCCTCTCAGTGAACGCGGTCACCTCCTGGATGCGCTCGTCTCAGGGCACGGCGGACGACGGCTTCGGCGCCAAAAGCGCCAGCACTGTTCGGTCCGGGTGCAGTACGATCATCGCGCCCTGTCCGTCGTTGACAGGCCGCTCAGGCAGCGCAGGGGGTGCGCGCCGGGCGATGAACCAGGGGCAGTGGTGGGGGACGACCAGCAGGGATACACGGGCGCGCCGGTACGGGCGGTCGGGGGCGGCAGGTATGTGCTGGAGGCACCGCTGGGCGAGGGCGGCATGGCCTCCGTCCATCGGGCGCGGGATTCGGTACTGGGCCGCACGGTCGCGGTCAAGACCCTGCATGCCGATCTGGCCCGTGACCCGTCGTTCCGTGAGCGGTTCCGCCGTGAGGCCCGGGCAGTCGCCGCGCTCAGTCACACCAACATCGTGGCGGTCCACGACAGCGGTGAGGACAGCGATGACGCCGGGGTCGTGCAGTACATCGTCATGGAGTACGTGCGGGGCCGCCCGCTGAGCCGGCTGATCCAGGAGGCCGCCCAGGCGGGCGAAACGATTCCGCTGGACCGGACGCTGGGCCTGACCGCGGCCGTGCTGGACGCGCTCGAGTGCAGCCATCGACAGGGCCTGGTCCACCGGGACATCAAGCCGGCGAACGTGATGGTCACGGACGACGGCACGGTCAAGGTGATGGACTTCGGCATCGCGCGGGCCCTGGAGTCGGACGCCACGGCGATGACGCGGACGGGCGCGGTGATCGGGACGCCGCAGTACCTCTCGCCGGAACAGGTGCTGGGCAGCAGCGCCGATGTGCGGTCCGACCTGTACGCGGTCGGCTGCATGCTCTTCCAGATGCTGACGGGCACCCTGCCGTTCGACGGCGGGTCCGTGATGAGCGTGCTCTACCAGCATGTCCAGGAGCCCGCGCCCGCACCGTCCACCGTCAACCCTGCGGTGTCCGCGGCGGTGGACGCGGTGGTCGCGCGGGCGCTGAGCAAGGACCCGGAGCAGCGGCATCCGAGTGCGCGGGACATGGCGGACGACATACGCCGGATCGCCCAAGGCGGTGCACCGTCACGGCAGTTGCCGCCGCAGGACCCGCAGGCTCCGCCGACCTGGCAGGTGCCGCCGCAGGTCCCGCGCACCGTCACGGCCGGCACGGCGGCGGGAGGCTCCACCGCGCCAGGTCCAGGCATGGCAGATACCGGAACGACGCGTCCCGCCAGGGCTCGTGCCGGAACGACGGTCCCCGGCACACCTGGACCCGGCACGGCGGGTCCCGCCGGGGCCAACCCGTTCCCCGCCGGAACCTTCCCCTTCGGTACGGCGAACCAGCACAACCAGGCATTCCGGGTCGACATCCGCGGAAACAGCGCCTCCATCACTCAGCGCCGCGTGAAGACCGCCACCTCGGTCGCGGCTGCTGTCGTCGCGGTCATCGTGTTCACCGTCATCTTCTTCGGGCAGATGCTGATCTCGGGCCTGTCAGGCCTCTCGGACGTCTCGGACGACTCCTACACCCCGGATCCCCGCGCCACCGGCGTACTGGTCCTGTGCGACTACAAGTCCGGCCTGGGGAGCGAAAGCGAGCCACCCGACCTCACGGGGATGTCCCCCGAGGAGGCGAAGACCTGTGCCGACATCGCCGGGCTGAGGCTGGTGCAGAAGTCGGAGCGTGGGACGTCGTCCGACGTGCACACGGTGATCCGGCAGTCGCCGACCGACTCCCAGAAGGTCAAGTCGGGCAGCACGGTCACCGTCTGGGTGTCGACCGGTGGTGATCCCCGGGCCAAGGGCAATCTGGCCTCCTGCGACATCGAGGAGAGCCATGGCAGGCTCTCCAACCCCTGGCTCACAGGCATGAGCGAGGCCGACGCCCGCGTGTGCGCGGACATCGCCGGTCTGAAGGTGGAGAAGGCCGGCACCGTACCGGACTCCCTCACGCCCGCCGGAGAGGTGGCGAAACAGGAGCCGGGGTCGTCGGAGTACGTGCTCCCGGGCAGCACGGTCAAGGTCTGGATCTCGTCGGGTGACTCCAGCCCGAGCCCTTGACGAACATCCCGTTCACCCGGACGACGTGGGTGGGGCAGCCGCCGTGGTCCCGAGTCGCGCCGTCGCCCTTGACCTCGTCGCAGCCCGGCGTGAGTCGGCCGGGCCACTGTCCTCATGACGGGCTCCCTGATCACGATCCGGGCTCCTGAAAGCGGCCGTGGCCGTCAGATCGGATGGGGTTCCAGTTCCAGACCGCTCCGGCCCCACGACCACAGCGTCGCCGTTATCGGATGTTCCGCCCCGAGCTGCTTGATCATCTCTGGCAGCACTTCGTCATGCACCGACCCGGCGACACGGCTGTCACCCAACTCCCGTAGCAGGACGGCATGGTTGCCTGCACACCAGCGTCGATGGATGGCTGGACCTCGGTGAAGGCTCACACCGCCTGCACCAGGTGGCCGAGTATGTCGATTGCCGCGCGGACCGGTCCACGGCGCACCCGCTGTCCGGCCGTCGTACGCCCGCGCCATCCACCACTCACCGAGAGGGCGGACCGAGAGTCTGGACCGTGGCCCGCATGCCGGCCAGCAGCCGCTCGCCCACACCGGTGGGTTCTCCGGCTCCAGCCAATGTGTCGATCGCATCGAGCACCGCGCCACACCAGTACTCCGCGAGCCACGCGGCATCGTACGTATCGGATGCGCGCCCGACACGTACGGCGCGCCTCCGCCAGACGTCGGCGACCGCCAGGTGCGCATACGCACCCTGCAGTACGGCATTGAGTGGTCTGGCGTCCGGCCGCCAGGCCACGGTGTGGCGGCCGCCGTCGGCACCGAGCAGGTCGTACATGTCCTGAAGGGCGCCGAGTTTGACATGCTGAAATTCATGAATGAGCAGGAGGGCGAGTTCCTCGGTGGACGACGGAAGCGCCACGCCGAACGCGCCGAAGGCGTGCCGTGACGTCTCGGCCACCACATGGCCCGGGGGTGCAACGAGCGGAGTCACCGCGCGTAGCCCGGCGGCGAGTCCGTCGGCGTAGCGCGGGTGTTCGGCGCGGATGACCTGCCAGGCCTCGCTGAAGGCATCCTGCCAGGACCGGAAGGCGGCATCGCTGAGACGCGGCACCACTTCGGTCTGGTACTGGTCGCGGTACGGATCGGAGTCCTCCAGGGCCACCCTCACGCCGTCCGCCTCCAGATACCGCAGCGGCTGCCAGAGCATGCCGCCGGGCAGCGCGCCCAGTCGGCTGCCCTCGACGGCGAGCTCCCCGGCCTCGGCCGAGACCGTCACCGTACGCCCGCCTCCGTCGACCACCAGCCGCCCCAGACCCGGCAGTTGCAGGGTGCTGTCGCGCAGCGGCACCGTGAGACTCAGTGAACCGCCGGTCCTTGCCACGGCCGCCAGCGCGATCTCCGCGGGCCGCCCCGGATCGGATTCCTTCGTCTCACAGACGTCCAGAGCCCACACCCGCACATAGGGATTGTCGAGCGCAGCGTCCAGGGCGGCAGGAGACAGCCCCCAGATGGCTTCCCAGGCCGCCGACGGACGGGGAGCCGCACGGCGGGCGGCCGCGAGGAGTACCCGCCGCAGTCCGCGCTGCGAGCGCTCCAGCTCCTGGACGGCTGCCGCGCCGCCGTAGCCAGCCGCCAGGTCGTCGAAGTGCGACGGGCGCAGCCCATGTGCGACGGCACTCCCGACGGCCGCCTTCACGTGACGGATCAGCTTCAGCAGATCGGCACAGTACACGGAGGGATTGTCGAAGCCGCCCGGGCCCTGCACCTCCACCGGCGTGCGGAAACGGTGCCCGTACAGTCCTCCGCCACAGACTGCCGCCACCGGGCAGGCCCGGCACTGTGCGGACAGTCCGTCCAACCCCAGGCGCTGGGCGCGGACACCAGGGTGGGCGGCGGTCGCGTCAAACCCGTCGTGCGCCACGTGAAAGCCGGTCTCCGGGGCTCCGTGAGCGACGGTCTTCAGCCAGTCCGCCTGTTCGATGGCGCCATCGGTCTCCACCACGAGCAAATCGGAACTACCGAGCCCCAGCGCCTCGGTGAGGCTCAGGCCGCCGTTGGCCAGACGCGTGATCGACTCGAACATCCGGATCGGTACCGGCTTTCCGTCGGCCGTCCACCGCTCATGGACGGCGATGAGCCAGTCCGCGTAGTCGGTCTCGCCGCGCGGGCGCCGGGGCGGGCGGTCCCAGGTGGCGTGCGGCAGCAAGAAGTCAATGGCGGGCGGGTCCAGTTCGGCGAGTGCACGGTAGACCGCGACGGGGTCGTTCTCGACGTCGACGGTGCACAGAATGCCTCCGAAGGCACGCCGGTACTCGGGTGCGCCGAGACGGCGTACGGCGCGCACCACGTCCTCGTAGCTCCCGGATCCGTCGGGCGTCATCCGGTGCCGGTCGTGGGAGATGCGGTCGCCGTCGAGCGAGATGCCGGTGACGATGCCCTCGTCGGCGAGCATGGCGCAGAATTCCTCGTCCAGCCGGAGCCCATTGGTCTGCATCCGCAGGTCGAGACTGCTCACCCCGTCCAGTGCATGGCGCAGTTCGCGGGCGAACCCGCGTAGGCGCTCACGGCCGACGAGCAGCGGCTCACCGCCGTGGAACACCACATGCACCCGCGACAGACTGTGCGAGCGGGCGTGCTCGGCTATCCGGCAGGCCGCGAGCCGAAAGGTCTCCCGGGACATAGTCACCGGGCGGCCGCGCCAGCTCTGGTCCTCGTGCCGGTAGACGTAGCAGTGATCGCAGGCCAGGTCGCAGCGGCTGTGCACCTTCAGCACGATCTGGCGGAACGGACGTGTCTCCCCGGACACTTGAGCGGTCCCCAGGCCCTGGTTCAAGGCGAGGGCCGGGCCGACACCGCAGACTGGAATGCCGACGTCGTCTCGCCGCGCGCGGATCCGACCCGCGCCAGAACCGTGATCTCCACCTCCTCGGACACCTGACCGAGCGGAATTCCGCTGTGGTCCGGTATCACACCAAGGATGATCACGGGCTGCTGCTCGTCGCTGTCCATGGGGTCTCCTCGACCGGTACGGCTCCGGGTGACGCTCCTTATCGTGACGCTCCGATGACGTGCCCACAAGACGCTCACCCGGCCAGCTCCGAGCAGGCTTCCGGTGACCGGCTCCGGCGGACGCATCCCTGACGGGCGCCGGGAGTCCAGGCTCCCGCTCCCACGCGTGTCGAGCGTGTTGCCCGGATCCCGCTCGCGCAACGCGTAGGGGCAGAAACCGGGGAACGGACGTGGTGCGCGCCCGAGGCAATCGCACTCTTCCCACCCGTCAGCAAGCAAGTCGCACATGTATCTCGGTGAGGCGAAGACCCTCCTGGTGAGCGGCTCGCCGCAGCAGCCCGGCTTCCTCCAGACGTCTGTGAAAGGCGCCTGACCTGGGCCGAAGCCCGGCAGGCGCCCTTCGCTGCGCTCACTCACGCGGTGGGGAGACGTACGCGCTCATTGCCCGCATCTCCTCCGGGTCACGTCAAAGGGCCTGCCCGGAACCGCCGTTGACCATGGCCGACAGGACCGAGCGACGGTCCTCTCCCGGCTGTGAACGCAACGGCGCGGCCAAGCGGGCGCAGTCGTAGTGCCAGCGGTGGTCGAGGTCCTGGTGGACCTGGTCCGTCTCGTGGATCGGACTGGTGCTGCCGAGAAGTTCGGTCAGGTCGGTGGCGAGGTCGCGCCACGAGACATGACCGCTGAGGGCGTTGGCGACTCCGTGCACCGGCGTGTCCAGACAGGCGGTCACGGACCGGGCCAAGGCCGCCGCGTGCACCCAGGCCGCGCCGTACCAGGCGTGTCCGCCGGTGCCCGGCCGTGGCAGGGCGATGGGCCGGCCCTCCTGAGCGGCTTGGTAGAGCATGCCCGTCGCTCCCCAGCGCAGCTGGTCGCGCAGCCGGTCGTGCGGGCCCCACACGATCGGTGAGCGCACGGCGCTGGCTCCGCCCCGGCCTTCGGTTCCGGCCGCGCGCAGCAGCAGGGCCTCACAGTCGAGCTTGGCCCGTCCATAGGGACTGAGCGGATCCCGGGAGGCCGACTCCTCGGCGACCCGGTCCTCGGCGGGGTGCCCGTAGGCGTCGACGCTGCTGACGAAGACGAACGGGCCGCGCCGCCAAGCGGCGGTCATGGCCTCCATGGCCGCCACGTCGACCTCGGGCCGGGTGAAGGTACAGGCGGCGTGGACGACCGCGTCCGCGCCGTCGACGGCCTGGCGCAGTCCGGCCAGGTCGGCGAGGTCGCCCTCGACGACGTCCACGCCTTCCGCGGCGACCAGGTGAGCGGACTCGGGGCGGGCCAGGGCCAGCACCGGGCGTCCCTGGGCGGCCAGTTCACGCACAATGGACGCGCCGACCCCTCCGGTTGCCCCGGTGACCAGGACCGTGCCCGGGCGGGTGCGCCGCGGACGGGCGGACACGGGTGCGGCCTTGGCGGCGGCCCGTTCGATCTCGCGTGCGTCCAGCAGGGCGGTGACCGCCCTGGGGGTACGCGCCTGGAGGACGTCGAGCCCGGTCAGCGGCAGTTTCAGCGCCTCCCGCAACCGCTCGGCGAGCCGGACGGCGACCAGAGAGTGCCCGCCGAGGGCGAAGAAGTCGTCGTCCGGTGCCGGCACTCGTCCCAGCAGCGCGGTGAAGCCCTCGGTGACGGCGTCGGCACGGGGGCCCGTCGGCACGGCGGGTGCCGGCATCCCGGGCAGGCGCGCCTGGTCGACCCCGCCGTCGGCGGTGCGCGGCAGGGAGTCCAGCAGGGTGACAGCGGCCGGTACCGACTCCGGTGCCAAGGCCGCCCGCAGGTGGGCGCGCAGCTCATGGGGTGTCGGGCCGACACTCTCGCGCAGAACGGCGTACGCCAGCAGCGGCCCGCCGGCCGGCCCGGCCACGGTGGCGTCGGCGATCCGGGGGTGGGTCCGCAGCGCCGCCTCGGCCGGGTGCCCGCCCGGGGTGTCCCCGGTGCCCTGCGGGTCGCGGCTGCCCTCGCTCTCCTGGGGCGCAGGCGCCGTTCCCCCGAGCTGGGACAGCCGCAGGTGCGGGTCGGCCGCCACCGCTTCGAGCAGGGTCGCGTAGTGCGTGCCGAGGCCGGTCGCCGCGTCGCCGTCCAGCGCGGTCCTGCGGTACTGCACCAGAGCCGCGGGCACCTCGGTGTCGAACAGGCCGAAGGAGAGGTCGAACTTGGCCTCGTCGACGCCCACTTCCACGTACTCCCCTGCCATGCCCGGCAGATGGAGCGCCGTCGGCTCGCCGAGGACATCGGCTGTGACCCGGACAAGCGCCGTGCCGTCCGTGTCGCGCGCGGCGGCGCCGAGCCGCTCCAGGACGAGGTCGAACGGCACGTGCCGGTACTGCTGGGCTTCCAGCAGCGCGTCCCGTACCCGCTCGACGAGCGCCGTGAAGGCCGGGTCGCCGGAGGTGTCCACGCGTACCGGAAGGGTGTTGACGCACAGACCGACGAGCTCGCGCATGGCAGCGCCTTGGCGGTGGGTGCTGGCGACCCCGATGACCAGGTCGTCTCTGCCGGTGAGGCGCTGCAGGGCGGCGAACGCCGCTGCGAGGGCCACCGTGAAGAGGGTGGCGCGGTGTTCGCTGCCCAGGGCGCGCAGCGCCTGCGGCACCTGCTCTCCGAGCGGGACGGTGCGGGTGCCGGCCGGCCGGGTGACGGCGTCGGACGGCGCCTTCGTGGGGCGCGGCAGGCGCGGGGGCGTGGCATCCGCGAGACGGCCGGTCCAGTGGCGCAGCCCCTCGTCGAGACGGCCGGCCGCGGCGAGTTCGTTCCGTGCGAAGTCGGCGTACTGCGGTGGCGCTGCATGCGGCCGCGGTCCGGTTCCGTGAACGGCCGACCCGTACAGCTCCGCCAGTTCGCGGGCGACCGTCTCCAGGGACCCGCCGTCGATGGCGATGTGATGGAAGGTCAGCAGCACCGTGTGGTCCTGCTCCCCGTGACGCAGCACCAGGGCGCGCATCACGGGGCCGGTGGACAGGTCGAAGGGGCGGCGCGCCTCCTCGGCCAGCAGGGCGTGGGCACCGTCCTCGTCGGTGTCCACGACGGGCACGGGCACGGCTTCGGGTGCCGAAAGCGTCTCCTGGTACGGCTCGCCGTCCCGCTGTCCGTACCGGGTGCGCAGGATCTCGTGACGCTGTACGAGCGCGGTCACCGCGGTGGTGAGCGCGGCCACGTCGAGCGGGCCGCGCAGCCGGGTGGCGAAGGGCACGCTGTAGGAGGCGCTGCCGTGGCCGAGCCGGTCCATCAGCCACATGCGGCGCTGGGCGTGCGAGAGCGGGGCGGGCCCCCGGCCGGCCGATTCGGAGGCGGCCGGGGGCGCGCCAGAGGCGGACGCGCCACGTCCGGATGCGCGGGCACGTGCCCGGCGCAGCAGTTCCTCCTGGCGGGCGGCAGCAGCGGGGACGTCAGTGGGCATCGGCGTACTCCGGGGCTTCGGGGTGCAGGTCGCTGTGGGCGGCGAGCAGTTCGCGTTCGACGAGGGCGGCCTGTCCGGCCACCGTGGGGGCGCCGAAGAAGTCGGCGAGTGCCAGTTCCACGCCCAGTTCCTCGCGAAGGTCGTCGGTCACGACGAGGGCGAGCAGGGAGTGTCCGCCGAGGGCGATGAAGTCGGCGTCCGGCCGGGTGACGTCGGTGCCCAGCGCCCGGCTCCAGATGTCGGCCACGGCCTGCTCCAGTGGTGTCATCGGCTCGGCGGGCGCGCCGGTTCCCGCCGAGCCGGCGAGACTCGCGAGCGCGCGGCGGTCGACCTTGCCGGTGGCGGTGAGCGGCAGCCGCTCGACGGCGGTGATGCTGTCCGGGACCAGGTGGGCGGGCAGTACGGCGGTGAGCCGGTCGCGCAGAGCCTCCCCACGGGGCACGGGCCCGGGTGCGGCCACCACGAAGGCGACCAGCCGGGCGTCGTCCTCGGTGGGCCGGTGGACGGTGACGGCCGCGTCGTCGACGTCGGGCTGGTCCCGCAGGGCGTGCTCGACCTCTCCCGGTTCGATGCGGAAGCCGCGGACCTTCACCTGGTCGTCGGTGCGGCCGTGGAAGTCCAGCACCCCGTCCGGCCGGCGGGAGACCACGTCGCCCGTGCGGTAGAGGCGGCCCAGTTCGGGGTGTTGGGTGAAGCGTTCGGCGGTGAGCTCCGGCTGTCCCGCGTAGCCGTGGGCCAGCCGGCTGCCGCCGATCCACAGCTCGCCGCGCTGCCCGTCTCCCGCCGGGCGGCCGTGGTCGTCCAGGATGTGCGCGCTCGCGCCGGCGATCGGCCGGCCGATCGGGATCTGTCCGTCGCAGTCGGCGTCGGTGACGCGGTGGGCCGTGGCGAACGTGGTCGTCTCGGTCGGGCCGTAGCCGTTGACGAGTTCCAGCCAGGGGAAGGCGCGCAGGACCTGGCGGGCATGGGTGGCGGCAAGGGCTTCGCCGCCCACGACGACGGTGCGCAGGAGGGAGAACACGCGGGAGCGGCGGGCGGCCAGCTGATGGAAGAGCGCGGTGGTGAAGAACGCGACGGTGGCACCGTGGCGTTCCACGTGCTGGGCCAGGTCCTCGAACGAAGGCCGTTCGACGGTGCACACGACCACGGCGGCGCCGGCGGCGAGCGCTCCCCACACTTCGAACGTCGACGCGTCGAACGTCATCGGTGAGTGGAAGAGGACGCGGTCCCGGGGGGTGATGGTCACATAGGACGGGTCACGGACCAGTTCGGCAATGGCGTCGTGCGGGACGGCGACGCCCTTGGGACGGCCGGTGGATCCCGAGGTGAACATGATGAACGCCGTGACGTCCGGGTCCGATTCCGCCACGGTGGCACCGGTGAGCAGCGCCTCGCCGGGCAGCGGCAGCGTGGGGCCGGTGAGCGCAGCCGATTCGAGCAGCTTGCGGTCGCCGACGGTCAGGGTGACACCCGCGTCAGCGGTCATGGCCTCGGTGCGCGGGCGCGGATGTGCCGGGTCGAGGGGCACACACACGGCGCCCGCCGACCACAGTGCGAGCTGGGCAACGACCGTGCCGGCCGAGCGGGGCATCAGCAGCGCCACCCGGTCGCCGCGGCGCACCCCGTTGTCGCGCAGATGGGCGGCGAGCGCGCGGGCACGGGTGACGAGCTGTGCGTAGGTGAGCGTGGTGTCGCCGTCGGCGACGGCGAGCGCGTCCGGGGTGCGTTCGGCATGCCGGGCCACGAGGGCGGGCAGCGCTGCACGGGGCGCGGGCGGCGCCCCCGCCGGGGCGCTCTGGATGCGGCCGGCAGGCATGGAGCCGTCCTTCCGGGTGTCGTGGGTGTGCAGGTCGAGGAGGGTCATGTCAGGCTCCCGTCTGCCGCGCACCGGCGCGGCGCTTGTCGACGAGGACGGCCACGGCTCGCAGGTCCGGCTGACGCAGCAGTTCGGGGGCGCGCAGCCGTACGCCGGTCTCCTGCTCGATGGCCGTCAGCAACCGGGCGGCGACGAGCGAGGTGCCTCCGGCGTCGGTGAAGTTGTCGGTGAGAGCGGTCCCGGGGCGGCCGAGGAGGTCGCGTACGGCACGCAGCACGAGCAGCTCGGTGAGCGTGGCGTCGCCGGGCAGGTCGTCGGCGCCGGGCGTGTCGTCGGCAGCTGCCCGGCGGGTCAGCTCGGCCCGGTCCACTTTGCCGTTGGCGTCCAGGGGGTAGGCGTCCACGATCCGGACGGCGGAGGGCACGGCCTGCTCGGGGAGCCAGGCCCGTACCGCAGCCACAAGCGCGTCGGTGTCCGGGGCGGCTCCGGTGGCAGGGCGCACGTACGCGACGAGGCGGGTGTGGCCGTCGGGGGTGCGGGGCGCGGTGACGACGGCGCTGTGCACTGCCGGGTCCTGTTCGAACGCGGCTTCCACTTCGGCCGGTTCGACACGGACGCCGCTGATCTTCACCTGGTCGTCGAGGCGACCGAGGAATTCCAGCTGTCCCTCGGCCGTCATCCGTACACGGTCACCGGTGCGGTAGAGCCGGTCGACACCAGGCAGGTCCAGACCCTCGGGCGGAGCGGTGAAACGGCGGGCGGTGAGTTCGGGGTCGAGGTAGCCGATCGCCAGGCAGGTTCCCCCGATGCGGAGTTCGCCGTCCTCGCCGCGTGCGACGGGCCGGCCGTCGTCCGAGGTGACGACAACGGTCACGCCCGGTACGGGACGTCCGATGGGCGGCGGCGACTGCTCACCGGCGAGCCGCTCGGTGCCGCGCATCGCGTACGTGGTGGTGACGACGCTGGCTTCGGCCGGCCCGTACGCATTGTGGACGGTGGCCGTGACGTCGCTGCCCGGACGCCGCCGCATCCGGTCGCCGCCGACGATCAGATGACGCAGTGTCAGGTCCTGCGGCCAGGGACGGTCCAGCAGCGGCTCGATCATCGGGGTGGCCCCGACGGAGACCGTCACGGCGGCGTCGCGCCACCAGTCGGTGAGCACGGCGGGGTCCCAGCGGACGTCGTCGGGGGCGGGGACGAGCGCGGCGCCGGAGGTGAGCCCGGCCCACAGCTCCAGCAGGTGCGGGTCGAACGCGACCCCGATGAGCAGGGACTGCCGGTCACCGCGGGCGAGGCCGGTCTCGGCGCGGTACCAGTCGAGCAGCGCGGCGAGTGAGGGTTCGGCGACGGCGACCGCCTTGGGGCGGCCGGTGGAGCCGGACGTCAGTACGGCGTAGAACGTTCCGGCGGGAGCGCGGCGGGCGTCGGGGCCGGGCGCGGCGAAGGCGGCGACGACCGTGGCCGCTGCGTTGGTGCCCTCGCCGGGCAGCGCCAGGGGCACCTGGTCGGCGGCCCGGTGCCGGGGTGGCAGGACCTCCGGGGCACCGATGAGGCAGACGACGTTCAGGTCCTCGGTGACGGCGTCGGTGCGGCGCTGCCCGGGCCGGGGGCCCAGCGGCAGGTAGACGGCGCCCATCCGGGCGAGGGCGACGGCGGTCACCACGAGAGCGGCGGAGCGGTCGAGGCAGACGCCCACCAGGTCCCCGGGGCGTACGCGGTCGCCCAGTGCGGCGGCGACCCGCGTGGCCGCGGTGTCGAGATCCTGGTAGGTCCAGGTGTGGGTGCCGTCGATCACCGCAGGGGCCTGCGGGGTTCGGCTCACCCATTCCTCGAAGCGGGTGAGCACTCCGGTGCCCACAGCGGCGGCGCCGTGGGCGATGCTGAGCGGCGCGGCGGTGGTGGTCGGGGCGGTCAGGGACTGGGTCATCACGACTCCGTCGAGGTGGTGGCGGCCGCGAGGGCACCGGCCTGGTCGGCGAGCACGGGGTTCTGGAAGAGCAGCCGCAGCGGCGGGCGCTCCCCGAGCCGCGGCTCCAGCCAGGCGGCGAGCTGGGCGGCGAGCAGGGAGTGGCCGCCGGTCCGGAAGAAGTGGGAGGACTCGTCGAAGCGGCTGTGGCCCAGCACTTCACGCCAGCCCTCAGCAAGCAGTGCGGTCATCGGATCGCCGGGGTCGGCCGGCTCACGGAAGGCCGGTTCCTCGGGCGAGGCGGGCTCGAGCGCGGCGGCCAGGCGGGCCAGCGCCACCCGGTCGGGCTTGCCTCCGGCCAGGGTCGGCATGGTGTCCAGCTTTGCCCAGCGGGCCGGCACGAGGGCGCCGGGCAGCCGCCGGCTCAGCTCGGCGTGGAGCGCCTGCTCGTCCCACGACTCGTGCGCGTCGGCGCTCTCCAGGAAGCCGACGAGCCGGGGTCCGCCGGGAGCTTCCCGGTCGAGCACGACGGCGCAGGACCGGCCGCCGAGCGCCGCGGACGCCGAGGCCTCCACCTCTTCCAGCTCGATGCGGTGGCCGCGCAGCTTGATCTGGTTGTCGCGGCGCCCCAGGAAGTACAGCAGCCCGTCGAGGCCCCGGTAGCCGAGGTCTCCGGTGAGGTAGACCCGCTCGCCGCCGAGCGCGTCGACGGAGACGAAACGAGCGGCCGTGGCCTGCGGGTTGCCGACGTATCCCTCGGCGAGTCCCGGTCCCGCCACGGCCAGTTCGCCGACCGCCCCGGTCGGCAGCGGCCGGTGGTGGGCGTCCAGGACGTGCACCCGCTCGCCGGGCAGTTCGGTGCCCAGGGGTATCTCCGCGCCGTCGGTGAGGGCGTCGCGGGTGATCTCGTGGACGGTGGAGCTGATGGCCGCCTCCGTGACGCCGTACACATTGAGCACAGTGGCGTCGGTGTCGGCCAGGAAGTCCCGCATCGCATCGGCGGGAAGGCGTTCGCCGCCGAGCACGAGCAGTCGCGGCGTCCAGCTGCCGTCGCGCAACGCGGGCCGCATCTCCTCGCGGGTGGCGAGGAAGTAGCTCGTGGGCAGGTTGGCGACACTGACGCGGGAGGCGGCCAGCAGACCGGTGAGCTCGGCTCCGGTGGGCACCTCGTGCTCGGGGACGACGAGGCAGGCCCCGGCGTGGAGCGACGGCAGCACCTCTTCGAGCGCCACGTCGAACGACGGCTGGGCGAACAGCAGGACCCGGTCGCCGGGGCCCAGTCCGAAGCGGTCGGCGGCCGCGGTCAGATGGTGCTCCAGTGCCGCTCGGCCGACGGCGACAGGCTTGGGAACGCCTGTGGAGCCGGAGGTGTGGATGATGTACGAGGTGCCGGGCACCACTTCGGCCGCGCGCGCCCGGGGCAGCACCGGAGTGCCGACCGTGGCCGCGGGCAGGCCGTCCGGGATCGTCACGGAGCTGTCGGAGGAGGTCAGGACCAGCGCCGGAGCCAGCCGGTTCAGCAGCAGTTCGAGGCGGGCCTGCGGATCGGACGGCGAGAGCGGGCAGTACACGGCGCCGGTCCTCAGGCAGGCCAGCAGGGTGACGACCGAGTCGGCGCCTCGGGGCAGTACGGCTGCCACGGGCTGACCAGCCGTCACTCCGGCGTCGCGCAGCCGCCGGGCGAGCGAGTCGACCTGGTTGTCCAGGTCGCCGTAGGTGATGCGGCGGGCACCGATCAGCAGGGCGGGCAGGGCCGGGTCGTGGGCGGCGGCCGGGTCGAGCGGGTCGCCCTCCTGCCGAGCCTGCGCGGCGGCGGGCGGCGGGGTGTCCTCGGGGCGCGCGGGCGCCAGGTCGGCCAAGGCTGTGCCGGGGGCGTCGAGGTAGGACCGCAGCAGGTCCAGGAACCGTCCGGCGAGCAGCTTCGCCACGTCCTCACCGAACAGGTCGGCGTCGTAGTCCCAGACGAGCGTCATGCCTGCGGCGCCGTGTCGGGGGGTGACCCCGCGCCGGTCGTCCGGCAGCAGCACCACGTCGAGGTCGAACCGGGTGGTGCCGGTGTTGAACCCCTCGAAGAGCGTGATGTCCAGGCCGGGCACCTCGATCTGCGGGAGCTCGGCGTCGTGCGCACTGAACATGACGCTGAAGAGGGGGTTGTCGGCGCCCGAGGTGTGCATACCGAGCGCGCGGGTCAGCTCCTGGACCGGCACCTCCTGGTGCGGCAGGGCCCGGATGAGGGTGTCGGTCACCTCGTCCATGGTGTCCTCGGCCGGGGCTGCGGGATCCAGTCGGAGTGGGAGCGGGATGGTGTTGACGAACATGCCGACGGCGTCCTCGAAGCCGCGCGGGCGGTTGCCGACGGCGGTGCCGACGACCATCTGCGAGCGGCCGCTGTGCCGGCGCAGGAGCTCGGCGAAGAGTCCGAGGAGGGTGGCGAACGGGGTGAGTCCTCGCGAGCGGGCGTGCTCGCGCAGCCGCTCGGCCAGGTCCGCGCCGATCGACTGGCGCAGCTGTCCGCCGTGGTGCCGTCGCCGCGCGCCGGGCCGGGTCAGTCCGGGCAGCGGCATGTCATGGGCGACGTCCCGCAGTTCGGCCGTCCAGTGGTCCAGGCTCTCCGGCGGGAACGGGGACTCTGCCTGGGCACGGACGTGGTCGGCGTACGAGGAAGCGGGCGGCAGCGCGACCGGCTCGCCCAGAACATGGCCTCGGTAGACGCTGAAGACGTCCCTGAGCAGGATCGCGAACGAGTGGCCGTCGTGGATGAGATGGTGCTCGACATGGATGAGGCGGTGCAGGTCGTCCGCGAGCCGGACCAGGGTCCACCGCAGCAGCGGCGCCTGGAAGGTGTCGAGCGGCGTCTCCGCCTCGGTGCGCAGCAGTTCCCGGAACGCCGTTTCCGGGTCGTCCTCATCGCGGAAGTCGACCGTGTGGAGGCGCGGCGCGCAGGTCCGGGCGACCTGCTGCCCGGGCATCGCCCCTTCGACGGCGACGAGTTCGAGCCGCAGACCGGCGTGCCGGCCGAGTGCAGCGGTGAGCCCGTGGCGCAGGGCATCGATGTCGAGGGTGCCCCACAGGTCGAGCGCTGCGGTGAAGTTGTAGGCACGGCTGCCCGGTTGCACCTGTTCGTGCAGCCAGACGATCTCCTGTGAGGAGGAGAGGGGAAGCATGGGCGATCCCTGAGGTTGTCGGGTCGGTCTTCTGTCGGCCGGGCACGGTCGTGTCCGGCGGTGTTCGCACGGGCGGTCCGCGGATCGCGTGGCATGGCCCGGTTGTTCGGCTCTGAAGCGGACGGAGCGGTCGAGAGGTGTACGGGCCACAGCCCGCGGGCTGCCGGGCCCGGTCACCGGGGCCGGCGCGTCAGGTTGCTGTGCGGGACGACGCCCTGACCGAGTCGGCCAGCGCGGCGAAGGCGTGCTCGGCGGTGTGGTCGTCGAGGACCGCGCGGTCCCACACCATGCGCAGCTGCAGTGCGGAGCCCTGGGTGACGGACACGGCGAAGGGGCCGCGTACCGCTCTGCCGTCGACCTGGATCTCGCGGCCTGCCACACCGCCCAGGCGGAGCGGCGGGCGCTGGCGGGCGTCGTCCACGGTCAGCAGGCCGTCGAGCCGGCCGGTCCAGGCGGAGCCGGCGGCCCGGGCGGCGTGCACCACCGCGTCGAAGGGGGTGTCGGCCCGGTCCAGATCGTCCCACCATGCGTCGGCCGTCACCTCCGCGGCAGGGCTCTGCCCGGTCACGGCCGGGAAGACCACGGTGTTGAGGAAGCAGCCGAGGACCGGAGCGGCGCCGGACGGGCGACCACCCCACGGGTAGCCGAGCGGCACCGCATGGCCCGGTCCGTACAGCACCCGCGCGGCCGCCCGGCAGGCGTCGAGCAGATCGGGGAACGGCACTGAGCCGGCGGAGGACGGCAGTTGCAGTTCGGCCGAGCCGCTCGGCAGTGTCCCGGCGGTCGGGCGCTCCGGCCGCGGCGCGGGGGCCTGATCGCGTACGGCGCGGAGCCGCTCGCCCCAGTAGGCCATCGCGGAGGGCGAAGTGGCACGGTCCTCGGCGTCCAGCTGGAGCAGGACCGCTTCCCGGTAGGCGGCCAGCTCGGCGGCGGTCTCGGCGGGGGACGGTCCTTCGGCGTCGGTGCTCCCGGCATAGGCGGCGCCGAGTTCCTCCACGATGCGGGCCAGCGACCGGCCGTCGCAGGCGCTGTGGTCCAGGACGACGGCGAGCGTCTCGTCGCCGGTGTGTGCCTCGTCCTGGGCCAGGAACATCCGCAGCGGCGAGCCTTGCGGGGCCCAGTCACCGAGGACACGGCGCAGCGCCGCTGCTGCGGTCTCCCGCGGGGCGCAAGGCACCCGGGTCACGGGTACGTCCGGCTGCTCCGGTCGGAGCACGGGCGTACCGCGGACGACGACCGGCCGGGCGCGCAGGACGGGGTGCCGGGCGGCGAGACGGTTCCCGGCCGCCGTGAGACGCTCCACGTCGACGGTGCCGTGCGGGAACGCGAAGAACATCGGCACCAGGTCCGGTCGCCCGGCGGGGTCGAGGGAACGCACCAGTACGAAGCGGCGCTGGGCTCCGGTGACGGGAAGCAGGGCTTCGGCCCCGCTGCCGGTACCGAGTTGCCGGTAGCGGGCGAGGTACTGGCCGGTGATGCTGAGCACGTGATCCTCTCTGTCGTGGCCAGGCCGACCGGGCAGGGCGCGGCGG
The DNA here is from genome assembly GCF_040613775.1 of Streptomyces sp. NPDC006208. Classification (NCBI taxonomy): domain Bacteria; kingdom Bacillati; phylum Actinomycetota; class Actinomycetes; order Kitasatosporales; family Streptomycetaceae; genus Streptomyces; species Streptomyces sp. NPDC006208. Next base: position 119,234 of record NZ_JBEXSW010000005.1, on the reverse strand, counting down.
CCATGGGTGAGGCGAGGGCAGGTCCGGGCGCGCCGTCCGAAAGGCGAAGGCGGGTTCTGGGTAGGGCAAGGGCGGGTCAGTTGACGGACGCGGTCCGGTCCTCGGTGTCGTGAGCGGTCGCGTCCTGAGCGTCCTCGGCCACCGGCAGGTCACGCATCCGGCTGAGCGGGGACAGGAGCAGCGGCAGTGGTACGGCGAGGAATCCCGCCGCGCACCAGGCCAGCGCGGTGCGCGGGCCGAAGCTGTCGGCCAGGGCGCCGCCCAGCAGGGCACCGAGCGGGAGGGTGCCCCACATGAGGAACCGCAGCGTGGCGTTCATCCGGCCCAGCAGCCGGGGCGGGCACAGGGCCTGGCGGAAGCTCACCTGGGCGACGTTGTAGACGACGGCGCCGAAGGAGACGACACCGGAGCCGATGGCGAACAGGGCCGCGCCGCCCGCCCCGTTCCCCGACAGCGGCCACAGAAGTGCGAACGGGCCGGTGGCGAGCGCGGACAGCCAGATGATCCGGGCCTGGCCGAGCCGGGAGGCGAGCGTGCCCGCGCAGAACGCACCGGCGAGCCCGCCGACCGCCGAGGCGGACAGCACAAGGCCGACCGCACCCGGCTCCAGCCCGAGCACCCGGACCAGGAAGACGGTCTGGGTGGCCATGAGCACCGCGGTGAAGAAGTTGGCGAGGCCGGTCGTGAGGGCGATGACACGCAGCAGCGGGTGACCGGTGACGAAGCGCACGCCCTCGCCGATGTCCTTGCGCAGGGAGGCGCCCGGTACCGGCTCGGGGCGGCTCTCCGGCTGCTTGATGCCGAGGAGGAACAGAGCGGACAGGGCATAGCCGACGGCGTCGGCCACGATGGCCAGGTGGGCTCCGAGCAACTGGACGAGTCCGCCGCCGAGCCCTGGGCCCGTCACCTGCGCCGATGAACGGACCGTCTCCAGTGCCCCGTTGCCCGTGACGAGCTGTTCCCTGGACAGCAGCTGGGGCAGGAAGCTCTGGTGAGCCACGTCGAAGAAGACGGTCGCCACGCCGGTGATCAGGGCGACGACGTACAGCTGGGCCATCGTCAGGACGTCGGCGAGCGCGGCGACGGGAATGCTGGCCATGGCCGCGGCGCGTACCGCGTCGGCCCGGATCATCAGCGGCCGCTTGCGCATACGGTCGGTCCAGGCGCCGGCGGGCAGGCCGATGAGCAGGAACGCGGCGGTCTCGGCGGCCGTCAGCAGACCCACCTGGAAGGCGGACGCCTCGAGTTCGAGCACGGCCACGAGGGGCAGGGCCACGAGGGTGACGTGGGCTCCGAGCTGTCCGGCGGCCGCTCCGGCGAGCAGCAGACGGAAGTCACGCATACGCAGCGGGCCGCCGTCGGCGGCTCGGGGTGTTACGGGCATGTGAACGACACTCACCGTACGGCCGATCGGCAGTCAAAAGCGGATGATCACTTTCGGTCATTTCCTTCACCGTTTTGGCGTCAGGTCAGGAAATATTTCGCCAGATGGGGGCTACGTCCGGATGAATGACGCATGCGCGACCCATCTCGGGACAGCAGCCGCCCGCCGCAGCCACGCCGCGACAGCTGCTGATTGCGCACAGTGCGCCACCGGTCCCGCAATGGCCGAAAAACGTCAACCCTGTTCGCTTGTTGTCGGAATCGCTCGTTCCGGCCGCTATGTGACGGACGGTCCACGACGAGAACGGCGGACCTGGACCGTCGGGCGGGCACCGCCGGCCGCTACGCCGGGAAGCTGTCCTCGGTCATGGCTCGGGTGCCGATGACGCGCAGGAGTCCGAGCTTGTCCGCGGCGTCGCTGCCGGGGACGGCCGTGTAGGCGACGACGCGCAGATCACTGCCCGGAGCCATGCGCACGTCGCAGTCGAGGGTGAGCGTTCCGACGCCGGGGTGGTGGACGATCTTGGTGTCGGACTCATGGACGCCGACGATTCCGGAGTCCCACAGGTGTGCGAAGTCAGCACTGACGCCCCGCAAGTCCTTGATCAGGGAGCGCAGGTCGGTGTCGGCCGGGTACCGGGCGGTCGCCGCTACATGCGCCGGGTACTCGCCGCCACCCATCGCGAAGTGGGCCGGCAGACGGCCACCACGGCGGAGTAGCCGCGGAACGCCCGGCTGCTGCGGGTGCGGGCAATGCCTTTGGCCTCAGCCCGCACGGCAGAGGCGCCTCCGCGGAGCGGTCCTTGCCGAAGCGCTCACTCCCCGTTCTCCCGGGACCTGCTGCCCGCTGGTTCACCCGGGTGGTCATGGAAGCGGCGCCGCCCGGGGCGGGTAGTCAGCAGATCTGTGCCTCCTACGCCTTCCCGCACTCGACCCTCGACGGAGCCGTCGTGAAATTCGGAGTCTCGACCTTCATCACCGACCAGGGCATCAGCCCGACCTCGCTCGGCCCCGCGCTTGAAGAGCGGGCGTTCGACTCGCTGTTCATCGCTGAGCACACCCATATCCCGGCGGACCGCCGGACGCCCTACCCGATGGGTGGTGAGCTGCCGGAGATCTACTACCGCACCCTCGACCCCTTCGTCGCCCTGACCGCGATCGGTGTGGTGACCGAACGGCTGCTGCTGGGCACCGGCATCGCGCTGGTCCCGCAGCGCGACCCGATCACCACGGCGAAGGAGGTGGCCTCGCTCGACCTGGTCTCCGGCGGCCGCGTGATCTTCGGCGTCGGTGTCGGCTGGAACCGCGAGGAGATGAGGAACCACGGCACCGACCCCGCCACCCGCGGCCGGCTCACCGACGAGCGGCTGCGCGCCATGCGAGAGCTGTGGACCTCGGAGAGGGCCGAGTTCCACGGCGAGTTCGTGAACTTCGATCCGGTCTTCGCCTGGCCCAAGCCCGTGCAGCGCCCTCACCCGCCGATCTACGTGGGCGGCGGCGAGGGCGCGTTCCGGCGGGTGGCGGAGTTCGGGGACGCGTGGCTGGCCGGCAGCGCGCCGCCGCAGGAGCTCGGACCGCAGATCGAGCGGCTACGGGCCCTTGCCGACCGAGAGGTGCCGGTGACGGTGTACGCGGTTCCCGACGATCCCGAGCAGGTCGAGGGATACGGCAGTCTCGGCGTCGAGCGGCTGCTGTTCTACGTGCCGACCCTGCCCGAACGGGAGACCCTGGAGCACCTGGACCGGCTGGCCGAACTCGCTGCCCGGTACCGGTGAGCCCAGGACCCCCTGACCGCCGTGAACGGCGGGACTGCCGGGAAGGGGTGCGATGCCCGCTCTGACGAGCGCTGAGGCACGGAAGCGGTTCGCAGCGGCGCGCATCGCCCACCTCGCAACGGCCGACACGGCAGCCCGCCCGCACCTGGTACCGGTGGTGTTCGCCGTGGACGGCGACACGGTGGTGCTGGCCGTGGACCACAAACCGAAGCGGACGACACGGCTGAAACGCCTGGCCAACATCGCCGCCAACCCGTCGGTCTGCCTGCTCGCCGACCACTACGAGGAGGACTGGGACCGCCTGTGGTGGGCCCGGGCCGACGGCGCAGCCCGAGTGCTCCCGTCACCGGACCACTCCCCCGAAACAGCCCGCTGCATCGAGCTGCTCACGGCGAAGTACCGGCAGTACGCCGGCCGGCCACCCGACGGACCGGTGGTCGAGGTCTCGGTCCTGCGCTGGAGCGGCTGGCGCGCATCGTGAGCTGTGCGTCGGCGCGTCCTGGCGGCGAGCGTCCGTGATCACGGCGAATCGGCGGGCCCGGGGACACGTTCGGCGTGAACGCGGCTGCCGCCGCGACCACTTGCGCAGCCCTTTGACGCACCCGCGCGGTAGCCGATGGTGCTGCTCCTCGGACCACATCACTCGCACCGTCCCTCGTTCATGTTCGACCATCCCCCCGGCGGCCAGGGCGGCGGCACGGTGTCGATTGCGGACTCGGACAGCTCCTACGCGGCGACGGCGTGGCGGTGCAGGGTCCGGACCGGGCGCCGGTGCGATCACGCGCTCGCCACGGCACCGAGCGGCTGCGTGGACCGGCGTCCGTGGAAGGCGGAGCGGTACGCCTGCGGGGTGGTGCCCACGACCCGCCGGAAACGTTCCCTGAAGGCTGTCGGTGATCCGAATCCTGCCTGCTGGGCGATGCGTTCGACGGAGTGGTCGGTGTTCTCCAGCAGATACTGGGCCCGCCGCACACGGGTCCGCAGCAGCCATTGCAGGGGTGTGGTGCCCAGCTGTTCACGGAAGCGGCGGCTGAACGTGCGGCCGCTCATTCCGGAACGTTCGGCCATGACATCCAGCGTGAGGTCCTTGGCGAGGTTGTCCTCGATCCAGTCCAGAACGGGCTGCAGGGCCGAGCCCTGCGGCACGGGTGGCTGCTCGTGGACGATGAACTGCGCCTGTCCGCCCTCGCGTTCCAAGGGCATCACGGAAAGGCGTGCTGCGTCGGCGGCAACGGCAGAGCCGAGATCACGGCGGATCATGTGCAGGCACAGGTCCAGGCCTGCGGCGGCCCCGGCCGAGGTGAGGATCTGCCCGTTGTCGACGTAGAGGACGTCGGGCTGCACATCGATGAGCGGGAACTGCCGGGCCAGTTGGTCGGCGGCGACCCAGTGCGTGGTGGCGCTGAGTCCGTCCAGCAGTCCGCTTGCGGCCAGGACGAAGGCGCCCGCGCACACCGACGCGATCCGGGTGCCTGCCGCCGCCGCGGCTCGCAGTGCGTCCAGGACCTCTTGGGACGGGGGCGGTGCCTGCTCCGAGCAGCCCGGCACGATGATCGTGTCGGCCTCCGCCAGCGCCTCCAGGCCCCAGGAGACCCGCAGGGCGAAGGCCTCCGTTCTCACCTCAGGGGTGGGGGAACAGACGCGGACGCGGTAGGGGCGTCGTCCGTCGGGGAGCCGGGTGCGTCCGAACACCTCGACGGGTGTGGCCATGTCGAATGCCACCACATGGTCCAGAGCAAGAACTGCCACCGTATGCATGCAGCACACGATAGTCAGGTTCCCGCCACAGGGAAGAAGGCCTCTGCACATGGCTGCTTTCACAGAACCCCATGTCAGAGGCCTGGCGAGAATCCGTGGGAAGTTGTCATCAATGCCCATGGGAACTCGTTGATCGTCCTCCTAGCGTTGGCGTGGCAACGCCCGATCGCGACGAAGGAGACCCTGCGGATGCTCGCCCAGTTCGTTCTGTTCGACGGCTTCGACCCACTGGATGTCATCGCCCCCTACGAGGTCCTTCACTCCGCGGGGATGCTCACCGAGGGTGCCGTGCGGGTGGAGCTCGTCTCCGCGGAGGGGGCGCGTGACGTGCCCAGCGGCCTCCCGCCGCTGAGTCTGAAGGCCACCGCCCTCCTGGACCCCGAGCGGGCGGATGTCATCGTTCTGCCGGGCGCCGCCGGCGACGTGCGCAGCCCCGGGGAACTGAGCGAGGAGAAGCAGGCGACCGCCATCACGGTCATCCTCGGCCGCAGTCTGGAGACGGATCTGCCGCGCCTGGCCAAGGAGGCGCTCGAGCGCGTGGACACACTCGTCGCCACCGTCTGCGGCGGCTCGCTGATCCTCGCCATGGCCGGGCTCACCGAGGGCCGGCCCGCCACCACGAACCGTCTGGGACTCGACGTGCTCGACGCCACCGGCACCATCGCCGTCGATGCCCGCATCGTCGACGACGGCAACCTGATCACCGGCGGCGGCGTGACCTCGGGCCTGGACGTCGCGCTCTACGTCCTGGAGCGCGAGGTCGGCCCACAGATCGCGCGCAGCGTGGAGAAGCTCTTCGAGCACGAGCGCCGCGGCACCGTCTGGTCCACCCGTGGCGCCGCCCCCGCTCTCACCTTCTGACCTCCCGCTACCGAAAGAACCCCCGCACCATGACTGCCGAAGGCAACTGGAACCTGACCATTGACACACCGCTGGGCAAGCAGCAGGCCCGCGTGCAGCTGACCGCGCAGCCCGACGGCGCCTGGCACGGCACCGCCGAGGACGTCCGGTCCGGAGAAGAGGTCCCGCTGACCGACATCACCGTCCGAGGCGACACGGTGACCTACCGCCAGTCGATCACCAAGCCCATGCGACTACATCTCGTCTTCAGCCTCACCGTCGACGGAGACCGGCTCGGCGGCAAGGCCAAGGCCGGCCGGCTGCCCGGCAGCAGGGTCAGTGGCGAGCGCGTCACCTCCACGGATCCTGAGCCCGGCGGCGCCCTGCGATGACGAAGTTCTTCCTCTCCCTCCACGTCCTGGCCGCGATCATCGCCGTCGGACCGGTGACGGTTGCCGCCAGCATGTTTCCGCCGGCCGCCCGCCGCGCCCAGGCCGCCGGGCACCATGCCGCGTCGCTGGGAACGGTCCGTCTTCTGCACCGCATCTGCCGCGTCTACGGCGGCATCGGTCTGGCCGTGCCGGTGTTCGGCTTCGCCACCGCCGCCGGCCTTGGTGTTCTCGGCGACACGTGGCTGATCGTCTCCATCGTGCTGACCGCAGCCGCGGCGGGTGTGCTGGGCCTGCTGGTCCTGCCCCGCCAGGAAGCCCTGCTGGAACAGCTGGACGGGGCAGCCGTCCCGGTTCAGCCGAGCCACACGGTGCGGCTGGCCATGTTCACAGGCATGTTCAACCTGCTGTGGGCGGTGGTGACCGTCCTGATGATCATCCGCCCCGGCTCGACGACGGGAGCCTGACCGTGAAAGGCCCCGGCAGCCGCGCATGCCAGGGCCCGGCACCCTGTGCCGCAATCGAGCCCGGACGTCCGGGAGTTGGGCAGGGCGCGTGCCCGATCGGTCGCCGTGATCGGCCGCTGGCGCCTTCCTCACACACAGCGACCCTTGGTGAGCGACGAGTGGTGATCATCACAGCCTCGCAGCGCGAGACCCAACTGGCGGGTGCGCTAACGTCATCGAGCGGCAGCGCCCACCCGAAATCCGGGTTTCCCCGAAGCGGGACCAGGCCGGCGCGAAGCGGTGAAACCAGAACGTATTGAGGCCTTCACCGCCCAAGAACACGGCGCAGATAGAAGTTGCCTGACACCTGCTCACCTTCACCGGGGTCGGTGCGCCGCGTGAACAAGGAATATTCGGGAGAGGTTTGTGCACAGCAGTCGCTTAGAGTCCATCGGGGCGTATCTCCCCTCGGCGGTCATGAGTACTCCGGAACTCCTCGCACACATGGAGAAGGTTCCGGAAGTCGACCTCTTCAAAATCACGGGAATGGCCGAGCGCCGTGTCGCGGACGACACCGCCGAACTCCCGGAGGACTGCCTGACGATGGCAGTCTCGGCAGCCCGCGACTGCCTGGACCGATCGCGCTACACCGCCGACGAGATCGACATCGTGATCTCCTGCTCCATCAGCCGCACGACGGACGGCCGGCGCCAGCAGTTCGAGCCGTCGTTCGCCCATCGCATCGCCCAGGAGCTCGGCGCGAGCCGTGCCATTCACTTCGACGTGTCCAATGCCTGCGCGGGCATGATGACAGGGGTCTATCTGCTGGACCGGATGATCCGGTCCGGTGAGGTGCGCAGCGGTCTTGTGCTCAGTGGCGAGCACATCACCCCGATCGCCTTCACCGCCGCGCGCGAGATGGAAGACAGCAGGGACCCTCAGTTCGCGTCTCTGTCCGTCGGCGATTCGGCCGTCGCCGTGGTCGTCGACCGCGCCACCGACGACGCCGACGTCATTCACGACATCGAACTGATGACTTGCTCTGAGTACTCGCATCTGTGCCTGGGCATGCCCAGCGACGACACCGGCGATCTGGCCATGTACACCAACAACAAGATGATGCACGCCGAGGACCGCCTCGCGCTGTGGCCGACCTTCCACCGCGACAAACTGGCCGAAGACGGCCGCCGATTCGCCGAAGAGGGGTACGACTTCGTCGTCCAGCACCAGGTCGGCAGCCGGTTCATCGATTTCATGAACCACGTGGGCGAGAACATCTTCGAATCGCCGATGCCGCAGTCGTTGTCGATCCTCGAGAAGTTCGCCAACACCGCGACCACGTCCCATTACCTGGTGCTGCACCAGGCACTCGCCGAACGCCGGATACCCAAGGGGTCCAAGATCCTCCTCGTGCCCGCCGCCTCGGGCGTGGTGACCGGTTTCCTGTCCGCGACCGTCTCCTCGCTGGAGGTATGACATGGCCACCGTCATCACTTCCACCGCAGTCAGCCCGGCAGGTGACGCCGGCAGCGCGATCGGATACGCCGCGGCCGCCGGCAGCGCCTGCCTCCAAGAGGCGGGTCTCACGCCCGCGGACGTCGATGTGCTGATCAACGTCGGCGTCTACCGCGACTCCAACATCTGCGAGCCGTCCGTCGCCGCGCTCATCCAGAAGCGCATCGGCATCAACCTGGACTACCTCCACGCCACCGACAGGCGGGCCGCGTTCTCGTTCGACCTGATGAACGGGGCCTGCGGCGTCCTGAACGCCGTCCAGGCCGGCGGTGCGCTGCTGGCAGCGGGCAGCACCCGCCGGGTACTGGTCGTCTCGGCCGACACCCACCCCTCGACGGACCCGGCAAGGGCAGGCACCCCCGAGTTCCCGTACGCCGCCTCGGGTGCGGCACTGCTGCTGGAACGCAGTGACGACGCCCGCGGCTTCGGCCGGGTGCACCACCGGTCGCTGCCGGGCGCGCACGGCGTGAACGGGTATCTGCCCCTGTACGAGGTCGGCTCCGGGGGCCGCAGTAACGTCACTGTCGACCGCGACAGTGACGTACTGGAGCGCATGCTCGATCTTGCGGTCGACTCGGTACGGGGCACTCTGGCGGCCGAGTACGGAGCGGACGCCGCCGAGGCGCCGGCGGCGGCCCTCGACCGCACACTGCTGATCACCTCCCAGCCGTCGCCCGGCTTCGCCGCCGGCCTCGCCAAACGCCTGGGGCTGGCGTCCGATGCGGCCGTCACCGTCGAAGGCCTCCAGGGCGACCCGCACAGCTCGGCACTCACCTACGCCTTCCGGCAGGCTCAGGACGCGGGCAGACTGGCGGGCCGTGACCGGCTCCTCTTCCTCGCCGTGGGTGCGGGGCTGAGTTCGGCAGCCTCGCTCTACCACCTGACCCGCGGCACCGCGGGAGCAGCGCTCTGATGCCCGGCACCACGACCGGCCTGCGCCAGGGCGCGTTCCTGCCCGAACTGCTTGCCCGGCACGCCTTCCGAACTCCGGACCAGCCGGCCGTCATCCATCCGGACGAGCGGCGGGAGTCAGCGGGCCGGCCCGCCTACACCACGGTCGGCTATGCCGAGTTCGCCGCCGAGGTCACCGCGTGCGCCGCCGGTCTCAAGGAGCACGGCATCGGGCGCGGGACCCGTACCGCCTTGCTGGTGACTCCTGGCGCCGACCTGCTCACCCTGGTCTTCGCCTTGATGCACATCGGCGCGGTTCCGGTGGTGGTCGATCCCGGCATGGGGCTCGGCCGCATGCTGGACTGCATCCACCGGGTGGGTGTCCACGCGTTCATCGGCGTACCGTCCGCGCACCTCCTCCGGCGCCTGCGCCCGCGTGCCTTCGCCGGTGTGCAGAGCGTGATCAAGGTGGGTGGGAGCGGCAGCGGTCTCGAGGAGCTGACCGCCCTCGGTGCAGGTCTGCCGCAGCTGCCTCCGCTGAAGTCCCGGCCGGAGGACCTCGCGCTGATCGGCTACACCACCGGCAGTACCGGCCCGGCCAAGCCGGTCGAGATCACCGTCGGCATGCTGCGGGGAATGGCATACGGCGTCGAGAGCGGCCACTTCACCGCCGACATGACCACCACCCTGCTCACCCTGCCGCTGATGGGTGTGTTCGACCTCGCGGCGGGCCGCACGGTGGTCGTGCCGAAGATGAACATGGGCCGCGTGGGCGCTGCCGACCCCGCCCTGCTGACCGACGCGATCCAACGCTTCGACGTGAACGCCATGTTCGCCTCCCCCGCCCTGCTGGGTCCGCTCTCCGGCCATCTGGCCACCGCGGGCACCCCGGTGCCGTCGCTGCGTCTGATCGTCTCCGGCGGTGCTCCGGTGAGCCCCGATTTGATGGGCGCACTGCGTGCCGTACTGCCGGGCGAGGCACGTGTGTTCAGTACCTACGGGGCGACCGAGGCGCTGCCGATGGCACTGATCGAGAGCCGGGAGGCGCTGTCCGGCCCGGCCGACGGCCCGGCCGACGGTCTGGGTGTCTGTGTGGGCAGGCCCGCACCCGGCACATCGGTCCGCACCATCGAGGTCAGCGACGGGCCGGTCCCCGGCTGGACGCCCGAACTGCCGGTGGCGGACGGTGAGATAGGCGAGATCGTCGTCAGCGGCCAGGCGGTCAGCCCGCGCTACTTCCAGTCGCCCCAGGCCGACGCCGAGCACAAGATCCAGGACGGCGAGCGTCGTTGGCACCGCACCGGTGACGTCGGATGGATCGACGGCCAGGGGCGCATCTGGTTCTGCGGACGCAAGAGCCACCGCGTCCGCGCAGCGGGCGGCGACCTGCACACGGTGCGCTGCGAAGGCGTGTTTGCCGCCCATCCGCAGGTCAGGCGCGCGGCGCTGGTGGGCTACGGCCCGCACGGCGCGCAACGGCCGGTGCTGTGTGTGGAGCTCGTGCCGGGCACCGAGCGGCAACACTGGCCGCGGATCGAGAGCGAGTTGCGCGCACTGGGTGCGAACAACCCGGCGACCGAGTCGATCTCGGACTTCCTGCCGCACCCCGCGTTTCCCGTGGACATCCGTCACAACGCCAAGATCCGCCGGGAGCTGCTCGCCGGCTGGGCCGAGGACCGGCTGACCGGAAGCCGCCGCCCGACCGCCGTCGACCGGGCGGTGAGCACCGTGCCGCTGCTCGGCTGGGCCTACCTGGCGCTCTGGCCGCTGCTGCCCTGGGAGCATGCGGCACTGACCGCCCTGTGGTGGGTCGACGCCTTCCTGAGCGTCGTCGTCCACGCGGCCCAGATTCCGTCCGCGCTGCGCGCGGAGCAGGAACTGGCCACCGGGCGACGGCCATGGGCGACGGCCGCACTCACGATGGTGTTCGGAGCGACATGGTGGCGCCGACGCAGCCGCCGGACGAAGGGTGCCGCCGCGTGAAGGTACTGGTGACGGGTGCGTCCGGGTTCCTGGGCAGCCACATTGTCGACGCCTGCGTACGCGCCGGCGACGACGTGCGGGTCCTGGTGCGCCAAGAGAGCGATCTGAGCCATCTGCGCACGGTTCCCGGCGTCGAGTTCGCGTACGGGGATCTGCGCGACGTCGCCTCGGTGCGACGGGCGATGGACGGCGTCGATGTCGTGCACCACAGCGCGGCCCGGGTCACGGACCGGGGCACCCGGGCACAGTTCTGGGACGAGAATGTCGCGGGTACGGAACGCCTCGTGTCGGCGGCCCGGGCAGCCGGTGCACGGCGCTTCGTGTTCATCAGCAGTCCCAGTGCGCTGATGGGTGTCCGCGGGGGTGACCGCCTCGACATCGACGAGAGCGAGCCGTTCCCCGCACGCCACTTGAATCTCTACTCCGAGACCAAGGCCGCCGCGGAGCGCCTTGTCCTGGCCGCGGACCATGGGGACTTCACCACCGTCGCGCTGCGCCCGCGCGCCGTGTGGGGCCCGCGTGACCACTCCGGCTTCATGCCGCGCCTGATCGCGAAGATGATGACGGGCAGCCTGCCCGATCTCTCCGGTGGCAGGCAGGTGTACGCCTCGCTGTGCTACTGCGAGAACGCCGCCGATGCCTGTGTGCGGGCGGCGCGGGCCGACGGCGTCGGCGGCCGGGCGTACTTCATCGCCGACGAGAAGCCGGTGGAGATCTGGAGCATGCTCGCCCTCCTCGCGGAACGGTTCGGCGGCAAGCCCCCCACCCGGCAGGTCTCGCACGGCGTGCTGCGCGCGCTCGCCTTCACGGCCGACATGGTCTGGAAACTTCCGCCGCTGGCCAAGCACTCCTCGCCGCCGCTCTCCCGGTACTCGCTGGCCCTGATGACCCGTTCGGCGACGTACGACACGTCGGCGGCGCGGCGGGATCTGACCGCGCCGCTGGTGGACCACGACACGGGAATGGGCCGGCTGGAGGCCTGGATCGACAGCATCGGCGGCGTCAACGAGTTCATCAGGAAGGTGAAGTAGTCATGACCGCGCAGCACGTCGATACGGGCAGCGGTGCCGGGAGCGCTCCCCGCGGCCGGGCCGCCTTCCGCCGTCCCGTTTCGGCGACCGAGTGGTCCTATCTGGCTGCCGGCCGGCTCGGTGAGCTGCTGGTGCTCCAGCTGGTGGTCGAGGGCTCGGGGCGGATCGACGCCCTGGCCCTGAGCCGGGCCGTGACAGAGGCGTCGGCGTCCTGCCCGGGCTCACGGCTGGTCCGCCGCGGCAGGACGTGGGTCGACAGTGGGCGCCCGGCCCGCATCGTGGTCGCCGACGGAAGCGGATTGGACCGCACGACGCTCACAGGCATGCCGGAACTCTCCGGGCCGCTGGCGGAGTCGGAGGGCCGCCCGGGCTGCGAAGTGCTGCTGCTCACCGGCGAACCGGGCACGGTCGTCTTCCGCGCCTCGCACGCCGTGATGGACCTCAAGGGCACGGCCATGTGGGCCGGCGAGGTGTTCCGCGCTCTGCGCGGTGAACCGCTGCACGGCGCCGCCGACGTGCTGGCCGACTACGCGCTGCTGGACAGGGTGGGGCGGCCCGGGCGGCGGCTGCGCCTCGGGCTCGACCAGCGCTCGCCGCTGGGCGGCCGCCCGGGGAACGGCACCGTATGGCGGCGGCGAACGATCCCGGGCCGGCACGCGGCGCTGGCGGCGAAGGTGGCGGCCACGGTGGCCGGCGCGGTCCAGGGCTCCGCGGCCCGGATCATGATCCCGGTGGATCTGCGGCGGCACGCTCCCGGCGTGTCGTCGACGGCCAACCTGGCCCTGCCGGTGTTCCTCGACATCCCGGGAGGCCAGGAACCGGATGCGGTCCACCGGCGGTTGCTCGACGCGCTGGCCTCCCGGCAGGAGCTGGCGGCCGGGGCGGAGGCGGCGCTGGCCCGCCTGCCCCTGCCCGCAGCCGCGGCACTGGTCCGCGCCTCACGCGCCACCGCCTCGGCACGGCACCGCTATCTGGCATCGGCCATCGTGTCGAACTCGGGCCGGCTGGCCCTCGAGGACTTCAGCACAGCGGAGTTCACCGCGACGACCGCGTACGCCCTGCCGGTGCACGCGCCCCTGATTCCGGTCAGCGTCGCGCTGCTGGAACTGCCCGAGCACACCGAACTGGTGGTCTCCGCCCGCGGGCCCGCGGACGTCGGCGAGCGCTGCGAGGCGCTGCTGGACCGTGTCGAGTCCGTGCTGTCCGCGCCGGGCCCGGCCGCCCCGGCCCCGTACACGCGGCCCCTGGCACCGCCGCGGGAGCCGGGCGCGGCCGAGCTGCTGCTCGAACCCGGCCCCGGCGGCCTGCCTTCCCTGCACACCACCGTGGTGCAGTTGTTCCGGGCGCAGGCCGCCCGCCGTCCGGACGCACCGGCCGTGCTCTGCGACCAGCTGCGATGGTCGTACGAGGACCTGGACCGCCGTTCCGACGCCGTCGCGACCGCACTGCTCGCCCGCGGAGTGGGGCGCGGCGAGATCGTCGGTGTCCTCGCGGACCGCTCGGCAGCAGGCCTTGCCGGAGTCTGGGGCGTACTGAAAGCGGGCGCGGCCTTCCTGCCCGTCGACATACGCAATCCGGCGCGGCGGGTCCAGGAGTTGCTGCACGACGCGCAGGCGCGCTTCTGTCTCACGGACGCGGACTTCCGCGCGGCGGCACAGAGCAGCCACTGCACGGCAGTGCTCCTGGAGGACGTCGCAGGCGACGACGCGACCGTCGACGAGCGCGACCGGGCGGCCCTGACGGCTGCCGCTCCCGGGCCGGACGATCTGGCATACGTCATCTACACCTCGGGTTCCACCGGCAAGCCCAAGGGCGTGCAGATCGAGCACCGAAGCCTGGTCAATGTCGTCGGCTGGATATCCCCGTTCATGCGGTGCGACGAAGAGACCCGGGCCGCGTACTCCTTCTCCCCCGGCTTCGACCTCTCGATCATGCAGATCTTCCCGCCGCTGGTGCACGGTGGGGCGGTCGTACCCGTGCCCGGCGAACTCGACCACCTCAAGCTGCGTGAGATGTTCTCCGGGGGGTCGGCCAACACCCTCGGGATGACCCCGACCCACCTCGACCTGGCCGCACGCCTTGGCATCCGGCCTTCGGGTGTCCGGGCCCTGCAGGTCGGCGGTGAGAACCTCACCGCGGCAGCCGCTCTCCGAGCGTACGAGTCCTTCGGACCCGACTGCCTGTTCGTCAACATCTACGGTCCGACGGAAGCGACGGTGGCCTGCACGGTCGCCGTCGTCGGCGGCATCGCCGATCGCCCGTCCGCGCCGATCGGAGTGCCGGTGCACCGCACCTCCGTGAACGTGCTGGACGAGCGGGGGAACGAGGTCCCGGACGGCGAGCTGGGCGAACTCCATGTGACCGGCGTTCAACTGGCCCGCGGCTACCTCGGCCGCCCCGAACTGACGGCCGAGCGGTTCATCCATCTCCCGGACGGCCGACGCGCCTACCGCACCGGAGACCTGGTGCTCCGCCTGCCCGACGGGCAGTTGGAGTACGCGGGCCGGATCGACTCCCAGGTCAAGATCCGCGGTCACCGGGTCGAGCCGGGCGAGGCCGAGGCGGCGCTCACCGCTCTGCCGGCCGTCGCGCAGGCCGCGGTGGTGGCCCGCAGCAGACACGACACCGGCGGGCAGGCGTTGTGCGCCTTCGTGGTTCCCGCCGAGGGTGCCCCCTTCGACGAGGCGGCCGTGCGGGCGGACCTGGAGCAGTCGTTGCCCTCCCATCTCGTGCCCTCGGTGGTGCGTGCGGTGCCCCGACTGCCGGAGACGGCCAGCGGCAAGACGGACCGCAACGCGCTGCCGAATCCGTTCGGCGGCGCCGTCGCAGAGCAGGAGCAGGAGCAGCCGACCGTCCCGGCAACCTCCGCCGCGGGACCGAATGCTCCTTCGGGCGGGGACGGTCCGGGACCCGGCATCGCAGCGGTGACAGCGGACATCTGGGCTCGCATCCTGCGCTGCGATGCCACGGACCTCGATGCCTCGTCCGACTTCCATGCGTTGGGCGGCGACTCGCTCTCCGCCGCGGGACCGAATGCTCCTTCGGGCGGGGACGGTCCGGGACCCGGCATCGCAGCGGTGACAGCGGACATCTGGGCTCGCATCCTGCGCTGCGATGCCACGGACCTCGATGCCTCGTCCGACTTCCATGCGTTGGGCGGCGACTCGCTCGCCGTTCTGGAGATGCTTGCCGCACTCGGCGAAGAGCTGCTGGGGCAGTCCTCTGAGCGGCAGTTCGTGGACCGGCTCGGGTCCCTGAGCGAGCATCTGACGCTGGGCCGGGTCGTCGGGACCGTCGAGGCGCTGCGGAGCACATCGTGATCTTCGTCGGAGAAGGCGCGCTGCTCTGGCGTGCGGTGCAGCACACGCTCGACAGCAACCTCCCCGTGGATCTGGTCTGCGGCCCCGCCTCCTGCGCACCCGCTGCCCGGCCCGGCGTTCGCTTTCTGGCCGTTGCGGACGTCAACTCAGTCGCCGCCGAACTGGTCGCCGCCAGCACGGACGGAGTGGTGTGGTCGCTCAACAACCGGATGATCTTCCGGGCGCCGGTGCTGTCCACCGGGCTGCGCGTCCTGAACATCCACCACGGCCCGCTGCCCGGCTATCGGGGACTGCCCGAAGTGGCTCTGGTGTATGCGATGCTGCAGGGCGAGCGGGAGTTCGCCGCGACACTCCACCAGGTGGACGAGGGCATCGACACCGGCCCCACCCTGGCCGCCGACTCCTATCCGATCGGCCCGGACGAGCCGTACCACGTGGTGCTGCGCCGCGGACTGCAGACCTGCCACCAGCTCTTCGAACGCTGTGTGCCTCTCGTGGCCGCCGACCCGGCCTGGGCCGGCGAGCCCACGCGGCCCACCGGCGACGAGCGCGGCGGCTACTTCGGCCGCAAGGCACTGGCTCGCCTCCACCAGCACCGCGACAACCCCCGCTTCACCCGCGCCACGGACCTGGGCTTCCTGGCCGGCTACCTCCCGGATCTCGCCACAGCACTGCGATGATGCGGGCAGTCATGCGCGAGCCACACGGTGCCGGACCATGGCTGTCACGGCGCCGGCCGGCAGCCCCGACTCCCGCACGAGGGGGATCGTCGGGGCACGGCACGGACCTGAGCGCACCGGCACTGGAGGAGTACCAGCGGCCCAGGACGGCCACGGCGCTGCTGCGACGACGCCCGGGCGAGGGCCGGGCCGAGGCGCGCCGGTCACCGGCGGCGGCACGAAAGAGCCGGCTCCCCCAGCGTCCGGGTGTCCCCGGCCGATCGTGGCCGGGGACGCTTCGGTGGACCCGCAACGAACGCGTGGCGCAACCGGCCGTCACTAGGCCCTGTCCGGGCGATCTTGTCGGGCCCGCGACGACAGCTACGGCACCTCGCTGTGTTGTCGGAGTCGCCCGAGTACGTCCAGCACGAGGGCGATCCTCCGCCCTGCGATGCACCGCATCTGACGCCGCGGGCTGATCCTCGAAGATCGCCCGGACAGGGCCTAGGCCGACGACGACGCCTGCTCCAGGACGAACACGGGGATCTCACGGTCCGTCTTCTCCTGATAGGCGGCGTAGTCGGGGAACGCGGCAACCGCGCGCTCCCACCACAGCGCCTTCTCGTCCCCGCTCACCTCGCGGGCGGTCATGTCCTGGCGCACCGGACCGTCCTGAAGTTCGACATGCGGGTCAGCGACGACGTTGTGGTACCAGACGGGGTGCTTCGGCGCGCCACCGAGCGAGGCGACGACCGCATAACGTCCGTCGTGCTCCACCCGCATGAGCGGGGTCTTGCGGATCTTGCCGCTCTTGGCGCCGCGGGTGGTCAGCACGATGACGGGCATGCCCCGCATCGTGGTGCCCTCGGTGCCGCCCGAGCTCTCGTACAGCTCGACCTGGTCACGCACCCACTGCTCCGTACTCGGCTCGTACTCACCCTTGAGAGGCATGTTCTGCTCCAGCCGTCGATCGAATTGGACATCCTGCGTACGTCAGGTCAGGGCTTGAGGCTGCCGACGACGCTGGCGGTGGCGGCGATGCCTTCCTGGATGCTCGGCGCCATGCTGGTGCCGGCGAGGAAGAAGCCGAGCAGGGCGCAGACCACCGCATGAGTCATCTTCAGTCCGCCGTTTCGCAGAAAGATCACTGCGAGCACCAGCAGGAACAGCACCAATGAGATCGAAATGGCCATCGCCAACCTCCTTTGCCGCGCCGGGAATGCGGCATTCGGCGGCCAGTGTGGCGTAGGCGAGGGCCCGTACGGCCGACTGGCGTGTCCGCCGAACGGGTGACTGTGCTCAGCGGTCGTGGACGCGCAGGAAGCTTTCCAGACCGGCGAGGTCGTCCGTGTTCAGATGGTCGACGCCGGCGGCCAGCAGCTCCCGCCACAGCGCGTCGCGCGCCGACCCCGGCACATCGGGGGTGGCCCAGAAGCGGACGCGCCGGCCACCGTGGTGGGCGGTGCGGACCAGCTCGTGCAGCTTGTCCCGCTCCGCGGCCGGAAAGGGGCCGGTGCCGAGCCAGCTGAAGCTCTGCGTCCAGTTGCTGGAGATCAGCGGAATGAAGGAGGCGGGGGCCGGCTCTCCGGCGGCCAGATCATCGAGGCGTCCGTCGTAGAACGCGTACCGCACGGACTGGGCCTCCATGGGGACCCGGGCCGCGCGGTCGCCGGAGACGACAGGGGTGACGGCGCCCATGCGGACGTGCCCGTGGGCGTACCGGCTCAGCATCTGCCGGTAGGAGCGCAGTTGGAGGTCGAGTTCCAGGTAGGCGTTGACACCGTCGGTCTTGATGTCGATCAGCAACTGGACGGGGTGGCGGTAACCCCGGTGCACGCAACCGTGGTTGGCGCGCACGCGGGCGAGCAGCGGGTCGAGGTACAGAGAGCGCAGAGTGCGGGTGGGGTCGAGCTGGGCCGGCTCGTGGGCGACGAGCAGGTCCCCGTTCACCAGGAAGATGTCGGCCTCGACACTGGTGAAGCCGTGCGACAGGGCGTCGTACAGGGGCCTTTGGTGCAGATAGTCGTTGTGGGCGTGGGCCCGGCGCAGCGGCTTGGGACGGGGGGTGCGGTCACTTCGCTCCACGGCTCCGGCCTGGGCACGCAGGGCGACGGCGCCTGCGAGTGCGGCGGTGAGAGCGGTGACGGCTCTGCGGCGGCTGGTCAGCACGATGATGCCTCCTGGCTCTGTGGGTCGGGAGGGACATCGGCGAGTATCCGCCGGGACGGCCGTCAACCGGCAGGGGGACGTGCAGAGTTCGGCCATCTGTCACGTGGTGGTGAACTCACAGCGCCCCGGAGACGCACGAAGGCCGCCGCACCGTCGGGCGGTGCGGCGGCCCTTGCCTGTGGTGAAGGCGCGGTGCGGCGCGGTTACGGGGCCTGGAGACCGACGAGTTCGGCCAGTGTCTCCTTGTGCCGGCCGGGCGTGCCCAGGGTGATCTCGGCGGACTTGGCGCGCTTGAGGTACAGATGCGCGGGGTGCTCCCAGGTCATGCCGATGCCGGCGTGCAGTTGCACGCACTCCTCGGCCGCGTGCACCGCGACCCGGGAGCAGTACGCCTGCGCCACGGACACCAGCAGCGCGGCCTCCGCGCTGCTGGTGGCGAGCGCGTCGGCGGCGGCCCGGGCGGCGGCCCGCGCCGAGACGACCTCGAGCCACAGCTGCGCCATCCGGTGCTTGAGCGCCTGGAAGGAGCCGATGGGCCGGTTGAACTGGTGGCGTTCACGGGTGTGGCGGACGGTCTCCTCCAGGCACCATTCGGCGACACCCAGTTGCTCGGAGGCGAGCAGTCCGGCTCCGGCGAGCAGACCGCGGCGTACCGCGGTCTCGCCGGTCGCCGCGTCCGCGAGGCGGGTGCCGCCGGCGCCGGTGGAGACGGCCGCGAGCGGACGGGTCAGGTCGAGCGCGATCTGCGGCTCCACGGTGACCTGTGAACTCTCCACCGCGTACAGGCCGTCGGGCCTGAGCACCAGGAACACATCGGCGTTCACCGCGTCCGCGACACCACTGGTCCGATCGGCGCCCCACGGCAGCGGGCCTTCCGAGGAGGCGGCGAGCGGCACGGCGAGCACGGCGGTGCGGCGACCGGTGGCCAGCGCGCCGAGCAGCTCGGCGACCTCGGCCGTCTCGGTGTCGAGCGCGAGCAGCGTCTCGGTCGCGATCACGGAGCTGGTCAGAAAGGGCGCCGGGACGACGCTGCGGCCCAGTTCCTCCAGCACGACGGCGGCCTCGCGGTGGCTCGCTCCCTGGCCGCCCAGTTTCTCGGGCACCAGGAGACCGGCCGCGCCGACCTCGGCGGCCAGGGCCTTCCACAGCTCCGTGTCGTACGGCGTGCCGCTCTCGGCCCGGCCCGCGACCAGGGCGGCCGGGTCGGCACGGGCGGTGAGCAGGGAGCGTACGGCGGCCCGCAGGTCGCTCTCGGCCTCGGAGTAGAGCAGATCAGTCATCGCGCGAGATCCTTCCAGGCGATGTCCTTGTCGCTGCGTGGCTCGGCGGGCAGGCCGAGGACGCGCTCCGCGACGATGTTCAGCAGCACCTCGCTGGTGCCGCCCTCGATGGAATTGCCCTTGGAGCGCAGATACCGGTAGCCGGCCTCACGCCCGGTGAAGTCGACGAGTTCGGGTCGGCGCATGGTCCAGTCGTCGTACAACAGCCCCTCCTCGCCGAGGAGTTCGACCTCCAGACCGCTGATCTCCTGGTTGAGACGGGCGAAGGCGAGCTTCATTCCGCTGCCCTCGGGGCCGGGCTGACCGGCGACGAGCTGCTGGCGCAGCCGCTCACCGGCGAGCCGGGAGACCTCCGCCTCGACCCACAGGGTCAGAAGTCGCTGGTGCAGGTCATGGGTGCGCAGTTCGGGACGCTCGCGCCAGGTCTGCGCGACCGGGCCGATCATGCCGCCCTCGCGCGGCAGGCGCATGCCGCCGATGGAGACGCGTTCGTTCATCAGGGTGGTCTGGGCGACCTTCCAGCCCTGGCCGACCTCACCGAGCCGGTGCGCGTCGGGAATGCGCACGTCGGTGAGGAAGACCTCGTTGAACTCCGCCTCGCCGGTGAGCTGGCGCAGCGGGCGCACCTCGACACCGGGGTCGGTCATGTCGCAGATGAAGTACGTGATGCCCTGGTGCTTGGGCAGGTCGGGGTCGGTGCGGGCGATGAGGATCGCCCAGCGTGCGACATGGGCGCTGGAGGTCCAGACCTTCTGCCCGTTGACGACCCACTCGTCGCCGTCGCGTACCGCCCGGGTACCGAGGGCCGCGAGGTCGGAGCCGGCGCCGGGCTCACTGAACAGCTGGCACCACACCTCCTCGCCGGTCCACAGGGGCCTCAGGAAGCGCTGCTTCGCCTCTTCGGAGCCGTACGTGAGGATGGTGGGGGCGGCCATGCCGAGCCCGATGCCGATCCGGCGCGGGTCGTTGTCGGGCGCGCCCGCGGCGGTCAGCTCGGAGTCCACGACGGCCTGCAGGGCGCGCGGCGCGCCGAGGCCGCCGAGGCCCTGCGGATAGTGCACCCAGGCCAGTCCTGCGTCGAAGCGGGCCCTGAGGAAATCGCCCCGGTCTGTCTCGGCGGGCGGATGGGCGGCAAGCAACTTCTGGGCGCGGGTGCGCAGTTCCGCGGCGTCGGTCATCGGGTCACCTCCGGGGGAAGTACGACGAGGCGGCCGGTGGTCGTGCCGTCGGCCACCCGCTGGACGGCGTTCGCGGCGTCCGTGAAGGCGACGCGCTCGCTGATGAAAGGCTTGATCAGGCCCTTGGCCGCGTACTCGGTCAGCGTCTCGTGGCAGTGCACGATCGAGGCCGGGTCCTTGACGGCGTACAGGCCCCAGTGCAGCCCGACGATCGAGTAGTTCTTGACCAGGGCGTGATTGAGAGCGGGCGCGGGGATGTCACCGCTGGCGAAGCCGACGATCACGATCCGGCCCTCGAAGGCCACGCACTTGGCCGACTTGGCATACGCGTCGCCGCCCACCGGGTCGTAGACCACGTCGGCGCCGCGGCCTCCGGTCGCCTCCTTCACGGCGGCGACGATGTCCTCGCTGCGCCGGTCGATGACGACGTCGCAGCCGAGTTCGCGGGCCACGGCCGCCTTCTCCGCTCCGCCGACGACACCGATCACGGTGGCTCCGGCGGCCTTGCCGAGCTGTACGGCGGCGCTCCCGACGCCGCCGGCGGCCGCGTGGACGAGAAGCGTCTCGCCCTCCTTGAGGCCGGCGCGGCGGTGCAGTCCGAACCATCCGGTCTGGTAGCCGATGTGCAGCGCTGCCGCCTCGGCGTCGTCGAGTGCTTCGGGTGCGGGCAGCAGCGCGGCCCGGTCGGCAACGACGTACTCGGCGAGCCCGCCGTGCGGCAGGGCCGGGTTGGCGATGACGCGCCGGCCGTCCTCGGTCTCGCCACAGATCTCCACCCCGGGGGTGAAGGGCAGCGGCGGCCGGATCTGGTAGTGCCCGCGGCACAGCAGCGCGTCGGGGAAGTTGATGTTCGCGGCCCGGACCTTGATCAGCGTCTGCCCCTCGCCGGGCGTGGGCCGGTCCGCCTCTTCGAGCGCCATCACCTCGCCCGGCTCGCCGTTCCGGTGCACTCGCCATGCCTGCATTTCGGAGCCTCCACAAACCGTAGGCGGTACTCACTGGACCGCATACTAAGCGGTCGCTTGCCCATGCGGAACCCCCGCCCCGGCCCCACGTCACGGTGGGCGAGCAGCAGTCCCGGCCACCCTTGCCACCCGCAGGACGCCCGGCTGCCACGCAAGGGAGCATGGCCGCGGGCAGCCGCATGCGATCCTGCCGGCGCGCCCCGCGGATCACCCCCGCAGCGGCCCCTTCGTCTACCGCCGGTACTTCCGGTGCGTCATCACCATGTCCTTCTCCTGGCTCGGCGTCAGCGTCTCCAGGAACATCGCCCGGTCGGACCGCCGGCCGTCCCCCGCCTGCGGGTGCGCGAAGACGAACAGCAGCCGGGGGAACTCGCCGAGCAGACGGTGGATCAGCTCGGGGTCCGGCGCCTGGTGCAGCACGATCGTGAAGGGACCGGATTCTTCCTCGTGCTGCAACAGCAGCTCGCGCATCTCCACCTCGTCGCATCCGAAGCCCATCGCGACCTCCGACGCCAGGACGTCCCGGATCTCGGCGATCAGTCCGTCGATGAATCCAGACCCGTCCTGCCGCGGCACCGGCTTGCGCAGCACCCAGGGTTCGGGCACCTCACTCGCCCTGCGTACATACATGTCCGGGGTTTCGTTGAGCGCCGACTGCAGAAAGGCCACCCGCTCGCCCGGGGCACATCCCAGACGGCGCAGTTGATCCGCCGCCTGTTTCGGGACACGGGCGAAGGGGACGACAAGGTCGACTATCTCCTCGCGGTGCTCCTTGGTCCTCACCTGCGGCAGGAAGTTCTTCAGCGCCAGCCTCATGGCGCAGCTCTCACCGAGCCTGTGCACCGGTCGCTCCGTCAGCAGACCCTGCGCGACGACGTAGCGTGAATGATCACGCGCGTAGGCCAGCGTGGCAACGCCGAGGATCTCGGCGGTGCGTTCCAGCGCGGCGTCGGAGACCTCGGAGATACGGCCGGCGATGAAATCTGTCACCTGGGGATACGGCAGGCCGCCGAGTCGTTCCACGAGGGGCCGGAGAGTCCGGGCGATCTTCGCCGACGGGACTCCCGGCCCGGTCTTCCAGTCGATCATGTCGAACCGGCCGAGGTTCTGCTTGCCGAGCATGCTCGCGGGAAGCTCGCTGCGTCGCACGCCCGGCAGTGTGACCGGCAGGATCAGGAAGGCTTCGTCACTGCCGGCGCGCTCCGCCGCGGCGACGATCGCCTCCTCCATCACGTGGTAGGAGCTCAGGGCGTGCGGGGACAGCAGGATGATCATCCCGTGGCAGTGCTTGATCTCCTTCAGGAGCTCGCTGTTCCAGTCGTTCCCTCCGCTCAGCACCCGCTTGTCGACCACGGGATCGCAGCCCAGTTCCTTGACATGCGCCTCCAGCGCATCGAGATGGTGCCGGCACGTGCATCCCTGCTGGGGCGTGCACGGGGAGCTGTGGCTGAGGAAGAGCCTGGGACGTACCATCGCCGCTACTCCTCACGGCCGAGGGCACGGGCGGCGGGCAGCAGCCGGAGCCAACGGACACCGGCGGTGGGAATCGTCACCGACATGTCCGTGGAACAGTCGATCGCGGTGCCGTCGAGCAGATCGAGCAAGCGTCCGCTCTCCCCTCTGCGGCCGAAATCGCTCAGGCTCATGGTCACCGTCTCGGTCTCCGACCCCGCGTTCACGAGACACACGATCGTCTCGTCGCCGTGGGTGCGCCGCACGCCGAGAACCATCGGCTGTCCGACGAAGTGCAGGACATGTCCGCTGCCTCGGGACAGCGCGAGGTGGTTGCGGCGCAGTTGCAGCAACACGGCCACGGCCGGTTCTTCGACCAGGGACAGCGGGAGCACGGGGCAACCCGGCAGACTGAGCAGCACAGCGGCGGCAAGCTGCCGCTGCGCCCCTTCGAGGCCCGCCGCCGGCGCATATCCCCACTGGGCACCGGGACGCGCCGTGCGCAGGGAGGACAGGGCTCTGGTCAGGTCCGGACCGAACGAGGTGGGGTCGTAGGCTCCCAGGTTCCGGTTGCGGATGCCGCGGCCGAGGGTCTCGTCCAGCGATGTCAGGACCACGTGGCAGGCCGCTTCGGCTTCGTCCGGGTCGCCGAACGCCCGGGTCGCGGCGAGCGGTGCGAGCGCTGCGGATCTCCCCACCAGGACTCGGTCACCGTAGCCGTCCAGGAGGTGGCGCAGGTCGTCGAGGACTCCCGGTTCCACGGAGCGGTCCGCGACACGCACTCCGTCGAGATCCCGGTCGAGCCACCGGCGTACGGAGTCGAGCACCCTGGCGGCCGTCACGTCCGGGTCCCGGTCCATGTTCAGTTCCATGACGATGTGCACGCCGTACCGGTGCGCCACGCCGATCAGGTCGGCGAGCGCCGCCGTGGCCTCACCGGAATCAGGCACGCCCGCTTCGAGCGTCCCGCCGTCGGCCGACAGGCGGAAAGGCCCCACGACAAGGCATCGCACCCCGGACCGGGCCGTGCCCTCCATCCCCGCCGCCAGCTCGCGCAGCCCCGTCCCGGTCGTCGCCTGAGGAGCAAGCGCCATGACACATCCACGGATCCACTCGGGCGCACCGTCGGTGGCGGCCGGCGCCTCGACGTCCGGGGTGATGACATAGCGTCTGCCGTCCTCGGTGCTCAACTCCACCGGACCGCCGGTGCCCGAGACCGCCCACTCTCCGGTGTCCAGTGCGAAGACCCCGTAGGCGGGGAACGCGAGCCGCACCTCCCGCGGGGGATGTGCGGTAGGTCCGATGGGCCACAGCAGCAGTCGCGCGTCCCCTCCGGCCGCCGCGACCTGCCGGCCGTCCCCGCTCACGGCCAGCCCGGTCACCTGCCACGGAGCGCTGCCGACCGGCGCCACGATGCCGGCCGCGGTGGCCGACGCGTACTGCACACTGCCGTCGGCCATGGCCCAGACGATCAGCCGGCCGTCCGGCGAGCCGGTCACCGCGGTGACGTCGCGCGCAAGGAGCAGCTGCCCCGATCCCCCGTGCCCTTCGAGGGGAGCCCCGCCGTGAAGCCACAGGTTCCCCGATCCGTCGAGGAGCGCGAGGTGGCGCCCCCCGGGCGTCCACCACAGCGCACGCGCCGTCGTCGCCTGCTCGTTCGTGAAGGTCCCGCCCTCCGAGAGGCTCGTGTCGGACCGCCGTAACTGGAGCGCCGAGCCTGAGGTGTAGGCCTGCACCAGTCCCGCTCCCGCCTCGACGGGAAAGTGCACACGGCAGGCCTCGGCTCCTTCCGGACGGCTGATTCCCGACGTCTCGCCGGGGGTCAACCGGTACTGCCCCACCTTGCCCTGCTCCACCCAGGCGACATGGGTACCGTCGGCCGACAGCGTCAGGGAGCTGCGCGGCGCGCCGTCCGGCGCGGCGGGAATGCGCAGCACCTCCGTGCCGTCCACGGCATGCAGCACGATCGTCCCGTCCTCCAGCAGCATCCCGTAGCGCGTCCGCCGGCCGTCGGCCACCGCGGGTACGCCGGCCGCGACAGCCACCACGGCCGCCCCGGCGTGCGAGATGGACAGCGTCGGCACACCGTCGTCACGGAGGCGCTGCACCACCGTGAAGGGCAGATGAATCTGCTGGTTCCGGTGCAGCTCAAGCCGTACGGGCGGCGCCGCCGGCACCGGTGTGAGGGCGCTGGCCGCAGCGAGCCGTACCTTGCGCACACCGACCGCGCGAACGGGCCGGGACTCGTCGGCGGGCGGAAAGCTGAGCACGAGGCCGTCGGACCGGGCCGACACTCCGACCGGCACATCGCGCTGCACCAGTCCCCTGGCCTCCGCCGTGGACGTCGCCGGCCGGCCGAAGGGGTCATGAGGCGGCTCCAGGCCGAGCCGTTCCGAGGAAGCCACCTGGATCCGCCAGGCGGCGTCGTGCCGCTGCACCCCGGCAGGCAGCCGCGGCAGGTAGTGCAGCGCCCAGCGTCCGAGGTCGTCGGCGGCATCACCGGTCGATGTCACCGCGTCCAGCGCCCGCTCGAGATGGCGCACGACCTCTCGGCGCGTGGCGGGCGACGGGAAGAGATCCGCCCACAGGAGTTCCTCGAACCAGCGGGTCATCGGCGGTGCGTCCCGGTGCGCTTCCGCCGTGAAATCCCTTACGTCCTCGACGTGCCGGGACGGTCGGCGGGCAAGCATCCGCCGCAGCACCGCCGCCGCTTCGGGGTCAAGGAGCAGCGTCTTCTCGCCGGCTGCCTCCACCAGGGGCGAGAACCACAGTTCCGCCTCGAGGCCCGCGGTGGACCGCGGCAGGAAGCGGAGCCTCGCCCGCCGCAGGAAGGCACGTTCCACCCCGGCTGCCAGGGAGAGGCACTCGGCGAGTTCGACGAGTTCGGGCCGGATCTTGCCGAGATCGGCGATGTACTCCTCCATGCCCCTGCTCGGCATGTCCCCCTCGGCGGTCACAGCCGCTCCAGCCATCGCCGTACGCCCGATGTCGCCTGCCGGGCGTGTCGCAGCGAGATACTCCGGTCGAACGGGATGAACGCCACTCTCCTGCGCAGCGCCGCTGTGTAGTCGGCGGGCTCGTACGGCGTCAGACACACGACCGGGCACCCCGAGTGAAGCACCACGTCGATGAATGCCCGCCATTCCTCGGGACCGGCAGTGGAGACGCCCGCGAACGGCGGACGCATACGGCCGAGGTCCGAGAACAGGACGACCGGGGTGCCCGGCAACGGAGGCCGGTAGCGCTCCCGCACCAGTGGGCCGCGTCGTACGACGCCCCTGCCAGGCGTCCCCCGGAACCGCAGCACCTCGACGCGGTCCCGGCCGGCAATGCTTCCCACCAGGTCATGCACCCACGTGCGGTCGTCCTGGAACGGGGCCATGCCCGCACCATGGTCCAGCAGAAGCTGGGCGCCGCGCCGCGTACTGAGCCGCTGCCGGCGCGGTACGGCACGCAGCGCCTCCCTTCGCGCGACCTTCCGCAGGAGGGCCGACTGGTCGAGCTCGCGGCTCTCGACGGACGTGGAGACCGTGGCGAACATGATGCCTCGCGCCCAGTCCGGCTTCCACGGCGGCTCATGCGCCGGCTCGGCGGCCACCCTGGTGCGTCGCAGGAGGTCCGCACCCTCGCCGGGTTGATGGCCCTCCGGCGGCGAAGCCGTCGCCCCCCGCAGTCCGCCGAGAGACGTGACGGAGAAGCCGACCGACCGCTCGGTGAGCCTGCCCGCCTCCCCGGGCAAGGCTTTGGGCACAGCTCTGGACGGAAGTACGACCGCTTCAGGGAACGCCGTCACGGGATCGTCCGCACCGGCCGACGACGGGCCGGACGGCCGGACGGCCGGGGGATCGGCCGATGGACTCCCCTGGCCTTGCCGCGGGTTGACGGTGTCCCTGCTCCGCTGGCCGAGCATTTCGGCCATGCGCAGCGCAGTGGCCGGGTCCCGCGGCCGCAGTTCGGCCAGAGCACGGACGAGGTCGCCGAGGCACACCTCTCCCCGTGCACTCATTTGGCGGGCTCCAGCCCCTCGCGTCGCTTGCGCAGGGTGACCGCTTCCAGCGTCTCCCACTCCGGTGTGCCCGGTACGACGCCCAGTTGCTGGCTGGCCTTGAGCGCGTCGAGGAACTCGGCGGTGCTGGGGCCGGCCGCGGAGTCCTCCAGCCGGGCACGTACCGAGAGGATGTGACCGGCGACCTGCTCGGCGAGCTCCTCCTCGTACAGCTCTCCCAGATGGGACCTGGCCACCCTCAGAAGATGGTCGGTGCTCGGCGCACCGAGCTCGAAGACGATACAGCGCCGCAGAAAGGGCCGGGGCAGTTCGCGCTCGTCGTTGGTGGTGATGACGACGAGCGGGGCCCGCTCGGGTCTGATCGACACGGCGTGCTCCTCGTCCCAGGGGAGGGGGAACGAGAGGGAACCGAGCGGCCCCAGAAGGCTGTTGGGCAGGTCGGGGTCGGCCTTGTCGATCTCGTCGATCAGCACGACGGAGCGCTTGGTGTCACCGGCGGCGAACGCCCTCCAGAGAGGGCCCCGCGTGTAGTAATGCTCGATGCTCGGAGCCAGCATCTTGGCCTGGGCGTCATTGAGGCGCTTGAGCGCGTCGAATCGCCACAGCAGGTCCTCGGGCTCGGTCCTCGCGGTCACGACATGCGCGTGGTAGTCCCAGCCGAGGATCCGCGCGACATTGGGAGCCAGCGACGACTTGCCCGAGCCCGGGGGCCCGAACAGGAGCAGCGGACGGCCCGTCTTGAGCGCGACGTTCACCGCCAGTACGACCTCGTCGTCGTCGAAGACGTACACCTCGTCGTCCGCCGCGTACCGTGCGGCGCCGTCGGCCGGACCCTCCACGCCCCCGGCCTCCTGGGCGTCGGCCCCGGGGTCGAACTCCTTGTCGTACTGCAGCACACGACCCTCCCTGGCGGCGAGATCCCGTCCCTCATTCTGCCCTGCGCCAACTGCTCTCACCGGGTGATCCGGACACCCGTCAGAACGGTCACGCCCGGCAGCCTGCCCCTCCAGCCCGACCGATCGAAGCGGCCGCCTGCCGTCGGGAGACAGAGCAGTCGCAGCCGGGGTGCGGACGCCAGTCCGGCGAGAACGTCCGCTTCGGGGACCGGGGAGATCTCGAGGAACATCACCCCTGAGCCGGCCAGCGCCGTCAGGTCTGCGAGAGGGCAGTCGGACACGCTGAGGGTGCGCAGCCTCGGCAGGCCGGTGAGGCTGCCGAGATGGGACAGGGCCGGGTTGTCGGAGATCACCAGCGTGTGCACGAGCGGCAGCAACCGGAATGCGGAGAAGTCGGTGAAGTCGCCCCGGCACACCACACGTTGCACGCTGCTCCCCAGGCGGGCGATCTCACCCCGCTCCTGCGTGCCGGTCAGCTCCAGGGTTCGCACGGTGGGGGCCGGCGTGCCCTTCTCGACCGACCACGAGTCCACCAGGACGGACGCGGCGAACGGCCGAGAGGAACGGGGACCGATCTGCCCGTCGTCGGGGACCGATGACGGCATGAGCGACGCGAGCCGGCTGATGTAGACCTGTGCCTCGTTGCCGCCGATCAGCTCGGCCGTGCGGATGAGCCGAGGCAGCGCGGGATGATCCGCGTCGAGATCTTCGGGGCCCGGCAGCAACTCCAGGACGATGGGGCCCACTTCGGCCAGCGCGGCCGCTTCGTCTTCCGTGCGGGGCGGAATGAGCTGTCCGATCCGCTCCTCGACCGCGCCGCGTACGGCCGGTTCCAGTTCCACCATGTCCGTCAGCGACACTGCCGCCAGGACCAACAGACGGGTTCTGTTCTCCGGTTCCTGGTCGCCACGGTTCAGGATGGCCTGGAACATCGAGAAGCGGTCACGCCGCGTGGCGTGGCCGAGCGCCAGGCGGACGACGTTGTGCCACTGGTCGTCGTCGGCACGGGCCACCAGTTCCGAGAGCGCGCCGGTGTCGACGGCTTCCCGCGCGGCCAGATAGTCCTGGAACGAGCGGTGCAGGAAGCCGATCCCGTCCGGGGCGGACTCACGCAGGACACCGCTGCGGTTCAGCAGATGCTGCAGGACCTGTTCGGCATCCCCCTGAGCACCGACGCGCGCGAGAGAGGGGAGGGTTCGTTGGACGAGATCGACGGCCTGACGCCGGTCGAGTTCGCTCCGGCCGTTGCGCTGCAGCCAGATCGCGAGGCTCTGCAGCAGCACCTGGTGCGATTCCCTGTCGAGTTCCAGTGCGTCCGGGCGAAGGATCCGCCGCTCCCGGTCCCTTCGGTCGAGCAGCATCGACAGGGCCGCGTCGTAAAGGTGTGCGCGGTCCGACGGCAGCAATCCGCCGCGCTGGTCGTGGAGTGCGCAGATCAGACCGCACAACAGGGGGCTCGTGACCAGGCTGCGCAGTTCCGCCTTGCTCGTGACAGCGTCGAGGAGAGGCTCCAGAGGTGCTCGCTGCGCGCTTTCGGACGTGGCATCGTGCCACCGGCTGATCAACAGCCGGGCATCGTCCAGGGTCAGCGGAGCAAGTGCGAACTCGGTGAAATCCATGTCCGCCGGCCACGCTTCCTGGACCGCGGACGGGCGGGACGTCACGACGCACCGAGTGTCCGGATACGCTGCGAGAAGGTCCGCGAGCCAGAGCCGGACGCCGTCCCGTTCCGCCTGGTCCACCTCGTCGAGGCCGTCGACCAACAGCATGCCCCGGCCTGCCGCCAGCACCCGTTCGGCCCATCCCGAGGGCGGTTCGGCAGCGGCGACCGAGCCGACGGCGTCGAGGAACTGCGCGGGATCGGGCAGCGCGCCGCCGTCGCGCACGAGCTTCCGCACGGGGAGCAGGAAGGGCACGTACGGTCCGTGCGCGTGGACCGCCAACCATTGCAGCAAGGTCGTCTTGCCTGAGCCCGGGGCACCGCGCAGCATCACACGACGGCGGTCCGACTCGAAGAGCTGTTCCGCGGGAACCCGCGCTCCGTCCTCCTCCGGACCGATGGCCGTCAGTTCGGCGTAGACCGCGGACAGCGGCATCCCAGCCGCCTGTCCCGCGTCAGCGCCGAAGATGTGGACCCTGCCGTGACGGGCGGCAACGGCGGCCAGGTAGCTGCGTTCGAAACCGTCGTCGTCGGCGAGCTCGACCGGAAAGCATGCCTTGACCGCCGAGATGTCGAAACTGTCGGGCATCGAGGGGAGGGCGAAGTGGTCCGCCGCGGACCGGACCCTCTCGGCGATGGACCGCACCACATGCCGGTACTCGGCGCTCTCCGGGTCGGACCGCATCAGGTGGAGAAGACCGTGCTCGAGATAGGTGCGGCCCATGCTCAGGTCCGCGTACTGGATGGCCTGCACCTCCTGCGGCAGCAGCCGTGCCGGCACCGGCTCCCAGATCACCGGTACGAGGGCATGCGGCCACACATCGGTCTCGTCCCGATAGCGGGCAAGCCTTCCGGCGAAGGCGCTCCACTCCTTGCCGCAGTATTCGCTGCGGAAGTAGGACGGTGAGTAGAGGGCGACCAGCGTCCTGCAGGAACCGATGGCCCGGCTCAGCCCCTGCAGCCAGTCCGCCCCCAGATGCAGACTCTCCGAGTCCCGGAAGCCGGGCTGCCGGCGCGAACCGGTGCCGGGCAGCTCCAGCACGCCCAGAAGGTCTTCGTAGAACCGCCGGACATAGGCCGTGCGGTCGTCCGACCTGGCGTAACTGAGAAAGAAATATGGGTAGTCCAAGGCACCCCCCGTGCCGACGCATCCTAGGTCGTACCCCACTCGGACAGACCCCAGACACCGCGAAACGGGCCATCCGGAGCCACGTCTTCGGCCGCCACGGCGGCCGGCGCCCCACGAGCGCGCTTTCCTGGACGGGCCTCAGCCCACGGTCCAGCGGATCATCCATGCCTCGTTCTGGATGGAGATGACGTGCTCGCACTCCGCCACCAGAGCCTCCGCGAGCTCGGGGGTGCGGACGGCATCGGCGTCCCAGCGGTCCAGCAGCCGCTCCAGTTCTTCCGCGGTGCGCATGAACTCCAGCTGTTGGTAGGCGTATCGCTGTGCGACGGCATGGGCGATCACGGCCACGGAGACCGAGGCGGCGACCGCGACCCAGCCGGCGAGCCAGCCGATGGAGAAGGCACCGGCGGCGGCCGCCAGCACCGCGCCGACTCCGCCGAGGACGGCTTCGATCCACCCGACCACACGCAGCCTTCGGGTCATCCAGCGGGCCTTGGGCCGGTAGTAGGAGTCGATCTGCCGCCGCAGCCGGTGTTCGACATAGGAGTCGATGTCCGTCACCGGCGGCAACGGCCTGACCTTGGCGGTGACCTCGGCCGTGTAGCGCACCAGGTCGCCGCCGTCGCCCCGGTACGCGCGGGACCGTTCCGCGAGGAGGGCACCGGTCTCCGCCGTCGCCCGGTAGGGACCGACTCCCGCGAGGCAGGTGTAGACCTCGGCCTTGAGTGCCTCGGAGACCGCTCGCAGCCGGGTCCAGTCGTTGAGGCGGCCGGGGCCGCCCCGCTGGGCGACGACCGGCACGGCGCCGGCGGCGCATGCGGCGGCGAAGGCAAGGACCGTGCCCACGGTGGGACTCCAGCCCATGGCCTGGGCCGCCGCCGTGCCCAGCACGGCCGCCGCGATGCCGAGAGCGAGGGACGCCGTGCGAGCGCCCTCGACCGACTTCTTGAGCTGGTCAGCGCTGCGCGACCAGACGCTCTGCTGGTCCCACACCTTGGCTATCGCCGAGTGCTCCTGGATCGCTGTCACGGAGCGATTCTGGACCGTTACGCAGCGCCGCGCAAAGGGTCGGCGCCCCGTCAGTTCACAGCCGTCACAGGTGAGTTGGGCGAGCCGTCCGCGTTCGCCCGGCCCACCCGCTCGCGCTCAGCGCCCGAACAGCTCGAACGTGACGGCCGGCCTGCCGCCGAAGCGCGCCGCCGCGGCCCGGGTGGCGCCGCCGAGGAACGTACGGCAGTACTTCTCCGGGTCCTGGTCCGTCAGCACCTCGAGATAGGTGCGGTGCTCCAGCAGGGAGCGCACGGCGCGGTCGAGGCCCGGGCCCGCGTCGACGGCGTGCGTGGGCGTGCTCGATCCGGCGACCGCCACCCACCGCACTCCGTTCCACGGCTCGAGGCCCTGTTCGGAGATGAGCTCGGGGAAGATCCACCGGTTTCCGGCGTCGGAGGCCGCATCCAGGGCCGCCCGGCCGACGGCCCGGTGGTCGGGCGTGTTCCAGGCCGTACCGCCCCAGGTGTCACGGTGATTGAGGGTGATCACCAGCTCCGGGCGGTGCCGGCGGACGGCAGCAGCGATGTCCCGGCGCAGCCGGGTCCCGTACTCGATCACACCGTCCTCGTGGTCCAGGAACTCCACGGTGGAGACGCCCACGACCGCGGCGCTCGCCAGCTGCTCGCGCTCGCGCAGCGGCGCGCATGTGGCCGGGTCCATGGTGTCGATGCCCGCCTCGCCCCGGGTGGCGAGAAGGTACACGACCTCCCGCCCGCCGTCGGTCCACTGCGCGACCGCGGCAGAGCAGCCGTACTCGAGGTCGTCCGGGTGCGCGACGACGGCCAGCGCGCGCTGCCAGTCGGCGGGCATCTCTTCGAGCTGCGGGGTTCCGTGATCGCTCGTCTGCTCGGTCATGGGCGCAGGATACGTTCCCTGACCGGCCGTCAGAGTTCGCCGCGGGCAAGGGACAGCAGCCGGTCGAGTACGCGCTGCCCGCCGGCGCGCACCCCGTCGTGCTCGTACTCGTCGGTGACCCAGGTGCGCAGCCCACGCACGGCGCGTGCGGTCCGCAGCGAGTGGGCCGTGTCGACGTACATGTCGTCGTGGTAGACCGCCGCGGCAACCGGCACCTGGTTCGCGGCGAGCCGCGCAGGGTCGTACAGCGGCTCCCAGTCGCTGCGGGCGGCCAGCAGTTCGGCGCACTCGTGCAGCGGGCGCAGCGTGGGGTCGACCTCGAAGTGCCAGGGGTGGATCGACTCGCCGGTGAACAGCAGCGGGCCGTCGCCGGACAGCGCCGCCCCCGCGTCGAACTGCGGGAACTCGGCCCGTACGCGCTCGGCCGCCCAGGCGGTCGCTGTGCCGCCCTGGGCGTAGATCGCCTCGTGGAGCGCGGCGTACAGCGGATGCCCGGCGAACGAGAGGACGGCGTGCACGGCCTCCTGGAAGGTGTCGGAGAGCTCATGGCCGGAACCTGTGCGCACGAAGGCGTCCTCGAGGAGATAGTGCAGCCGGTGGGTGCCGTCCTCGCTCCCGAGCAGGATCCCGAGGGACTGGAACGCCTCGTGCGTGAGCACATAGCCGCCGGGCAGCACGGTCTTGCGCTCGGCGAGGTGGACGGCGACACGCCGGACGCGCTCCACGTCCTGCGGGTAACGGTCGTAGTGGGCCTCGACCTTGCGCTGGATACGCGGATAGGCCGCCCGGTAGATGTCGTCGGCGTGGGCGTCGAGGGACGGCAGGCCGCCGGTGATCAGCACGGTGCGCAGCCCTTCCGGGGCGGCTCCCAGGTAGTGGGTCGCACAGAAACCGCCGAAGCTCTGGCCCAGTACGGTCCAGGGCGCTCCGCCCGTGAGCCGTGGCCGGATCGCCTCGCAGTCGCGCACGATGCTGTCGGCGCGGAAGAGCGCGAGATGGTCGGCCTGCGCCTGTGGCCCGCCCCGCTGAGGGAGCGTCTGACGGTTGAGCGGGGTGGAGCGGCCGGTGCCCCGCTGGTCCAGCAGCAGCACGCGGTAGTCCTGTACGGCCCGCCCGAGCCAGGCCTGTTTGCCGACGAAACGCCGGGCGCCATGGCCGGGACCGCCCTCCAGGTAGACCAGCCACGGCAGGTCGGCACCCGTGCGGGTGGCGGCGACGACCTCGCGCCCGTACAGCTCGATCTGTTCGCCGGCCGGGTTCCGGTGGTCGAGCGGGACGGTGAAGCGGCGGTCGGTGAGAACGACTCCGGGCTGGCGGTAGCTGGTCAATGCTGCTCCTGCTGCTGTTCCTGTACGCCCCCGCCCGCCCAGTGGATCACAGTCGGGGGCGGGGGCGCAGCAGGGCCGGCGGGCGGATCGGCGCTCAGCCGAGCGGCGCGTCAGCGGTCAGGAACCGGTCCGGCGTACGGATCCGGTCGCGCACCCACACACCGGCGGGCTTCAGCGGTCCGGTGCCGGTCCAGGGTCCGTTGCCGTCACAGGTGCCGCTCTTGAAGACGGCTCCGGAGCGGGAGTCGTCGGAGTAGTTCCAGTTGACCCAGCTGATCTTCTTGCTCGCCATCAGATCGAGGTACTTCTGGGCCTGCGTGAAGTTGTTGCCGCCGTCCCCCGATGCGGTCTGGGTGCCGAACTCCGTGACGAACATGGGGAGTCTGTCGGCGGCACGGGACAGGGTGTTCAGATACTCGGAGCCGTGCGAGGCGGCGTAGAAGTGGAAGGTGTACATGATGTTGGCCGCGTTGACGGGATTGTTGACGATCTCGGTCTCGTCCGCGCCCTCCGAGACACCGAGTGAGGACCAGGCGCGGGTGCCGACGAGGATCGGGGTGTCCGGGTCGCTCTGCCGGATGACCGGGATGAGCTGCTCGGCGTAGCTCTTGATCCGCGACCAGCTCACGCCGCTGGGCTCATTGGCGATCTCGTACAGCAGGTTGTTCTTGCCGCCGTGGCGCTGCGCGATCTCCGTGAAGAAGGTCTTGGCGCGGGCGAGGTTGTGGTGCGGGTCGCCCGGGGTGAGCATGTGCCAGTCGACGAGGGCGTACATACCGCGCGCGGTGGCCTGTTCGATGATCGAGTGCACGAGGTCCGTGAATCTGCGCGGATCACTCTCGTAGCCGCCCTCCTGGATGTACATGGAGATGCGCAGCACATCAGCGTTCCAGTCGGTGGCCAGTGCGTCCAGCGAGCCGCTGGTCACGCACTGGCTGTACCACTGCAGTCCGTGGGTGCTCATGCCGCGCAGCTGGACGGGGCTGCCCCCCTGGTTGCAGAGCTTGGTGCCGCAGACCCTGAGCTGTCCGTTGACCTCGACGGGGGTACGGCCGCCGGGGGCAGGGGAGATGTCCACGGCGAGATTGTCCACGTTCGGGCCGCCGTTCGCAGTGGTGGCGGTGGCCCGGACGGTGTTGGAGCCGGCCTTGAGGGTGGTGGTGACCGTCGCTGTGGACCAGGACGTCCAGGCGCCGGTGCCGGTGAAAGCCCTGTCGTCGGCGGTGAGTACGCCGTTGACGGCGATGTCCATCGGGCGGTTGGCGGTGGCGCCGTTCGCGTAGCGGAAGGTCAGCGTGGCGGTGCCCGCCCGGGCGGCGGTGACCGTCCACTGGACGTGACTGCCGCTGGTGTTGTGGTAGTTGACGAACCCGCTGCCGGTGTAGCCGGCGTGATCGGACTCGACGAGTCCTTGGGTGACCGTCGCGTCCTCGGCCTCGTAGGTGACGGCGACCGCGGGCGCGGGCGCGGCGGACGTGGGGGTGGCCGGGGCCGCGGGGGCGGCGGTGAGGCCGAGGAGCAGGACGGCGGTGAGGGCGCCGACGCTGCCGAGGGGGCGTAGCCGTAACCGTGCCGGTCTCATGGGGGTCTCCGTTGGCTGGGCGGACGGGGCCGGGCTGTGCCGAGGGATCGGCCCACTGATTGGAAGTAAAGTTTCCTAACCAAATGGAATAGCAGCGTCCGAGCCCCTCGGCAAGGGCCGGGACACAAAGCCCTCACGCTCGCGGCACGGGCGGTCGCGGCCCGCGCGTGCCGTCCCGGACGCCGCGTACCGTGGGCGTGTGAGCGAGTCATGGGAACCTGACGACATCGGCGTGTTGCGGCTGCCCTCGGGACGGGCAGTGCGCGGGCGGGCGTTGCGGCGGCCGTTGCCCTCCGGGGCGGCGCCCGCATTCGCCGTGCATCTGCTCGGGCGCCGGCCGCCGGAGGTCTCCTGGGATTCACGCTGGCTGCGCTGGCCGGACTTCTGGTTGCCCGGCGATCACGCCGAGGCCCGTGAGGTTCTCGGCGAGGCCTGGGAGCGCGCCGGCTCCGAGCGGGTGGAGATCGCCTGCGGTGGCGGCCGAGGACGGACAGGAACCGCCCTCGCGTGTCTCGCCGTCCTCGACGGGGTAGCCGCCGAGGACGCCGTGGCGTACGTGCGCCGGCACTACGACCGCCGGGCCGTGGAAACCCCCTGGCAGCGGCGGTATGTACGCCGCTTCCCCGGCTGAGCGCCTCCGGCGCGCCGAGCGCGCGGCGGTGGCCGACCGTGTTGACCTGCTCACCCGTCCCGTGCGATCCAAGGCTCAAAGGCGGTTACCCATGGCCCTGTTCGACCTGCCCATCGATGCGCTCCGCACCTACCGCAGCCGCTCCGCGGAGCCCCAGGACTTCGACGCGTTCTGGACGAAGACACTCGACGCCGCCCGCGTGCACGACCTCGGCGCCCGCTTCGAGCCGGTGGACTGCCGGCTCTCCTCCGTGGACGTGCACGACGTGACCTTCGCGGGATTCGGGGGCCACCCCGTCAAGGGCTGGCTCGTGCTGCCCGCCGGCACGCGCGAACCGGTGCCGGTGGTGGTGGAGTTCCTCAGCTACGGAGGGGGGCGCGGCCTCCCCCACACCCATCTGCTGTGGGCGTCGGCCGGGTTCGGCCACTTCGTGATGGACACGCGCGGCCAGGGCAGCAACTGGACGACGGGCGACACGCCCGACCCGGTGGGCAGCGCCCCCGCCCTCCCCGGCTTTCTGACCCGCGGCATCGAGGACCCGCACGAGTTCTACTACCGCAGGTTGTTCACGGACGCTGTCCGCGCCGTCGAGGCGGCCCGGGCGCATCCGCTGACCGACGCCTCGCGGACCGCGGCCGTGGGGAGCAGCCAGGGCGGCGGCATCACGCTCGCGGTCGGCGGGCTGGTTCCCGATCTCGCGGCGATCGCGCCCGACGTGCCGTTCCTGTGCGACTTTCCGCGCGCCACGACACTCACCGACCGTCACCCGTACCGGGAGGTGGGCGAATACCTCAGGACGCACCGGGGCCGGACCGAACAGGCCGCGCGCACGCTGGCGTACTTCGACGGGGTGCACTTCGCGGCGCGCGGCCGGGCGCCCGCGCTGTTCTCGGCCGCGCTCGAGGACCAGACCTGCCCGCCGTCGACCGTGTTCGCCGCGTTCAACGCGTACGCCCATGAGGACAAGCACATCGAGGTCTACGACTTCAACGACCACGAGGGCGGAGGCCCGTTCCAGGAAGCGGCCCAGCTGCGATGGCTGCCCGGCCGGCTGAACGCCTGACACCTGCCCGCTCACGCCGCGGCCGTCCTGTTCGAAGGCGGCCCGGAGGAACAGCCCGGAACGGGCCCGCATCGCCGGCCGGTGTACGGACGGGTGGTGGAAGCTACTGGCCGGCTTGAGGGGCGACGTACTGCTCGGCGAATTCCCCGGACGGTGCGATCGGCGTGATGACGTCGATCAGCACCCCGTCGGGGTCGGCGATGATGAAGTGCCGCTGCCCGAAGTCCTCGCTGCGAATCTCCAGCTCGGGCTTCAGCCCCGCGAGGACGACCAGGCGCTCCCACTCCGCATCCACGTCGGCCACTTCGAAGTTGAGAAGCATGCCCTGCACCGGGACGCGGTAGCCCTCGGGCAGGGTCGGGTGGGTGTGGTCGAGGAGCGCGAGCTCGTACGGCACGGGCCCCGGGTGCTTCAGGCTGACGTACCAGTCGGCTTCGAAGGTCGTCTCGAAGCCCATGAGCCCGGTGTAGAAGGTGCGGGACTCCTGGAGGCGGGAGGTGCAGATGACGGGATAGAAGCTGGTCAGCACGGAGCTCATTCCTTTTCGCGTACCATCGGTATGCGAATAAGGCTATTGGCGTACCACCGGTATGTCAACGGAGGGAGAGCGGTATGCAGGGCACCACCAGGGCGCAGCAGCGTGAGCAGACCAGACAGGCCCTGCTGCGCGAGGCAAGGCGCCTGTTCGCGGCGGTGGGCTACGGCGGGGTCGGTCTCCCGGAGATCGTCGGCGCGGCCGGGGTCACCAAGGGCGCGCTCTACCACCACTTCGACAGCAAGGCCGCACTGTTCCGCGCCGTGCTGGAGCAGGTGCAGCAGGAGGTGGGCCGGCGGGTCGCCGCGGCCGCGGATGCGCAGGCCGACCCCTGGACCCAGCTGACCGCCGGCTGCCAGGAGTTCCTCACCGCCGCCACCGATCCCGACATCCAGAGGATCATGCTGGTCGACGGTCCCTCCGTGCTCGGGTGGACCGAGTGGCGCGCCCTGGACGAGGCCGCCTCGGCCCGCCACCTGGCCGAGGCGCTTGCCGCCCTGGTCGAACAGGGTGTCATCCCGCGCCAGCCGGTCGTCCCGCTGACCCATCTGCTCTCCGGCGCCATGAACGAGGCGGCCCTGTGGCTGGCCGCGTCCGCAGGCCCGACGGACCTGGACGACACCAGGACCGCCCTGTCACGGATGCTGGAGGCACTGCGCGCAGGCCCGTCGCCGGGGTGACCCGGGCGACGGGTGCGCCTGCCCGCCGGCCTCCGCGCGGATCACTGCAGGAGTTTCGCCTTGGCCTGCTGGAACTCTTCCTCCGTCAGGTCGCCCTTGGCCTTCAGCTCCGACAGCTTGGCAAGCTCCTGCGCACTGCCGCCGCCACCGCCCGCGGTTTCGCGGATGTAGGCGTCCATGGCCTGCTGCTGGTCCTTCGCCGCCCTGAACTCACGCTGGCCCATGCCCTTGCCGCGGGCTATCACGTACACCAGCACGCCCAGGAACGGCACGATCACCACGAACAGCAGCCACGCGGCCTTGGCCCATCCGCTCATGTCGTGGTCACGGAAGATGTCGATGATGATCCGGAACAACAGCATGAGCCACAGGACCCAGAGAAAGATCCACATCACGGTCCAGAACGCGCCGAGAACCGGATAGTCGTACGCCAGCAAGACGTGGCCGTCCATCGCATTCCTCCTGCCATGCCCGGCCGACACGAGAAGTCGGCTCGCTATCAGCGTCCCCGCTCCCGTCGTCGGCTTCCTCACCCGTCAGGGGTGAGCGCGGGGGTAAGCGTCCCCCGCACACCGCATGCCGCCTTTTCGCCTCAGCCGGTCCGCACAGTGATCCGTCCGGTGCCTGCGGCGTCGGCGAGCGCATGGTGGTCGCGCTCGTTCTGGTCGGCGTAGGCCTCGGCGAACTCCCCCATCGCGCGGTCGAAGGTGTCGGCCCCGCCCAGGTAGGACGCGATGGCTATCCGGTCGCCGGAGCGGGCGTGGCCGCGGGCCAGCGTGGTGCCGCACAGCTCACCGAGAAGCCGCATCTCTCCCGGAGTCATGACGTCCAGCCGGGGGCTGCCCTTCCAGTCGCGCAGCTGGCGTACATGGAAGTCCCGCTGCCTGCCGTCGATGCCCTCGAGCTGGTCCCAGCCCAGGAAGATGTCGCCGGCCGCCTGTATCAGCCGCTGCCCGGCGACGACCCGTTGTCCCTGGTTCTCGTAGGTGCTCGCCCCGGCGTACGGGGCCAGCACGGATTCGCCCGCCTCCTTGACCTGCAGCAGCAGCGGATCCTGGTCGTCCCTGCCGAGCATCAGCAGGATCCAGCAGCGGGTGCCGACGCTCCCGACGCCGACCACCTTGCGGGCGACGTCGACCAGCTCGAACTGGCCGAGGAGGTGGCGTCGGTCCGAGGTGAGCGTTCTGCCGTAGCGGTCGACCAGTGCGCCGAGGCGGTGCTTCAGCTCATCGCGCTCGACGGCGGGAAGCACATCGGCCAGCGGCACGACGAACGGCGCGTCAGGCGTGATCCTGCGGACCCCGTTCACGACCTCGGTGAGCTTCTCGAAGGCCTGCAGGCTGTCCCTGGTGCGTGCCTTGGCCGTGGGGCGGTCCAGTCGCCGGCGCACGCGCTCGCCCATCCGGCCGGACATCAGCTCACGGAGCTGGTCGACCTCGGTGCGGGTGTACCAGACATCGAGGTTGCGCATCCCGGCGAAGCGGCGCATCGCCTCCCGGTAGCCCTGCGCGGTGGCCCGTACGACGGCTGTGCGCTGCTTCACCGTGAACCCGTTGCCGCGCCCGGCGATCGCGAAGCCGGCCGCGAGCCGCTTGACGTCCCATTCCCACGGCCCGGGCAGGGTCTCGTCGAAGTCGTTGATGTCGAACAGCAGATGCCGCTCCGGGGAGGCGAACAGCCCGAAGTTCAACGGGTGGGCGTCCCCGCAGAGCTGTGCCGTGAGCCGGGTGTCCGGCTCGGCGCCGAGGTCGGCTGCCATCACCGCGGCCGCCCCGCGGTAGAAGTGGAACTCCGACCGCAGCATGCGGCCGTACCGGATCGGCACGAGATCCGGGACACGCATGGCGGACTGGCGCTCGATCACCTCCACCGGGTCGGGCCGGTGCGCCGAGGGATCGAATCCCGCGTGCCCCGAGCGAGCCATACGGGCGCGGGCCGCCTTGCCGCGGGCGGCCCGCTCCTGCGGCGTCAGGCGGACGCTCGGGGTCGACTCGGGCAAGGCCTCTCCCCTCGTCGGGCGCGGCTCGTCACTCCGGCAGCCGGCGCATTTCGAGAACGGGCAGGCCCAGGTCCTGGAAGCGCACGAGCAAGCCGTACAGATGTGCGTCGTCGATGACGTTGCCGAAGAGCAGTGTCTGCTCGGGGACGGACTCCTTCTCCAACTCGGGGAAGGCATCGCCGACGACCGCGGAAAGGCGGCCGGTGATGCGGAACTCGTATCGCATGCCAGCGCTCCCCGTGTGTGAGGGTCTTGGCTGCCATGCTCGGCCGGACCCCGCCCGGGTCGCATCACCCGCATGAGGTGACCTCAGAGAATGCCCACTTCCCTGGCACGCCGGACGGCCTGACTGCGCCGGGAGACGGACAGCTTGCGGTAGATGCTGTTCAGATGTGTCTTGACCGTGTTGACGGACAGATGCAGGTCGTCGGCGATCTCCTGGGTCGACATCATCTGTGCGGCACAGAGCAGCACATCGTGTTCGCGGGGGCTGATGTGTTCGACGACGAGCGGCTCCGCGTCGCCTGGACGACCGGTGAGCCATGACTGGAGATCGGCCGTCTCCGGAGTCGACGTCAGCAGATGCCGCAGCCACAGGCCGGCGTCCGTGAACGGGGCCCTCAGCCGTTCCGGCCGAGCCGTGTTGATGGCGCGTCCCAGCAGCCCCACTGCTGCGGCGGCGTCCTTGTCCAGTGTCGCCGCCTGGGCTTCGAGCAGCCGCACGCGCACCTGGTCGGCGACGCTCATGTCCTGTTGCCCGTCGATCGATGCGAGGAGCCGCATCGCCTCCTCGCACTCCCCCGCGGCCAGGTGGGCGGCCGAGAGGGCGACAGTGTGGGCGGGCCCCCCGGGGCCGCCGGCCTGCAGTGCGGCGATCGCGGCAGCGGCGTCCCCGCGGGCGAGGTGAACGGCGGAGCGGGCAACGGCCATCCGCTGCGCGGGCTCCCCGGCGTGGATCGCCTGCACGGCGTCGAGGATGTCGAGGGCGGACCCGGCCTGGCCGAACGCCAGCTCCAGCCGGGCGTGCAGGACCGCGGTCTCGACGGCGACCACGGGATCATGAGCCTCGCCGGCATCGACGGCGTGGCCCAGATGGCGTCGTGCGCCCTGGAGGTCACCCTGGTCGGCGGCGACGACGGCCAGGGCGAGATGGCAGCTGCCGGGGCACCGGGAGGGGGTGATGCCGTACGCCTTCGCCGTGTCCAGCCCTTCCGACGCGTGTCTCCCGGCCGCCCGCAGGGACCCGCAAAGGGCTTCGGCCAGGGCAAGACGGCCCAGACAGTGGCACCGGACCTCGGGAGCCGACTCGGCCGTGCAGACGTCCAGCGCCTCGGTGAAGGCCGCGCGGGCGTCGCCGAGGCGCCCGGCCAGCTGGAGCGCGCAGGCCCGCCCGTAGCGGCGCAGGGCCTCGATTTCCGGATGCCGCTGGAGCTGCGGCGCCGCGACCTGCTCCATCAGGTCACGGGTCCGGGCGGCGAGAGCCTCGGCTGCCGTGCCGTCGGTGTCGGTGTCGCCGCCGCCTCCGCCTCCGCCGAGGACGAGGAGGCGCAGCAGCGCGCAGGTCAGTCGCTCCTCGGGTGCCCCTGTGCTGCCGAGCAGTTCCTCGGCCCGGTCGAGGTACGCACCGCCGGACGCCGCTTCGCCACGGGCGAGGGCACATGCCGCCAGGACGAGTGCCGGTGCGACACCCGGGAGGTCCTCGGGCATGGCGGAGAAGAGCTGCTCCAGCCGGTGCGTGTCGGGTCCGGTCAGGCAGTTGCCGACGGCGAGGTGATCGACGAGCAGGGCGGCCGCGTACCCCCAGTCGCCGGCGGCAGCGGCATGTTTCAGCGCCTCGGACGGCCGGTCGTTGCCGGCGAACCAGCGAGCGGCCTGGTGGTGCAGCTGCGGTACGAGACCGGGGCGCCGGCTGTGCAGGTGGGCGCGGAGCACCTCGGCGAACAGCGGGTGACATCTACGCCAGGGCGTGTCGCCGATCGGTTCGACGAAGGCGTTCGCATGGACGAGCCGTGCCAGGATCCACTCCGCGTCCTCGCGTGCGGTCAGGGCGTTGGCGAGCTGCGGGTGAATGTGGTCCAGGATGCTGGTACGCACCAGAAGGTCACGGGTCGCGGCGGGCTGTGCCTCGAGCACCTCGGCGATGAGGTAGTCGGCGACGGCGTTCTGGGACGCGGCGAAGGACCGGGCGAACTGCTCCGCGTCGTCGGCCTGCTGCATCGCCAGGGCGCACAGCCGCAGTCCGGCGGCCCAGCCCTCGGTGCGGCTGGTGAGCGCGCCCACGCTCTCCGGCGAGGGGGAGAGTCCGTGCCTGCGCAGCAGGAGCGAGGTCTCGTGACCGGTGAAGGCCAGCTCGGCCCCGCGGATCTCGCAGATCTGGCCCTCGGCGCGGTAGCGATGCAACCGCAGCGGCGGGTCCACCCGGCTGATCAGAACCAGTCTCAGCTGGGGCCCCGCATGGTCGAGGACGAACTCCAGACCGGAGGCCACTCCTCGGCCGGGGACCCGCTCGAGCCCGTCGAGCACCAGGACCACCGGCTGGGGCAGGCGCGCCAGCTCGGCGGCGAGCCGAACCAGGAGGGAGTGGTCGACGTCGCCGGTGTGCGAGGGGATGCCGACCGAGTCGGGCAGCGGTACCTGGTGACAGTGGAAAGCGCCGAGGACATACGTCCAGAACACCCCGGGCGCACTGTCGTCGTTCTCGGCGGTGAGCCAGACGACCGGACCGGGGCTCGGGCGTGTGGCCGCCCAGGCGGCGGCGAGGGTGGTCTTCCCGGCCCCCGCGGGTCCGGTGACCACGGTCAGCGGCCCCTTCGTCCCTTCGGTCAGGCGGTCGAGCAGCCGGTTCCTGCCCACATGCGTGCGCGGTACGGCGGGGACGGCGAACTTCGCCGCCAGCAGGGGGTCTCCCGCCGGCGTCAGCCGCTCGACACCACCGGATCGGGCCTGCGCCGGATTCCCTGCGCGCACACGAATCCGGCGATGGGGAGGTGGCTCTCCACCGCCTGTTGCTGGGGCGACCGTGTGTGGCATGGCGTCTCACGTCGGGCCGTCCCTTGCCTGGTTCGCTGCTGCCGAGCGCTTGCCGGTCGGCCGACCCCGGGTGGATCTGGCCAGGTCATGGACGTGCCAACGCTTCAATGATCACAGAGGGGCGTGGTGATCGCACGCGGGGCGCAGCCGCGCCTCAGGATGCCCGGACCGTGTGGCCCGCCCGGCCTGCTCACCCGTCGCGGGTGAGGGCCCGGGGCGGCGGACCACAGATGCTCGGAGGTGAACCGGCGGCCCCGGCCGCCGTTGTCCGTCAGGAAAGGGAGTACTCCATGACGACCACCACGCCAAGCCGCCCGGGAACGTCCGGGGGGGCGTCCGGCGGGCTCGTGACGTTCGCTGCCGTGATGCTGTTCATCGCCGGTCTCCTGGACCTGTTC
This sequence comes from Streptomyces sp. NPDC006208, assembly GCF_040613775.1. Taxonomy (NCBI): domain Bacteria; kingdom Bacillati; phylum Actinomycetota; class Actinomycetes; order Kitasatosporales; family Streptomycetaceae; genus Streptomyces; species Streptomyces sp. NPDC006208. Next base: position 75,358 of record NZ_JBEXSW010000005.1, on the reverse strand, counting down.
CGGGGCATCATGGCCATCGCGAAGGACGACATCTACGTCCGCACGCCGAATTACCTCTTCAAGTTCGACCTGACCAGCTGGGGATGGATCCAGCTCATCCTGGGCGTGATCGCCGTCCTGGTCGCGATGGGCCTGTTCGCCCGGGCCACCTGGGCACGCGCGGCGGGAGTGGTCCTGGCCGGCCTGCTGATCATCGCCAACTTCCTGACCATCCCGTACTACCCGTTCTGGTCGATCGTGCTGATCGCCCTGTACGCGTTCATCATCTGGGCACTGCTGGTGGTCACGCGGGAGTAGGCGGTCGGTTCGTCGGCCCCATCGGGCCCGTCCCACCGGCCGTGCGGCGTCACCGCACGGCCGGTGGGACGGTTGCCGTCGAGCAGGTGCAGCAGCCGTTCAGCAGATACGGGGCAGCTGCTCCCCGATCGGCATGTCGACCACGCGCGTACCCCCGAGCCCTGTGCGGGCCACCACCATGCCGGGGTGCGTCCCCACCGTCTCACCGATGATCGCCGCTTCCCTGCCCAGGGGGTGTGCGCGCATGGCCGCCAGGACCGCGTCGGCGTGCTCCCGCGGGACAAAAGCGACGAGCTTGCCCTCGTTCGCGACATACATCGGGTCGAGGCCCAGTACGGCGCAGGCGTTGGCGACGGGCGGCGGGACGGGTACGGCGCGCTCCTCGACGACGACGCCCGTACCGGAGGCCGCGGCGATCTCGTTGAGCGCTGCCGCCAGCCCGCCGCGTGTCGGGTCACGCAGTACGTGAAGGTCCTGGGTGACCGCGAGCATCGCCTCGACCAGGCCGCCGAGCGCCGCGCAGTCGCTCTCGATCTCCACACCGAACTCGAGGCCCTCGCGCACGCTCATGATGGCGACGCCGTGGACACCGATCGGGCCGCTGACGATCACCGCATCGCCGGGTCGGACGCGCTGCGGGCGCAGGTCGACACCCGGCGGGACGAGTCCGACGGCCGAGGTGTTGATGAAGATGCCGTCGCCGTGCCCTGCCTCCACGACCTTGGTGTCGCCGGTCACCACCTCCACACCGGCGGTGCGGGCGGCGGCGCCCAGGGCCTGCGCAACGCGTCCCACGACCGACAGCTCGACCCCCTCTTCGAGGATGAACCCGCAGGACATGTACGCCGCTCGGGCCCCGCTCATCGCAAGGTCGTTGACCGTGCCGTTGACGGCGAGATCGCCGATGCTGCCGCCGGGGAAGAACAGCGGCCGGACCACGAACGAGTCGGTGGAGAAGGCCAGTCGCGCTCCCCCCAGCTCGACGGCGGCGGAGTCGCTCAGCTGCGCGAGCACCGGCCCTCCGAAGGCTGGTGCGAAGATGTGCTCGACCAGTTCGGCGGACATGGCGCCGCCGCCGCCGTGGCCCATGACCACCCGCGGCTGGTCGCGCAGCGGCATCGGGCACGTCCACGCCATCACGTCCGGTGCACCGGAGTCCGTGAGCGCGGCCTCGCCCAGGTGGGGCGCTCGCAGGGTGTCAGACAACGGAAGCCCCTTCCCGGGACACGGTCTTCTGCTCGAGGTCGAGGCGCCGGTAGAGGTAGTACGCGGCGCAGGCACCCTCGCTGGAGACCATGGTGGCGCCGAGCGGCGTACGCGGGGTGCAGGTGGTACCGAAGGCCTCGCACTCATGGGGCTTGAGCAGACCCTGAAGCACCTCGCCGCTGCGGCACTCGGCCGGTTCGCGGGTGTCGATGCCCGTGACGGAGAAGCGGTGCTCGGCGTCGTACTCGCGGTAGCGGGAGGACAGCCGCCACCCGCTGGCGGGAATCACACCGATGCCCCGCCAGGCACGGTCGGTGACCTCGAAGACGTCCGCGAGCATGGCCTGTGCTGCGGGGTTTCCCTCCGGCTGTACGGCACGCGGGTAGGCGTTCTCCACAGTGTGCTCGCCGCGCTCCAGCTGCTGGACCGTCCGGCGGACGCCTTCCAGGATGTCGAGGGGCTCGAATCCCGTCACCACGATGGGCACGCGGAACCGCTCGGCGAGTTCCGGGTACTCGCTCGTGCCCATGACACTGCATACGTGTCCGGCGGCGAGGAAGCCCTGCACACGGCAGCTCGGCGACCGCATGATCGCCTCGATGGCCGGAGGAACCCGTACATGGGACACCAGCAGACTGAAGTTGGGGATGCCGAGTCTGCGGGCCTGATACACCGTCATGGCATTGGGGGGCGCGGTGGTTTCGAAGCCGATGCCGAAGAAGACGACCTCACGGTCCGGGTTCTCCTGGGCGACCCGCAGCGCATCGAGGGGCGAGTAGACCACCCGTACGTCGCCGCCCTGTCCGCGGACCTGGAACAGGTCACGGCCGGTCCCGGGGACGCGGAGCATGTCTCCGAAGGAGCAGAAGATCACCTCGGGGCGGGAGGCGATCTCCAGTGCCTTGTCGATGACCTCGAGCGGGGTGACACAGACGGGGCAGCCGGGGCCGTGGATCAACTCCACCTCGTCCGGCAGAAGCTGGTCGATGCCGTGGCGGATGATGGTGTGGGTCTGGCCGCCGCAGACCTCCATCAGTGCCCATGGCCTGGTCACGGTGGCCCGGATGTCGTCGAGCAGTTTCCGGGCCAGGGCCGGGTCCTGGAATTCCTCGATGTACTTCAACGCTTCGCCTCCTGCGCCGCCGCGCCGTCCCCGGCGTCTGCGGGCTGGTCCGTCCGTCCGTTCGCGTCGGGCTCGGCCGGCTCCCACGGGTCGCCGAACTCCTCCTGGAGCAGCCCGAGGGTCTCGAACAGCTCCAGCGTCTTGCGGGCCGACTCCTCGTCGAGGCGCTGCAGCGCGAATCCGACGTGGACGATGGCGTACTCACCGACCTGAAGGTCCGGCAGATACTCCAGGCACACTTCCTTGACCACCCCGCCGAAGTCGACGGTGGCCATCCTGGTGCCGTCCCGGTCCTCGATTCCCAGCACCTTGCCGGGTACCGCAAGGCACATGCGTTTCTCCTCGCTGCCGTACTGCGTCGCGCGTACTGTGCCGCGCCTGTCGTCATCCGCCCCCGCCGGCGGCCGCACGGGCGGCCACGACGAGTTGGCCGAGTGCCAGCCCTCCGTCGTTCGGAGGGACCAGGTGGTGGCGCAGCACGGTGAAGCCGTCCTCGCGCAGCCCGTGCGCACATGCCGAGGAGAGCAGCGCGTTGGCGAACACTCCTCCGGTCAGCGCGACGGTCCGCAGACCGTGCTGCTCGCGGACCGTGGCGCAGACCGTGCGCACGAGGTCTGCGATCGCTGCGTGGAAGCGCGCAGCCACAAGGGCCTTCGGGGTGCCCGCCCGTACGTCGTCGACCACCGCCGCCAGAACGGACGACGGCTCGGCGGTCAGGGCGGCGGCCCCGCTGCCGGGTGCCGCCGTGCGCATCGTGAAGGCGTAACCACCGCTGTCCGCACGGCCGGAGGCCATCGCGGCGGCTTCGAGTTCGATCGCGGCCTGTGCCTCGTACCCGGCCCGGTGGCAGACCCCGAGGAGCGAGGAGACCGCATCGAACAGCCTGCCCATGCTCGACGTGGGGAGGCAGTTCAGATTGCGTCCCAACTGCTGTTCCAACAGGCGGAGTTCATCCGGCGGGCAGGCTCTGACGCAGGGCAGGTCCCCCGTCCAGCCGATGCCCGCCGCGTGCAGATGCGCGAGCGCCATGCGGTACGGGCGCTGTACGGCGGCGTCGCCGCCGGGCAGCGGGACGTAGCCGAGGTGTGCGTACCGTGTGTATCCCTCGTAGTCCGCGAGCAGGAACTCCCCGCCCCACACCGCGCCGTCGTCGCCGTAGCCGGTGCCGTCGAAGGCGACGCCGATGACCGGCGCGCTGCCGTCCAGGCCGTGCTCGGCCATGGTGGCGGCGACATGTGCGTGGTGGTGCTGGACTCGTACGACGGGCCTGCCCTCGGCGTTGCGGACGGCCCACTGCCCGGAGCGGTATCCGGGGTGACGGTCGGCCGCCAGCAGCTCCGGCCGCACTCCGGTGATGGCTTCCAACTGCTCTTCGGCACAGGCGAATGCGTGCTGCGTGGCGAGGTCGTCCATGTCACCGACATGAGCGGACAGCCAGGCCTTGCGGCCCTCGCCGAGGCAGAAGGTGTTCTTGAGATCGCCTCCGACCGCGAGGGCCGGCTCGACGGGCACCGGCAGGGTGAGTGGCAGCGGGGCATAGCCGCGGGAGCGGCGCAGCGTCAGCTGCTGTCCGCCACAGACGCGCACCACGGAGTCGTCACACGGAACATGGATGGGACGGTCGTGCAGGAGCCAGCCGTCGGCCAGGTGGGCGAGCCGGTCGAGTGCTTCCGCGTCGTCGGTGACGATGGGCTCGCCGGCGATGTTGCCGCTGGTCATCACGAGGAGGCGGGGCGCGCTCCCCTCGTCACCGGGGAGCCCGAGCAGCAGATGGTGCAGCGGGGTGTACGGGAGCATGACGCCGAGGTCCGGGCTGCCGGGAGCGACCGCGTCGGACGGTGACACCGCGCCCGGCCGCGGAAGCGGTTCGGTGCGGCGGCGCAGCAGGACGATGGGACGGACGCTCCCCGCGAGCAACTCCCGTTCCAAGGCGCCCACATGGACGAGGTGTTCGACGTCGGCGACGTCCCTCGCCATCAGCGCGAAGGGCTTGTCGCCGCGGGCCTTGCGGCGGCGCAGCAGGGCGACCGCCGCGGTGTTCGTCGCATCGCAGGCGAGGTGGTAGCCGCCGAGCCCCTTGACGGCGATGATCGCTCCGTCGGACAGGAGTGCGCGGGTCTCGGCGATCGGATCGGCCGCGATCGGGCCGCCGAGGCTCCGGTCGTTCGGATCGTCCGCGACCACCTGCCGGTGCCGCAGCCCGGGGGCGGCGGGCGCCACGATCAGCCGCAGCCGCGGCCCGCAGCCGGGACAGGCGACGGGCTGTGCGTGGAAGCGCCGGTCGGCCGGATCGCTGTACTCCCGGGCGCATTCGGCGCACATCGGGAAGCCGGCCATCGTCGTGTGGTCGCGGTCGTACGGCAGGCCCGTGACGATGGTGAAGCGCGGTCCGCAGTGCGTGCAGGTGATGAAGGGATGCCCGTGGCGCCGGTCGGCGGGGTCGGCAAGTTCCGCGAGACAGTCCGCACAGGTGGCCGTGTCCGGGGAGACCAGGGTGCGGACCGGTCCGCCGGTCAGGGAGGCGACGATGGTGAAGCCGCTGCCGCCCGTGACGGGCACTTCCTGGGCGTGCACCGACTCCACCACGGCCAGGGGCGGGGCCTCCTCGGCGAGGCGTGCGCAGAACCGGGCAACGGCGAGCGGCGCGCCCTCGACCTCCGCGACGACGCCGTCCCCCGTGTTGGTCACATGCCCGCTCAGATCCATTGCGGTGGCGAGTGCGTACACATAGGGACGGAATCCGACGCCCTGCACCACTCCCCGCACCATGACCCGCCGCCGCTGCACGGTCTGCACGGCGGCCGGTCCTTGCTGGGTGGAGGTCACGAGCGGGCCCGCGCCATGACCGGCGCATGGACCGTGGCGCCCTCGGCCGCGGCGAGTGCCCGATCGAGCAGGGCGCCGGCGCCCTGCCGGGTGCGTACGGAGGTGAGGAGCACCTCCACACCGGGGTTGACCTGTTGCACATGGCTGCGGAACGCGGCCTCGTCGAACCCGACGGCCTCGGCGATGTCGGTCTTGGTGACCACCACGAGGTGGGCGAGGCCGAATGCCGTGGGGTACTTCAGCGGTTTGTCCTCGCCCTCGGTGACCGAGGCGAGGACGACTCTGAGTGATTCGCCGAGGTCGTAGGAGGCCGGGCAGACGAGGTTGCCGACGTTCTCCACGAACAGCAGCCGGGTGTCCTCGGGCAGCCAGCCGTGCAGGTGTCCGGCCAGCATCGCGGCCTCCAGGTGGCACAGCCCGTCGGTGAGCACCTGCTTGACCGGCACACCGGATCTGGCCAGGCGTACGGCGTCGTTCTCGGTGGCCAGATCGGCCGTCAGGGCCGCGGCCTGCACCCCCCGTTCCCGCGCCAGCAGCAGCTCGTCCTCCAGCAGAGCCGTCTTCCCGCTGCCGGGGCTGGAGAGGAGGTTGACGATCGTGGTGCCGCGGGCGGCCAGTTCGGAGCGCAGCGTATGGGCTGCGGCGTCGTTCTTGGCGAGCACCGCCTGCTGCAGATCGACCACTCGGCACATGGGTCAGCCCTCCTCGGAGATCGGTTCTGGGATACGTGCGCCGGCCCGCTCGTCGTCCCACTCCACGGCGGTGATGCACAGCTCGCGGCCGGCGATCAGCTCGGCGGTGGCCCCGCCGCACCTCGGGCAGCACAGCTGCGGCGGCATCCCGACCGCCCAGTCCTCGGCGCACGACTCGCAGCGCGCGCGGCCGGGGACGGACCGGGCGATCAGCTCGGCGCCTTCCAGAACGGTGCCGGCGCAGGCCAGTTCGAAGGAGAAGGCGAGGGCGTCGGGGACCACACCGGCCAGTTCGCCGACCTCGAGCCGCACGGCTCTGACCGCGGTGGCCCCCTGGGAGCGCGCCGCTTCCTCCACCTGGTCGACGACGGCCAGCGCGATGGACATCTCGTGCATCGATCTCCGTCCTGCGCTGCGGTCGGCCAGTTCGGCCCCATTAGAGGGCGCGGCCGCCCGCCGGGCCGCCCGGCACGCCGACACCACACGGCTGCGTCCGCCGTTCGGTGCAGCCCCGGGTGGGCGGCACCCTCCCGGCGGACGCGCTCGTCACATCCTGCGCATCCGCAGATAGCGCCTGAGGTCGGGCAGCACCCCGGCGACGATTGCCGCTACGGCGGTAGCGGTGGCGGCGGCAGCAGCGCCGCCGATGATGGTCTTCTTCATGGTCTTCTCCTCATCTCACGGGTTGGTGTTGGACAAGGTCCGTGACCATCTGCACGGCCTGGGGCACAGCGGCGGTCACCTGGGGGCTGAGCCCGATGCCCTCCTCGACACAGGCCGGTTCGCATCCCACCACCAGCGTGCGCCGCGGCGGGGTGCCTCCGGTGCCGGCGCACAGGGTGCCGAGCAGTGCCAGGACGGTGTCGGGGGACATGCCGTGCCCGTCGAGCGGGACGCTGCCCGGTTCCACCGTGCCCGGCGTCGCGGCCTCGATCAGGTACAGAGTCCCGGGCTCGCCCCCGCGCGCCGTCGCGTCGACCAGGACGAGCGTGTCGTACCCGTCGAGCAGCTGGTACGCGAGGTGGACGCCGCGGGTCCCGATGTCCACCACCTCGACATGGTCGGGCAGTTGGTGCTCCGCCAGCAGGCGCACGGTTTCGACGCCGAAGCCGTCGTCCCCGAGGAAGATGTTGCCGATGCCGGCGACCAGGGTCCGGGCACGATCCTGTACGGGGCTGCTCACGCGTCCTCCAGGAGCTTGACCTCGTCGGGTTGGAAGTACAGGAAGCGGCCCTGCTCGCGGCGGATGTCGGCACCCGGATCGCCCTCGACGGTCACCGCCAGGTGCACTCCCCCGTCCACGTCGTGGAGCACCGCCTCGACCAGGGCGCTGCGGCCCTGCAGGAACAGGTCCTGGGCATCGCTGCGGCGCAGGCCCGGCTGCAGGATCACCCGGCTGCCGGCGCGCACCGCCCTGCCGTCCACCAGCACCTCGTCGTGCGCCGGGTCGACGGCGGGGTCGGAGCCCGGGTCCCACCAGGGGGTCTCGGGCCGGGCGGTGCCGTGCTCGGTCTCGAACGGGTCGGGGCCGGTCACCTCCCGCAGGGAGCGCACCGCGCCGTGCAGGCGTTCCAGGACCTCGGCGGGCATCGAGTCGGCCAGGTCGATCACGGCCGCCGCCCTCGGGTCCGTTCCACGTGCCTCGCGCTTCTCCTCGTCGGTGAGGGCCGCGGTGCGCAGCGCGAGGATCTCGTCGATCTCGGTGGCGTCGTAGAGGGCGCCGGGACTCTCCGGTGCGATCGCCGGGTGGTCCTCCAGGATGATCGGGGAGGACAGGACCAGGTCGCCTCGGCCCCTCTCGCCCGCGAGTACGGGCCAGGTGTGCAGGTTCCGGCAGGAGGCGACCGCTGCCGTGGCCCACTGAGGGTGGTCCGTCATGGACAGGAACGAGCCGGAGCTCAGGCACAGCAGCAGGTGGGCGGCGACCAGGGAGCGCGGCAGGGCGGCGTCCCGGTCTCCGCCGGGCTGCGGCATCCAGGCGCTGGTGTTCTCCACGACGGCCGTCAGCCGCATCGTCCGGTAGGGGCCCGCGAGTTCCTCGGCGCGCAGACGCAGAACTCCGAAGAGCTCCTCGCGGCGGCGGACGAGCCGTCCCACCACCTGGCCGCTTCCGTCGACGACGGGTTCGGTCTCCTCACCGGCCGGCCGGGTGAACGGGACCGTGATGCCGTCCCCTTCCAACTCGGCCACGGGCACGGACACTTCGACGCGCTCTTCCGAGCCCTCGTCCCAGGGCATGAGCACACGGTCGTCGAGGTGCAGTTCGGGCACGGTCTGGAACGTGCCGTCCGTGCACGCCTGTTGCACGATCCTTCGCTGTGTGTGCAGGAACCGCACCTCGACAGCGAGTACGGCGCCGCTCTTCGGTTCCATCAGGCACTCGGTGTGCTGGAAGTCGTGCTCGGAGCCGTCGGCGCTCCAGGCGGGAGGTACGAGCACCCCGAACTGCCACCGCAGCCTGTTCTTCGCGGCCGACGCCCGGTACGGGTAGAGGACATAGCCCTCGAACAGGACGGCGTCGGCCACCTGCCGTGCGTAGGCGAGTCTGGACTCCGTCTCGGGCGGGAACGCGGCGGTCGTCGTCATGCCGTCGTCCTCTCGTCCGGCGACGGGCCCTGTGCCTCCAGCAGTTCCCGCACGGTCGCGTCGAAGGACGGCAGTGCCCGGCGGGAGCGGTGGGCGAGCAGTGCGTCCATCGTGTCGCGGGGCAGCCGGATCCAGCCGCAGCCCGGGAAGTGCTGATCGAGCATCTCCTGCCAGACCTTGACCGGCATCCGGCACTGTGCCTCGCGGTCCCAGGGGACCGGCTCGACGCGGAAGCCGGAGTCTCCGGTGAAGGCGGTACCGGAGAACAGCATGAGCAGGGGGACTTCGCCGCCGGCCAGCGCGTCGAGGTAGCGGGTCGCCGCGATGTCCATGTCGTAGGTGCAGGGCACGACGACGTCCGCTTCGGTCTCGGCGGTGAAGCCGGGCACCATGACCTGGACCTGGGCGAACTGCACCGGGTGGACGGTGCTTCCCCAGCGGGAGCGCTCGCCGAACAGGTCGCCCAGCCCTGCGGCTTCGGTCGCGTCATAGGTGCGCCGGGCCGGCTCGATACGGATCTGGCAGCGCAGCGCGAGCGCGTGCACCCGGGCCTGCTGCGATGCGGTGATACGCAGCCGGAAGACGAGAGTGGGCCCCGCGGCGTACGGGTCGGCCCGTACGCCCGTGCAGGTGAAGGCGAACTCGGTCATGGCCGGCTCCCCTGTGGTGCGCCTGCTCGTCGGCGGATGTCGTCGAAGAAGGCGTCGAGGTCGGCGCGAGCCTCGGCGCCGCCGTCGAAGCCCTGCCACAGCAGGCGCATCCGGCCCACCAGCGCGTAGCAGATGTCGATCGGCACCAGGTAGCACTCGGTGCGCTCGCCGGTGCGGCGCACCAGGAGGGCTTCGACGTCGGGTTCGAGCTCGCCGGCGAGCCGGGTCGCGCTCAGTACGGACTCCCGGACCGAGGGTTCCACCTCGCTCTCGGTCGCGCCCGCCGGACTCGGGTACAGCGCGACCAGCCGGCCGAGGGCGGAGTTGTGGAAGAAGAAGGCGACGCTGACCGGAATCTGGAGGAGTTCCCAGGCACCGTCGTCGAGCCGGTGGTCATGGTCGGCGAGACAGCGGTCGGGTACGGCGCGGAAGCGCCCGTGGGATGCGCCCGGTCGTGCCATCAGCAGCGCGCAGGGGGAGCAGGCGCAGGCCAGTGCCCGCTTCTCGGTGTCGACCAGATGCCGGTGCTCCTCGGGCACCTGCGCTCCGCACAGTTCGCAGCGCTCCTGCCGGGGCGGGCGGGGCATCGCGAACCGGCGCAGGCCGCGCGGCTCCCGGCCGGGCGCGCGTCCTGCCGGTCCGGCCTGGGGCAGCCCGCTCACCGCGCGGTGGCCGAACAGGAGCCGACGGGGGACGGGCCGGCCGGGCCGGTCCCGATCTGGAGGAGGGCGGGTTCGCGTGCGGTGCCCGTGCCGTCCATGTCGACCCTGGTCACTTCGGGGGCGAAGCAGGCCAGCGCGTCCACGGCGGCCTGCCTGGCCCCGTCCTGGGTGCTCGGGCAGCCGCATCCGCCGGATCCGGTCGTCCTCAACCGCAGTACGCCGGTGGCCTCGTCGAACCCGGCCTGCTCGACGCCGAGTCCGCGGACGGTGTCCATGGCGCGGCCGATGCGGGTGGTGAGGTCCTCGGGGTGGAGGTCGTGCAGCACGAGCAGGCTCGCCACCAGCTCGTCGCCGAGCAGGGCGGCGAGCGGGTCGGCCCCGGGCCCCTGATGGGCATGGCGGCGCAGCAGCTCCACGGTTCTCGCGAGTCCTGTGCCGTAGAAGTCCATCAGCACCCGCACGAGTTCCTCGGCCGCGGCGCAGGTCTGCTCGTCTCCGGACGCGGCCAGCTGTTCGAGAACCTCCTCGACGCGGCGGCCCGCCTGTTCCGCGGTGCCGGGCCGTGCCGCGGCGCCGGCCCGTGCCACGGTGGTGTCCGCTGCCGCGCTCATCCCGCCAGACCGCTCAGGCCGGTGGGCACGTGCATCGTCTTCACGGTCTTGCCGCCGCCCACGTACATGTGGACGCCGCACGGCAGACAGGGGTCGAAGCTGCGGACGGCCCGCATGATGTCGATGCCCTTGAAGTTCTCGGGCGGGTTCTCCTCGAAGATCGGGGTGTTCTGCACCGCGTCCTCGTACGGGCCGGGCGTGCCGAAGCTGTCCCGTGTGCTCGCGTTCCACGGAGTCGGCGGGTACGGGTGGTAGTTGGCGATCTTGCCGTCCCGGATGACCATGTGGTGCGACAGGACTCCGCGTACGGCCTCGGTGAATCCGACTCCGATCGACTCGTCCGGCACCTCGAACTTCTCCCAGGTCTGGGTGCGTCCGGCGCGTACCTCCTCGAGCCCCTTCTCGGCGCAGTGCAGGGCGACCGCCGCCGCGTAGGCCTGGAAGTAGGTGCGCGCGCGGTTGCGTTCGAGTGCGTTGCTCCACTGGGGGATCCTCCACTCGAACGTGGTCTCCGGCTTGGTCATCGTGCGCGGCAGGTTGATGACAACGCTGTGGCCGGTGGCCTTGACGTAGCCGATGTCGACGAGCCCGGAGAGCGCGGTGGACCACAGGCGGGCGATGGGGCCGCCGCCCGTGTCCAGCGCCAGGTGGTCCTTGCCGTCGAACCAGCGCGGGGACATCACCCAGCTGTACTTGTCGCTGAAGTCCCGCTTCTGGGGGGCGGGGATGGTGTGCTGGTTCCAGGGGTGGCGCGGGTCGACGGGGTTGCCGAGCGGATCGTGGGTGACGAACTGCTCCTGGCCCTCCCAGTCCTCGTAGTACGAGCTGCCGAGCAGGATGCGGATGCCGAGGTTGATCTCTGTGAGGTCGTTGGTGACCAGCTTGCCGTCGACGATGACGCCGGGGGTGACGTACATCCTCCGGCCCCAGTCGGTCATGTTGGCGTAGGTGAAGTCGCAGTACTCGGGGTCGTTGAGCGCTCCCCAGCAGCCCAGGAGCACGCGCCGGCGGCCGACCTCCTCGTATCCGGGCAGCGCCTCGTAGAAGAAGTCGAAGAGGTCGTCGTGCAGCGGGACGACCCGCTTCATGAACTCGACGTAGCGCATGAGGCGGGTCATGTAGTCCGTGAACAGCTGGACGGAGGCGATGGTGCCCACTCCGCCCGGGTAGAGCGTGGAGGGGTGCACATGGCGGCCCTCCATCAGACAGAACATCTCCCGGGTGTAGCGGCTGACCTGGAGTGCCTCGCGGTAGAACTCACCCTCCAGCGGGTTCAGCGAGCGCATGATGTCGGCGATGGTGCGGTAGCCGTGCTCCGCCGCGTGCGGTGCTTCGGTGCGCTCGGCGAGCTCCAGGACGCCCGGGTTGGTCTCGCGGACCATCTTCTCGCAGTAGTCGACCCCGACCAGGTTCTCCTGGAAGATGTTGTGGTCGAACATGTACTCCGCGGACTCGCCGAGGTTGATGATGTACTCACCGAGGTGCGGCGGCTTCACCCCGTAGGCCATGTTCTGCGCGTACACCGAACACGTGGCGTGGTTGTCACCGCAGATGCCGCAGATGCGGCTGGTGATGAAATGGGCGTCACGCGGGTCCTTGCCGCGCATGAAGACGCTGTAGCCGCGGAACACCGACGAGGTGCTGTAGCACTCGGCGACCCGCTTCTGCTTGAAGTCGATCTTCGTGTGGATGCCGAGACTGCCCACGATCCGGGTGATCGGATCCCAAGCCATCTCCACCAGGCCGTCGCCGGCCGCTTTCGCCTGTGTTGCCATCGTGTCTGCGGTGCCCTTCTTCACGTCTTCGAGCAGGAGATGGGTCGGTGTCCTGAACAGGGGTCAGAGCGGCCACGGGGGCCGGTAGCCGGTGGTGATCTTTTCGCCCGTGTGCCGCCACTTGGGCTCCTTGTCCACGGTCTTGGCCGTGAAGCTGCGGAGCCTGCGGATCACGGCGCCGTACGCGCTGGTGCCCGTGACGGACACTCTCGCGCCGGGCGGCTCGTCCATGAACGGCATGAACTTGTCGGGAAAGCCCGGCATGGTGCAGGCAATGCAGATGCCGCCCACGTTCGGGCAGCCGCCGATTCCGGCCATCCAGCCGCGCTTGGGCACGTTGCACTTGACCACGGGGCCCCAGCAGCCGAGCTTCACCAGGCACTTGGGCGAGTCGTAGGCGTCGGCGAACTGGCCCTGCTCGTAGTACCCCGCCCGGTCGCAGCCCTCGTGCACCGTGGCGCCGAACAGCCAGGTCGGCCTGAGCTTGTCGTCCAGGGGGATCATCGGCGCCGCGCCGGTGGCCTGGTAGAGCAGATAGGTCAGCGTCTCGGAGAAGTTGTCGGGCTGGATCGGGCAGCCGGGCACGCACACGATGGGGATGCCGGCCTTGGACTTCCAGTCCCAGCCGAGGTAGTCGGGCACGCCCATGGCGCCGGTCGGGTTGCCGGCCATGGCGTGGATACCGCCGTACGTGGCACAGGTGCCGATCGCGACGACCGCCAGCGCCTTGTCCGCCAGCCGGTCGATCCACTCGCTGGTCGTGATGGGCTGACCGGTCTCGGGGTCGTCGCCGAAGCCGCACCAGTAGCCCTCCTGCTTGATCGACTCATTGGGGATGGAACCCTCGACGACCAGTACGAAGGGGTCGATCTCGCCGCGCTCGCCCTTGAAGAACCATTCGATGAACGTGTCGGCGCCGCCGACCGGGCCGCATTCGAAGTCGATCAGCGGCCAGTGCACCTCGACCTTCGGGAGACCGGGCAGTGCGCCGAGCACGATTTCCTCGATGCTCGGCTGCATGGCGGCCGTCAGAGCGACCGAGTCACCGTCGCAACTCAGTCCCGCGTTGATCCAGAGGATGTGGATCGTGGACTGGTCAGCAGCGGCCTCACCCGACGATTCCCGGGTGTCGACCGCGTTCGACGTTGCTGCTTGCATGAGGACGCCTCCTGGGGAGCACTGGCGACAGACCTTTGGAAATCGGTTGTCATCGTTCTTGCTAACAGTCGGACGGTGCGGCTGCCACCGCACTCTCGGCACGTCCGGACGGCTGTTTGCACACGAACGACCGCCGCAGCGCGTGGTACGGAGCGGTGGGATCGAAGATGATGCGGTGCATCCGGGCGAGCTCCTCCTCCCGGTGGGCCGCCAGCGGCCTGATGGACTCGGCGTGCTCCCGGTCGGACTTCTTCGCGGCGATCCGCTGCCCCGTCGCGGGGAACGAGGCCAGCCGTGCGGCCAGTCGGGTGACTTCTCCGGCGAACTCCTGCGGCGCGCGGTCGACGACCCGGTCCACCAGGCCGAGCCGCAGCGCCTCCCCCGCCGTCATCGGCAGCGCCTCCTCGATGAGCCGTGCCGCGGCGGCCTCGCCCACGCGGCGGGGCAGGGAGTACGTCCAGTACTCGGAGCCGTACAGCCCCATCAGCCGGTAGTGCGGATTGAGCACGGCGCCCGCCCGGCACCAGACCTCGTCGGCCGCGGCGGCCAGCATGACCCCGCCGGCCGCGGCGTTTCCGGCGACGGCGGCGACCACCAGGCGGTCGGTGGTCGTCAGAACGGCCTCCACCAGGTCGTTCATGGCGTTGAGATTGGCCCAGGACTCCCCTGCCGGGTCAGCCGCGGCCTCGATGACGTTCAGATGGATGCCGTTGGAGAAGAAGTCCCGGGCGCCGCCCAGGACCAGCACCGACGTGGGCCGGGCACACGCCACGCGGTAGGCGTCCAGCAGGCGCCGGCACTGCGTCGTGCTCATCGCCCCGCCGGGGAAGGTGAAGAGGAGGAATCCGGCCTGCCCCTCCTCGCGGTAGCGGATGTCGCTCCAGGTCCGGCGCAGCCCGTCCGCATGCAGCGGGGGCGGGATCTCCGGCAGCACGGGCAGCCGGCCCGCCAGGGCGGTGGTGGCCGGGAGCTTGAAGGTGGCGGGCCCTCCGGGAGCGCGCCGGGGCCGCAGTTCCGGGATCCATACCGCACCGTCGGCGGTGGCGCGACAGATCGCACCGGCCCGGGTAGCGAGCAGATCGCCGGGGCGGCCCCGCAGCTTGTCCTCGGCATGACCACCGTGCAGGAACCACTCGGCGCCCAGGAGTTCGTCGAGCACCCCGGGCTGCGAGTCGGCCGCGCGCAGGGTGCGCACGACCGAGTCGGTGGAGTCCGCGTCCCAGGAGATGCGCCGGAGCGCCTGGCGGAAGTACGGCCGTACGCGGACGGTGTCGCCGTCCTGGGGCCGTGGGGTGTACGAACCGGACGCGAATCGGTCCACGGCCGCAAGGACGGCTGTGACCGCGGCGTCCGACACCTCGTTGCGGTACAGATCGCTCTTGGCCACGGGCGGCATGGCGCACGGGACCGAGGCCCACACGGCGCCGGCGTCCATGTCGTCCTCGGCCTGCAGGACGGTGACGCCCCAGGAGCGAGCGCCCTCGTGGACGGCCCAGTCGAGAGACGACGGCCCCCGGTCGCCCACCGGTCCCGGGTGGACGATGAGACACGTGTGTGACTGCCACACATCGCGCGGGACGGCGGTCCTGAGCATGGGCGCCACCACCAGTTCGGGCCGGTGCAGATGGACGGCGTCCCTGATGGAGTCGTCGTGCAGCACGAGTTCCACGGCCACGGTGTGTCTGCGGTCCCGGAGTTCGGCGTGGACTCGCTGGGTGAGGCTGTTGTACGCGCTGGCAACGACAAGAATGTGCATGGCGGCCTTCGACCGGGTACGGCTGGCTTGCGGCCGGATCGCACGCGAGCTGGATGCGGCCACGGCGATCGTCGGACATCCTGGCGCGCCCGCCCGGCGCAGTGCCGTGGGTGTCACTCGAAAGCGAACACCGCCGGGACCACTCGGCGGCGTCCGAACCCGGCAGCGGCGCCCCTGGCCGTCCCTGACGTCATTCCGCGCTCGCGGGGGGCGTCGGGAGAAGGTGAGGGGCTCCGGGGGAAGGCTGCGTGTGTCACCGTCACTGTTCCCAGGACACCGAGGAGTGCCGTGCCTGTCCCGATCATCATCGACTGCGATCCCGGGCACGACGATGCCATCGCCCTCATGCTGGCGGCGGGGGACCCGGCGGTCGAACTGCTCGCGATCACGACGGTCGCAGGCAATCAGACCGTCGAGAAGACGACACTGAACGCGCGGCGGGTCTGCACGGTCGCCGGGATCACCGGTGTTCCCATCGCGGCCGGCTGCGCGCGGCCGCTCGTCCAGCCGCTGCTGGTTGCGGACGACGTGCACGGCACATCCGGCATGGACGGGCCGCAGTTCCCGGAACCCACCGTGGAAGCCGTCCCGGAGCACGCGGTGGACCTGATGCACCGGATCCTGACCGAGCATCCGGAGCCCGTCACGCTTGTCCCGACGGCGCCCCTGACGAATATCGCCTTGCTGCTCACGCGGTACCCGGACTGTGCCGCACGCATCCGGGAGATCGTGCTCATGGGCGGCTCGACCAAGGGCGGCAACAGGACACCGGCGGCCGAGTTCAACGTGTACGTGGATCCGGAGGCTGCGGACATCGTCTTCCGCAGCGGCGTCCCGGTCACCATGTGCGGTCTCAATGTCACCCATCAGGCCCTCGCCACGCCCGGGGTGCTGGCCCGCCTGGAGAGCCTCGACACCGAACTCTCCCGAATCTGCGTGCAGTTGATGACGTACTTCGCCGCCACCTACCGGCGGCTGTGGGGTTTCGCCTCACCACCGCTGCACGACCCGGTCGCGGTCGCCCGGGTCATCGACCCGGCGATCGTGCAGTGCGTCGACGCGAGCGTGGCCGTCGAACTGCGCGGGCAGTACACGCGCGGGGCGACCGTGGTGGACATGCACCAGTACCTGGACCGGCCGGTGAACGCGCGGGTCGCGCTGACCCTGGACAGCGAGAGGTTCTGGGACCGGGTGATCACGGCGATCGACGTGCTCGGCAGCCGCAGGGCGTAGGACCGCCGTGGCCGGACCCGGTTGCCCCGCGGATCGTTACGCACGCCCTGGCGTCGGGAATGATCAGCGCCCGGGTGCTCCGCCGAGCGCCGTTGATTGCCCTCTCGAACACAGGGAAGGTGCTGGGCGAGTCGTGGATCTGGAGAATGTCGCGGACGAGCTGTACGGGCTGCCGCCGGACGAGTTCGTCGAGGCCCGCGGCCGGCATGCGGCCGCGGCCCGCAAGGCGAAGGACCGCGAGCTCGCCGACCGGATCGGCGCCCTGCGACGCCCGACACAGTCGGCGTGGACCAGCAACATGTTCGTCCGCGCCCACCCCGAGCAGGTGTCCCGGATGCTCGAGCTCGGTGAAGGTCTGCGCCAGGCCCATCAGGAGCTCGACCCCGGGCAGCTGCGCACACTCAGCCGTCAGAAGCACACGGTGGTCGGTGAACTCGCCCGACAGGCCCGGCAGCTCGCTGCCGATGCCGGGCACCCCATCGGTGAGGCGGCGCAGCAGGAGATCGAAGCGACCCTGCACGCGGCCCTTGCGGATCCGCAGGCGGCGCAGGAGTGGGCATCCGGCCGGCTGGCCAAGCCGCTCAGCGCCACCGGCTTCCCCGCGATCCCGGTGACGGCACCCCTGCCGACTGCGCCCCGTGCGACCACGGCCGCACCGTCCGCGCCGCAGCGCAGTTCCGCGGGCGGCGGGAACGACGCCACCGCGGCGACGGCCGAGGAGCAGCGCCGTACCCGGCTCACGCAGGCCCGTCAGGACGCCGACGCCGCCGATCGCCGGGCGCGGGAGCGCGAGGACGACCTCGAGCAGGCCGAGACGCTCGTGCGGGAGGCGCAGGAGCACGCGGCCGCGGTGGCCGGGGAGCTGTCGGACGCGCAGGAGAGGGCACGCGCCGCCAAGAGCGCCCTGGACGAGGCGCGGCACCGGGCCACCGAGGCCGGGCGAAGGGCCCGCCAGGCCCGCCGCGACGCCCGGACCGCTCGCTCGCGCGCGGAGCGCCTGGCGGCGGACGGCGAGTGAGGGAGGGCGGGTGGGTGGCGTGAGGCTTGTCGGGCGGTCTAGCCTCCCTCATGTGATCAAGGGGGAATCCGCCGTGCCGCCGCTCGGCTCACTGGCCGAGGAGCTCGCGGCCGCGCCGGCCGGCCGCGGCGACCAGGACGTCGAGACGTACGAGCGACTGCTCAACGCCGTGGTGACCTGGGCGTACCGCGACCGGGACGCTCTGGCCGCCGCGCTGGCGCCCGTCGTGCGCGAGTTCGCGGGACAGCGGCGGGGGCCGGGACAGGGCCTGGCCCCTGTGGTGGAGCAAGCCGCAGGCACCGTCCGGGCCGAGGAGCCCTGGGAGAACGCCGAGCGCGGCTGGCTCGAGCTCTGCCAGCACGAGGCGCTGGACCACATCGTGGGGGCGCGCATCGGGGAGATCGCCGCACGACTGCGGGCGGGTGATCACGTGCCGTCCCTGCTGGCCGCGCCGAGCGGGCCGACCGGGGCCGTGGAGCCGCTCGACCTGGTCGAGCGCCTCGCGCAGTACGAGCGGTCAGGCGTCCGGCCGGGCCCTGCCGATCTGGGGCAGGCGCTGCTGCGCTGCGGCGGTGGCCCGGTCGAACCCGAAGTGCTGCGCGCGGCGGAGAAGTTGGAACTGCCCGAGGGACCTCGGATTCTCGCCTGGCTGCGTCAGGGCGGGCTGCCCCACCCGGCGTGGTGGCGTGAGCGCGAAGCGGGCGAGCCGGAACGGCCCAGCAGGCGCAGGGGCGCTCGCGCCGGACGGCGGATCCTGGTGGGTACGGAGGCGATCGAGGGCCGTGGTGAGTTCCCCCGGCGCTTCTGGTCGCTCTTCCGGGCGTTCGAGCCGCACATCGGCTGTCCTCACTTCGGCCTGGACAGGAGGGACGGGCACACGGTCGCGGTGCTGCCGTGGCACCCCGAGATCGCCGCTGCCCGGCTGCTGTCGGGGATCGCGTCGGCCGCCGACGCGGACGGCCGCGGTGCCCCGGCGTTCCTTCACACACTGGCCGCGAGCGAAGGCCCGGCGGGGCCCGCCGTGCATCTGGCCGTCGCGTACGGGCTCGCCTCCACCCCGGAGCAGGACCGGCAGGCCGCCGTACAGGCGCTCCTCCTGCTCGCCGCGCAAGGCCGGTTGGACGGCACGCTGCTGGGCCGGGAAGTCGGTGAGCTGGTGGCGCTGGGCACCCTGAAGGTGCCGCTGCTGACCGGCTCGCTCCGTACGGCGGCCATGTCCCCGGGCGCCGCCGCCCCGGTCTGGGACGTACTGGCCGCAGCGCTCCCCGGGCTCCTGGCCTGTACCCGCCCCCAACTGCACGGGGCGCTGCTCGCCATCGCCGCCGACTGTGCGCAGCAGTCGGGTGCGCGCGGTGGGCTGCCGGAGGTGACCGCACTTGCGGGGCGGCCGGGCTCGTCCCAACTGGTCAAGCAGGCCCGGCGGTTGCGGGACGTGCTGGCCGGCCGCTGATCCGGCGAGGAGGACTATGCCGTGGCCCTGCGGTCGGCGGCGTCGAAGCGCGCGAGTGCGAGGGCTCCGGGCCGCAGCGCCTCCTGCAGCGCCCGGCAGAGACCGTCCTCCAGGCCGCCGAGTGCGTCGGCGGCCTCGTCCACCACGTCTTGGGCGATCTCCCGTGCCACGGCATCCGGTGGTGTGCGCGGTCCCAGCTTGCTGACGGCGGCTGCCGCACGTGCCGGGGTGAGCAGTGCGGTGACCTGGCCGACGAGCCAGCCGGGGACACCGGCCGCGCCCTCGGCCGGTGGCCGGTACGGGCGGGAGCCGTCGAAGCGCTCGTCCTCGGCGAAAGCCGGCTGCTTGAGCTTGGCGACGGGGCGCGGCGTACTGCGGCCGCTGTCCGCGTCCGTGACCCACCATTCCCCGGCCGGCTTGACGACCAGCCCTTCGGCGAGGTTGTCGGGCAGTTCGGGCAGGCCCAGCAGACCGGGCAGCCGGGTCGGGAACACCGGGGACTGTTCCTGGACCTGGGCGAGCGTCCCCTGCGCGAGCAGCGGGGCGCAGTGCAGACCGGCGGTTCCGGCAGCCTCGCGCAGCGCCCCGTCGGAGACCCAGCACGTGCCCCGGTCGGTTTCGACGGCGGCGTCGAACGGCAGCCAGAGCAGCCCCGGCGCGTACCAGACCCCGGTCTGCACGGGTTCCGCGCCCGGTGAAGGTGCCACGTCCGGATGCGGGTATCGCCCGCCCGCCAGTTCGCCGTAGACGGTCACCGATGTCGAGGCGTCTGTGCCGTGGCGATGGCGCAGGGCCGCGGCGCAGCGACTGGCCGCCACGGCCAGCGCGGGCCAGATGCGGCCCACGCCGAAGAACTCGTCGAGGCCGCTCTCGCCGAGCAGTTCACGGCGTTTGGCGGGACGGGCGGCCTCCGCGCCGTCGCAGACGACGGCGAAGTTCGCCCCGTGGACCTTCTCCAGCGCGACCCAGTCACGGGCTCGTGCTCCGCCGAGCCGGGCCTTGGCCGGGATCTTCGGATACGGCGACCAGCGGTTCTCAGGCATCGGAGCCGCCGTGCTGGTGCTGCTCGGGCAGACGGCTCTCGGGGTGCACCCACAGCAGTACGTTGTCCAACGGCTCGTTCCTGAAGAAGGCGAGGACATCCTGGTCCGAGTGGCGCAGGCTGAAGTGCGTGAGGACGAAGAGCGTCTGCGGGTGGGCCTCGACCACTGGTCGCAGCCTGCTCCAGACCGTGTGCCCGACCCGGTCCGCCCGTTCCCGTTCGGAGTCGTCGAGATAGGTGCACTCGGTGATGACGACCGGGTACTCGAAGAGCCAGGGATTGCGCTCGAACACGCTCACATGTGTGTCGCCGAGGAAGGCGAACAGCGGTCTGCGGACCTCCTGTTCGACCTCGGCACCGTCCTTGCGCCGCTGCGCCACGATCCGCCCGAACTCCGCGCCCCGGCCCTCCGCGGCGAGGGAGCGCCGCAGCTCCTCGTACTCCGGCAACAGCGCCTTGCGGCGCTCGGAGAAGGCGTAGCCCACGCACGGCACCTTGTGCTCGCACTCGACCACCCGCACATGGTGTCCGCGGCGTCCGAAGGTGAACTCGTCGCCGTCCCGCACACCGTGCAGGCGGTAGGTCCCGGCGAGGGCCGGATCGTATGCCGCGCCGTGGTTCAGTTCGGCCGACGCCCGCAGAAAGGTCTCGACGTACGGCACAGCCGCGGCGGGCAGATGGATGTCGGCCCCGGACGCCTTCGCGGCCAGGTGGTCGAGGTCCTTGGAGTGGTCGTGGTGGGTGTGGGTGAGGAAGACGGTGTCCACCTGCCGGCCTTCGCACAGTCCGGCGTCGAGGCTGCAGCGCAGTTCGGGGATGTGGAAGAACGTCTTGTCGTTGGCTCGCGAGTAACCGGTGAGGGTCAGCTCGGTGCCGGGTATCCGCCAGGTCTTCCACTGCCGGAACGGGTGCCCCTGCTCCAGCCGCTCGGGGTGGCCGGGCAGCCGCCCGGGGGCCTGCGTCATCGGTGCCTCCGTCGACAACCGTTGGTTCAGCGGTTGTCAGACCGCCGTGATCAGATGGGGCTTGATCGTAGCGGGCACCGCCCGGCCGCGGCCTGTGGATTTCCTGGCGCCGACCGGTCCACGGCGCGCGGCCCGAGAGCCGCCGTCACCGGGCGCCGGCAGGGGTGAACCAGCCGTGCTTGGTGCACCCTCCCGAAGACGGGGCCCGCACGACGACGCAGCGAGCGGGTCGGCTCACGAGATGCGGTACCGCCGCTGTGCAGCGGACCGCCCCGGCTCAGTGACCCCCGAGAAGCTTCACGGCCACGACCCCAACACCGATCACCGTGTCGAGAAGGCCCGAGATCATCGCGCTCACCGGCCCGTTGCCCAGCCGCAGGCCGGTCCGCCAGCCCCACAGGAACAGGGTGGCCACTTCCACCCCGGCGCCGATGAGCAGTGCGGTGACCAGATCCATCGCCCCGAGCGCCGACATGCCGATCAGTACAAGGGGCCCCACCGCACCCAGCAGCAGCGGGCTGGAGACGTGCAACGCGGTTCGGATCTCGGCGCGGTTGGCGCTGCGCCGGGTCAGCGCGCGGTGCGACTGCTCGTCGGCGACCAGCGTCGCCAGCCACACCCCGAGCGCCGCCACAGCCACGGTGAGAGCGGCTTCGCCGTGATCGACCGAATCTCCCTCGGCGAGTGCCACCACGACAGCGGTCAGGGTGATGGTCGCGTAGATCCGTTCCTTGAGACGTGCGGCCGCCGTGTCGCCGGCGCGGGCGGCGGTGGCGGGCGCGCTCGCTGCGGAGGCGACCGGATGCGGCTGCGGGTCCGGCGCCGTCATGCCGACCGGGGCGCGGAGCGGCGTGCCTCGGCGGCGGCCAGGATCAAAGTCATGCGTGTGCCCTTCCCGCGAAGCCTCGCGTACCCGGTACGCGTTTCGATGGCACACCGTAACCGAACGATCATGGCAATCGGTTGCGGTGTGTTGCGTGCCGTCGGATCCGGCCCCGGGGGGCAGCCCGCAGACCGGAGGCGCCGGCTACGGTGCGCGGCGGACGCGGGCGAGGACGAGGACCGTGTCGTCCCCCGGCGGATCGGGCAGCAGGTTCGCGAGGATACGGTCGGCTGTCGCCTCCAGCGGGCCGTCGGCCGTTCTGCGGAGTTCGGCGCGCAGCGCCTCCAGCCCGTCGTCGATGTCCTGGCCCCGCGCTTCGATGAGGCCGTCGGTGTAGAGGGCGAGGGTGGCGTTCTCGGGGAGGACGATCTCGGTCGCCAGGAAGGGGGAGCCGCCGACGCCGAGCGGGATGCCCAGCACGTCATCGACGGTTTCGACCCTGCCGTCCGGGTGCAGCACCAGCGGCGGGGGGTGCCCGGCACTGGCCAGGCGGGCGTTTCCGGTCGTGGGGTCGTAGAGGACGTACAGACAGGTCGCGAGATCGATACCGGCGTCCAGGGCGCAGGCGTCGAGTTCGGTGAGCAGGTCCTGCGGTTCCTGGATGTGCCTGGCCAGCGCCTTTGCAGTGATACGCAGCCTTCCCATGGCTGCCGCGGCAGGCACCCCATGGCCCATGACGTCGCCGACGACGAGCGCCAGCCGGTCGCCGGGCAGGCTGATCACGTCGTACCAGTCGCCGCCGACCTCGGTGATGTGACTGCCGGGGACGTAGCGGTGGGCGACCTGTACGTAGGGACTGGTGGCCAAGGCGGTGGGGAGCAGCGCGCGTTGGAGGGTGAGCGCGATGTCCTGGACCCGGCTGTAGAGGCGCGCGTTGTCCAGACACAGGGCGGCGCGGGAGGCGAGTTCACCGGCGAGGCTGAGGTCCTGCTCGGTGAAGGCCGGCCGGGCGGCGGAGCGGCCGAACATGGTGAGCCCCTGCACCGTTCCCCGGGCGATGAGCGGGGCGAGGAGGATGCCGGTCAGGCCGCTGTCGATGAGCAGCTGGGCGCGGGCCTGGTGCACGACGGTCCGCGTCACGAACTCCTCGTTCACGGGGACGGAGACCGGGCGGCCCGTTCGCAGCATCTCGTGGATGCTGGAGCCGGGCGGGTAGGTCACGATCTCCAGTCCGCGGACGAGTTCGCCGGCCGGTGGCGGCAGGACGGTACCGGCGGCGATCCTGCGGGTGACCAGCGGCAGTTCCGGGTTGAACACCTCGGGCTCGTCCGTCCACTCCACCAGTTCGACGACGGAAGCGTCGGAGAAGTCGGGAACCGCGGCGGCGACCAGCTCGCCGGCGGTGACGTTCACGTCCAAGGTGGTGCCGATCTTGGCGGTGGCCCGGTCCAGCAGGGCCAGACGCCGGCGGCCGGCGGTCGCCTCCACGATCGCCTGCTCCCGGTCGGTGACGTCGACCATCAGGCCGCCCAGTCCGGGGCGCGTGCCGACCGCCTGGCTCAAGGGGAAGAAGCTCACCGACCGTACCTGGTCACTGTCGGGGTGCCCGAGCGTGCGCATGCCGACCAGCGTTCCCGCCACGGTTCGGCCCTCGGTGGCGACGGCCCTCAGCATGCGCAGGTACGCGCCGTCGTCGGACGTCACCATGATCTCCCCCATACGCCGTCCGAGGTGCGCCTCGATGGAGAGGCCGTCCATGTCGGCGAGCGCCTGGTTGAGGTGCACGTAGCGCAGGTCCTCGTCGAGCATGACCAGGCCGATGGGGCAGGTCTCGAAGAGGGCGTCGAGGAATGCGAGGTTGGTCTTCACTCGGTCGAGTTCCTCGCTGCGGCTCGCCAGGGCCATGACCACCGACCGCCCAGCGGCCCCCGAGACGGAGAAGACCCGGAAGCCGCAGTCGAAGACCGTGCCGTCCCGGTGCCGGGCCGGCACCCGCCCGCGCCAGTACCCCTCGTTGCGGCCACGCTCCGCGAGGCGTGCAGCCGCGCCGGGGGCGCCGCCGTCGGCCGGGCCGGGGAAGAGGACGGCGCCGGGGTTCGACAGCACGGCCTCGGAGCCGTAGCCGAACAGAGTCTCGGCGCCCGGTCCCCAGTAGCAGATCCGGTCATGCTCGTCGAAGCCGAAGACGGCAATGGCGACGCGCTCCAGAAGCGTTCCGGGCTCGGACTGGAGCTGCCTTGCGGCCTGCTCGTCTCTCGACCGATCTGATGGCACTGCACCGTTCCCTTCGACCCGCGCACGCGCAGGCAGAGCCGGTCGGCGTCGCCACCTCGACGATCGGCGCGACGGCGCCGCCCCGTCCCGTCACGGAACGGAAGAGGGCGGCTGCACGGCGGGGGCGGCTGCGCCCGCAGGAGACCCGGCGCCCGCACCTGGCCCGACAGGCGTCAGGTGCCGACAGCCGTGCCTCCTCGGCGGCCGCACCGCGGCCCGGCAGCGTTCACGCGTTCGCGTACACCTTGGTCGCGAACTCCGCGATCTGCGCGTCCGAGAGATTCCTCGCCAGATTGGCCTCCGTGATCATGCCGACGAGCTGGTGGCCCTGCTGGACGTCGATCACCGGCAGGCGCTTGATCTGGTGCTCCTCCATCAGCGACAGAGCTTCGTCGGCACCCGAGCCCGCGTCGATCCAGTGGAGCTCCCCGGCGAGGGAACCGGCCTGGACCGTTGCCGGGTCGATGCCTTCGGCGCAGCACTGGACGACGATGTCGCGGTCGGTGATCAGGCCCGTGAGCCTGTTGTTGTCGCCGCATATCGGCAGACAGCCCACGTTGAGGTCGCGCATCATCTTGGCCGCGTCGAGCAGTGACTGGTGGGCGCCGATGCACTGCACTCCGCCGGTCATGATGTCGCGGGCGGTGAGCTTGGTTTTCCGGGTCATGTTCCACTTCCGTTCCGTCAGGGCTGCGGCGGCCGTCCTGGCCCTGGCCGCCCTGGTCACCCCCGCTCCTCCAGGGTCACCTCACCTCGCTCTGTTCGCATCTGCGAGCAGTTCATCTGTTCGATGCGGTGCGACGCGACCGGTCGATACGGCGCGGCGCGAACGATGCTGAACGCGTTCAAAGCATGGGTGGGCGGGCCGAAGGCGCTTTCTTCCCGCGGCGTCGATCCGCCGACGCCGCCGCCCACGCGGGGACGCCCCCGGCGTCGGCGCCGAGGCACGACGCGCCCCGGGGGCGCCGGCCCCGTACCCGCCGCACCGCTTCCCGCCATGAGCGGTGCCGGTCCGAGGGACGACGCATCGTCCAACAGCAAGGGGATTCACTCTCATCGGGCACAAGGCCGTCGGCGGCTTCCGGAAAGGGCCTTCTTCAGTCACCCGGACGGACCATCCGCGAAGCGACCGCCCTTACCCCCATTGGGCTCTCGCCACACCGGAGTTGCGTGGCCAGGCGGGCCATGAGTCGGTGGGAGTCGTGTCCTGCCGGATCTCAACCACCAGGAGGAGACATGGACGCACTGCAGAACGGCCAATCGGCCCAAAGGCTGTCCGTGGTGTTCGCGGTTCAGGTCATCGAGAACGGCGAACAAGGGTTTCTGGAGATGTACGAGCGAATACGCAAGTCCGTCGCTCAAGTCCCCGGGCACATCATCGACAGGCTGGGTGAGCCCGTCGACGGCTCCCGGCAGTGGGTGATCACCAGCGAGTGGGAGACCCCCGAGCACTTCTTCGCCTGGCAGCAGGGAGAAGACCACCAGACGCTGGTGGCTCCGCTGCGCCAGTGGGTCGACCACACCCAGTCGCTGCGCTTCCGGGTCATCAAGGAGACCGTGGGGAGGAAGTCATGACGCGTCCCAACGGCCCCGTGGCCGTCCTCGGTCTCGGCACCATGGGCACCGGCCTGGCCACCCGCCTTCTTGAGCAGGGTGTTCCGGTACGGGTCTGGAACCGCACCCCGGAGCGGACCGAACCTCTCGCGAAGGCCGGCGCCTTCGCCGCAGCCCACCCGGCCGATGCCGTCGAGGGCACGAGCGCCGCCATCTGCACCGTGGCCGACGGCGACGCCCTCGGCGCCGTGCTGCGGGGACCGGACGGGGTGCTGACCGCAGGCCAGTACCGCGGCTCCCTGGTCTGCGCCAGCACCGTCGCTCCGGACGAGGTCGTCCGTATCGCCGGGGACGTGCCCTCCGTTCTGGACGTGGGCATGCTGGGCAACCGCGAGCACGCCCGCAGCGGTGATCTGCGGCTGTTCGTGGGCGGCGAGGAGCGGGTCTTCACCGCGGGGCGGCCGCTGCTCGAGCTGCTGGGCAAGCAGGTCGTGCACCTCGGCGCGCTCGGTTCCGGCATGCGCATGAAGCTGCTCCTCAACCTGCTGATGGGCATCGAGGTCCAAGCCATGGCCGAGGCCGTGGAGTTGGCGACCGCGACCGGGCTCGACCGCAAGCTCGTACTGAGCACCATCGCGGGCAGCGGCTTCGCCTCCCCGGTCATGGCGTTCAAGTCGAAACGCCTGGCTTCCGGGCGATTCGACAAGCCCGACTTCAGGCTGTGCCTGATGGCCAAGGACCTCAAGCTCGTAGCGGACCAGGCCGCGGCGGCGGGAATGCGCCTTCCGCTCGTCGACGCGGCCGCGGAGACCCACCTCCGCGCCACCGAGCAGGGACACGGCGACGAGGACTGTGTCGCGGTCGCCCACGCCATCGCACCGAACCCGGGGACCAGGACATGATCATCGACATCCACGGGCACCTGTCCCCACCGGAGGCCGCCCAGCGCTTCCCCATGCCTCCCAGCCTGACGGACGTCGACGGAATGCTCGCCGCCCGCGCTCAGGCCGGGATCGACCTCACCATCATCGGCAGTCCGGTCGGCGCCGGCGCGATGGCCCGAGTCCCCGGCGTCGACAACTACGCGCAGCCCCGGGACCGTCTGAGACGGTTCCACGACTGGATGTCCGGCCTGTTCGCCTCCTTCCCGGACCAGTTGCGCGGGTACGTGTACGCCAACCCCTTCGGCGACGACGATCATCTGGAAGGGGTCCGGGAGACGCTGGCAGATCCCGGCTTCGTGGGTCTGATCACCACGTCCAGCGTCCACGGCGAGTTGCTCGGCTCTCCGCGCGCGGACTCCTTCTTCGCGCTGGCCGCCGAGACAGGGGTGCCGGTCCTGGTGCACGCCCCGGCCGAACCGATCGGCACGGAGCGGGTCGACAACGTCGGCTTCGTCGAGCAGATCGGCCGGTTCGGCGACGTCACCATGGGCATGGCCATGATCGCGTTCGCGGGATGGCTGGAGAAGTACCCCGGCCTGCGGCTGATCGGTGCCACCGGCGGCGGCGCGATCGCGCTGCTGCCGGAGCGCCTGCAGACGGCGGCGCGTCCGCGGCACTGGGGCGGGGGCGCGCCGGCGGCGGCGTCCTCCACCCCGGCGGCGGCCCCGCCGTCCTCCACCCCGCAGGCGGCCGACCCGGCCGCCGCACTGCGGCGCATGTATGTCGACACCAGTCCGTTCAGCCCGGCGCACCTCGGCCTCAACGCGGAGGTGCTGGGGCCCGAGCGGATGCTCTTCGGCACCGACTCGCCGCCGATGTCCGCGCCGCTGGAGGATTCCATCCGCATGATCGAGAAGCTGCCTGTCGACAAGGCGTCCCAGCAGCTCATTCTCGGCGGCAACGCCGAGGCCATCTTCGACCTCAGGAGCCGTCCGTGACCACTGTGGAAAGTCCGGCCACCGCAGCCGAGCGGTGCACCCCGGAGTTCAGGCGCAACCCGCATCCGGTGTACGCCGACCTCCGGGAGACGGCACCCGTCTGTCCCATGCGACCGCCTCACGGCATCGACACGTACCTGATCACGCGGTACGAGGACGCACGGGCTGCCCTGGCGGACCCTCGGCTGAGCAAGGACATGTACGGGGCCATGGACGCGTACCGGAGGATCTTCGGTGACTCGTCGGTGGCTCTGGACGATCACATGCTCAACGCCGACCCGCCCAAGCACACCCGGCTGCGCAAGCTGGTGAACACCGCCTTCACCCCACGCCGCGTGGAGTCGCTGCGGCCGCAGATCCAGGACCTCGTCGAGACACTGCTCGACGCATGCCCGACCGGGCAACCGGTCGACCTGCTGCCGACGTTCGCGTTCCCGCTGCCGATCATCGTGATCTGCGAGCTGCTCGGCGTACCGCCGGACGAGCGGGCGCAGGTGCAGCAGTGGTCCACCACGGTGGCGCAGACCGGGTTCAGCAAGGAATCCAGGCACGCCCAGCAGAAGGCGGAGCAGAGCCTGCACGCGTACTTCACGGATCTCCTGGCGCGCAAGCGCAGCCGCCCGGGCGAGGACCTGCTCAGCGCCCTGATCGCAGCGCGGGACAGCGACGGCGGGCTCAGCGAGAACGAGCTGGTCTCGACAGCGTTTCTGCTGATGTTCGCGGGTCACAAGACGACCGCGTACCTCATCGGCAACGCCGTCTACCACCTCATCACCCACCCTGCACAGCTCCGCGCGGTGCAGCAGAACCCGGACCTGGTCGGACCGGCGGTGGAGGAGGTGCTGCGGTACGACGGCTCGGTGGAGAGCGCGACGTTCCGTCATGCGACCGAGGCTGTGGAGATCGCCGGGACGCGGATTCCGAAGGGCGCTCTGGTTCAGATCGCGCTCACTTCGGCCAACCGTGACCCGCGCAAGTTCGAATCCCCGGATCAGCTGGACGTGACACGGCAGGGGAACGCCCAGAATGCCCATCTGGGTTTCGGCCACGGCATTCACTACTGCCTGGGAGCGCCGCTCGCCAGGCTGGAGATGCAGCTCGCGCTCACCGGTCTGTTCGGCCGGTTCCCGAGGACGGCTCTGGCCGACCCGATGCGGGAGGCGCCCTGGATGGAAGTGCCGTTCCCGGCCTTCCGCGGTCTCTCGGAGCTGTCCGTCGTGCTCGAGCCGGCCACGCCGTGACGGGCACCGGGGGCTGACAGCACCCTCATGCTGTCGTCGGGCGGGCCGGGCCTCAGGCCCCGGCCCGCCCGATCTGCTTCACGGCCCCTCGCACCGGCCGGCGGCCGGCGGGTTCACCAGCGACCGGTCATGTGGGGCAGGAAGTGCATCACCGGGCAGGCGTCGGCCAGGCATGTGGCGAGGTCAGCGCTGTCCGCGGCGTCGGCGGCGGGGAAGACCGCCCGGACCTCCTTGCCCCGTACGGGCGCCCGGCGCACCTGCAGGGTGCCCCCCGCCTCGCGGGCGAGGCTGTCGACGATCATCAGGCCCCGTCCGCAGTCCTGTCCGGGGTCGGCCGCGAGCGGCGGCTGCGGCAGGAAGGGGTGCTCGTCGTGCACGGCCAGTACGAGCGTCGTCCCGGTTCTGGTGAGCGTCACCGTGGTCCTGGCCGAATACGGAACGGCGTGCCGTGCGGCATTGCCGACCAGCTCGGAGATCACGAGTGAGGCCGTGTGCAGCCCGTCGTCGTGCAGTCCCCATTCCCGCAGCACGCGAGCCACCCGCCGCCGGGCCACGGGGACCTCTGCGGCTGCCGCGGACACGGTGAAGGCATGGACACACACGGCGTCGCCCGGCCCGCGGCGGGAGGTGAGGACACGGTGTGCGACGGTGCCGCGCCGCGCCGCGGATGGATTCGAGACGGTGGTTCGCATAGCGATTCCCGGTGGTTTGCTCTGCAGGTTTACGGCGGGCTGTTGGACCGCTCATGCGAGGGGCGAGCCCTCTGACCGGTGACGCGTCACGCTGCGTCGCCTGCCGCCCACGGCCGGTTCCCCGGACCCGGAGGGGAATTCCACCCGACCTACGTTCGACATTGCCGAACTCTAATCAGACTTTCACCGGTCGACAAGGGGCCGTATCGATGCATATGCCTCCGCCGATCATCCCGCGCATCGACAACGGAAGATCACTCCCGGAAACTGATCTTGATCGGTTTCCGGCCGTACGCGGTGACACGCAGTCAGGCGATGTGGAAACGCCGCCTCCTGGACGTACGGCAGGATGACAGGTCGCACAACGGCACTCCATGAACACGCAGGTGACTAGGTGACGACACACCACACACGGCTCATAGCGGCAAGCTCCGCCGCACGCACCCTTCCCCGTGCCACGGGAGGCGAGAGGTGAACCGGGCTCTCGCGCTGCACGACCTGATCGTCGCCGGAATCGCTCTGGCCGCGGGCATCGCGGCCGCCGCGCTGTCGCGTGTGATCCTGAAATGGCTCGGCGTACGGGCCGACAGAACCCGCTGGAGCGGCGACGACATCATCGTCGCCGCCCTGCGGGCACTGCTTCCCTGGGCCGCGATCACCGGCGGCGCGGCGGTCGCGGCCTCGGCGCTCCCCCTGACTGCCAGGGTCGAGCGCAACGTCACCATGGCGCTGACCGCCGTTCTCATCGTGGCCGCGACGCTCACCGTCGGGAGGATCGTCGCCGGCCTGGTGCAGGCCCTGGCCAACTCCAGGACCGGTGTCGCCGGGTCGGCCACCATTTTCGTGAACATCACGCGCGTCGTGGTGCTGGCCATCGGCTTCCTCGTCGTACTGGAGACCCTCGGCATCTCCATCGCGCCGCTGCTCACCGCGCTGGGCGTGGGCGGTCTGGCGGTGGCCCTGGCCCTGCAGGACACCCTGGCCAACCTCTTCGCGGGTGTGCACATCCTGGCTTCCAGAACGGTGCAGCCCGGTGACTACATCAGGCTCAGCAGCGGAGAGGAGGGCTATGTCGTCGACATCAACTGGCGCAACACCGTGGTGCGCACGCTCTCCGAGAACCTGGTGATCATCCCCAACACCAAGCTGTCCGGCACGAACATGACCAACTACCACCAGCCCGAGCAGCACATGACGCTCAACGTCCAGGTGGGGGTCGGCTACGACAGCGACCTGGATCATGTCGAGAAGGTCACCACCGAGGTCGTCGACAGCGTGATGGCCGATGTCGCCGGCGGCATCCCCGACCATGAACCACTCATCCGTTTCCACACCTTCGGCGACTCCAGGATCGGCTTCACGGTGATCCTTGGGGTCGGGGAATTCAGCGACCAGTACCGGATCAAGCACGAGTTCATCAAGCGTCTGCACCGGCGCTATCGGGCCGAGGGCATCAGCATTCCCGCCACCGGATCCGGTGCAGCGGCCCTCACGACCGTACGGACGTGCTCAGTGCACGCCGCCCATGAGCGGCTGGACCTTCTTGCGGTACATGAAGATCGCGATACCGGCGACGGCGGCGAGCCCACCCAGGCTGGCGAACCAGCCCTGCGTGTCGGTCGGGGCGCCGAGCAACTGCAGCAGCGCGACGACCGAGTTGCCCGCGGTCACGGCGAGGAACCAGACACCCATCATCTGGGAGGCGTACTTCTGCGGCGCCAGCTTGGTGGTCAGCGACAGGCCGACCGGGGAGAGCGTCAGCTCACCGATGGTCTGCATGAAGTACACCGTGACCAGCCACATCGGGGTCACCTTGGCGTCGCCCGCGGCCACGCCCTGCGCCAGCATCATCACGCCGAAGGAGGCGCCGATGAGCACCAGGCCGAAGGCGAACTTGCTGAGCGTGCTGGGCTCCTTGGAGCGCTTCGCCAGTGCCACCCACGCCCAGGCGAAGACCGGGGCGAGAGCCATCACGAACAGCGGGTTCAGCGACTGGTACCAGCTCTCCGGGAAGGAGAAGCCGAACAGCGTGGACTGGGTGTCGTTCTTGGCGAACAGCGACAGGGTCGAGCCGGACTGGTCGTAGATCGCCCAGAACGCGGCGGCGGCCACGAAGAACCACACGTACGCGGACATGCGGCTGCGCTCGACGTCCTCGAGGTCCTTGTCCCGCTTCACGCGGATCAGGTACCAGGCCGGCAGCGCCAGACCCAGGATGGTCAGCGGCCACAGCACCCAGTCGATGGTGAAGACGCCGGCCATGCCGATGACGCCGTACGCGCCCGCGGCGACGGCCAGCCAGACCAGGGCCTTCTTGATCATGGCCGCACGCCCGGCGGCGTCCAGCGGGGCCGGGACGCGGTTCGACTCGGGGGACAGGTTGCGGAAGCCGAGGAAGTAGAAGAGCAGACCGATGGCCATGCCGACACCGGCCATGGCGAAGCCGAGGTGCCAGCTCACCCACTGGCCGACCGCGCCGATGGTCAGCGGAGCGACGAAGGCACCGAGGTTGATGCCCATGTAGAAGATCGTGAAGCCACCGTCACGGCGGGGGTCGTTCTTGTCCGGGTACAGGTGGCCGACCATCGTGGAGATGTTGGCCTTGAGGACACCGGAACCGACCGCGATGAACGCCAGGCCGATGAAGAACGAGATCTGCGCCGGGACGGCCAGCAGGAAGTGGCCGGCCATGATGATGACGCCGGCCACCGCGACGGCCTTGCGGGCGCCCCAGACGCGGTCGCCGAGCCAGCCGCCGGGAAGGGCGAGCAGGTAGACCATCGCGTTGTAGACGGAGTAGATCGCGACCGCGGTCGCGTCGTTCATACCGAGCCCACCGTCGGCCACTTCGGCGGACAGGTAGAGCACGAGCAGGGCGCGCATGCCGTAGAAGCTGTACCGCTCCCACATCTCGGTCATGAAGAGGTTGGCCAGGCCGCGGGGGTGGCCGAGGAACGTCTTCTCGTAGCCGGGGGTACCGGCCGAGACGCTCGTCAGGCTGGACGCCATGTCGATCCTTGCTTGCTCGGGACGCGGCGCTTCGTGAGCGGTACGCGCCCGGTGGGGGGAGGCCGGCACCGGCGTGGAACCGCCCCGACCTCACGCCCAGAGGCTTTGCTCCGCTCGTGGCAGAGACAGGGGGCAGTCCGCACCGGGATCCACGCCCCGTACGCACCTTCGCGTTCGGGGCCCGGCCCACAGGTCATTCACTACTCGCCGGCGACAGGGATGGTGGCCCAACCTTGCGCAGGAATAGGGACCTTTGATGCGCAGGGCGCGCCAAAGGTCCCGGAAAACTACATCAGGCGTCTCGCCACCATACGACACGACACAGTGGCATATGGAAGGGTTTGAGAGATGGATCACAGGTGATCATGGAACCAGGATCGCTGATTCGAAGGTCTCCATCAGGATCGCATCACATACCCGCAGGGCTTGTCGATCACGCTCCGACCGCTGCGTCATGCGGACTACCATCACCCCATGACCCGTGTACTGCTCGCCGAGGACGACGCTTCCATCTCGGAGCCGCTGGCCCGCGCACTGCGTCGGGAGGGCTACGAGGTCGAGGTGCGCGAGGACGGCCCGACCGCGCTGGACGCCGGACTCGCGGGCGGCGTCGATCTCGTCGTACTCGACCTCGGGCTGCCCGGTATGGACGGTCTCGAGGTCGCCCGGCGGCTGCGTGCCGAAGGCCACACGATCCCGATCCTGGTGCTGACCGCACGCGCCGACGAGGTGGACACGGTGGTCGGCCTGGACGCCGGCGCCGACGACTACGTCACCAAGCCGTTCCGGCTCGCCGAGCTGCTCGCCCGGGTCCGGGCGCTGCTGCGCCGCGGCGCCGCCGAGCCGGCGCCCCCACCCGCCACGCACGGCGTGCGCATCGACGTCGAGTCGCACCGCGCCTGGATGGGCGACGAGGAGCTGCAACTGACGGCGAAGGAGTTCGATCTGCTGCGCGTCCTGGTCCGGGACGCGGGGCGGGTCGTCACCCGCGACCAGCTGATGCGCGAGGTCTGGGACACCACATGGTGGTCGTCCACGAAGACCCTCGACATGCACATCTCCTGGCTGCGCAAGAAGCTCGGCGACGATGCTGCGAACCCCCGCTTCATCGCGACGGTGCGCGGCGTCGGCTTCCGCTTCGAGAAGAGCTGAGGGGACACGGGGAGTTCCCCGCCCCCTGCTGAACCCGCCCGGAGGGCACCGTGCGCCGCCGCCTGATCAATTCCACGCTGGCCGTGGTGCTCGTCGTCATCGCCGTGTTCGGGGTCTCCCTCGTGCTCGTCGAGACCCGCACCATCAGCAACAGCGCCCAAGAGAGCGTCGACTCCGAGGCCCTGCGCCTGGTCAGCATCGTCGACGGCAGGCTGATCGGCCGTGAGCCGGTCAACCCGGGCATCCTTGCCGAGCAGAGCGGCGCCAAGCGCCACGCCCTGGTCCGCATCCCCGGACGCGGTCCCATCGAGATCGGTGAACGGCCCACCGGCAGCGTCATCCGCGGCCACGCCGAGAGCCGGCGCGGCACTGCGGTCACGGTCGAGGAGTCCCGTTCCGTGGTGACCAGCGAGGTCGGCCGGAGCCTGCTGATCATCGGCGCGGTCGCGCTGCTCGCGGTGATCGCCGCGGTGCTGCTCGCCGTACGCCAGGCCAACCGGCTCGCCTCCCCGCTCACCGACCTCGCCGAGACCGCCGAACGTCTCGGCTCGGGCGATCCCCGCCCGCGCCACCGCCGCTACGGCGTCCCCGAGCTGGACCGGGTGGCGGACGTGCTGGACGCCAGCGCCGAGCGGATCGCCCGGATGCTCACCGCCGAGCGCAGGCTCGCCGCGGACGCCTCCCATCAGCTGCGTACGCCGCTGACCGCGCTGTCCATGCGGCTGGAGGAGATCACCGTCGCCGGCGAACTGTCGACGGTGAAGGAGGAGGCGAGCATCGCGCTGACCCAGGTGGAGAGGCTCACGGACGTGGTGCAGCGCCTGCTCACCAATGCGCGGGACCCGCGCACCGGCTCGGCCGTCGTCTTCGACCTCGACGAGGTGGTCAAGCAGCAGCTGGAGGAGTGGCGCCCCGCCTACCGCAGCGCGGGCCGGGCCATCGTCCACTCGGGCCGCCGGGGCATGCAGGCGGTCGGCACCCCCGGCGCGGTCGCCCAGGTGCTGGCGGCCCTGATCGAGAACTCGCTGATGCACGGTGGCGGCACCGTCGCCGTACGGACCCGGGTCACCGGGAACCAGGCCGTCGTCGAGGTGACCGACGAAGGGCCCGGCGTACCGGCGGACCTGGGGGCGCGGATCTTCGAGCGGGCCATCAGCGGGCGCAACTCCACAGGCATCGGGCTCGCCGTGGCGCGTGATCTCTCGGAGGCGGACGGCGGCCGGCTGGAACTGCTCCAGCAGCACCCGCCGGTCTTCGCGCTCTTCCTCAGCAGTGTGGCACGCAAGCCCAAGGACCCCCCGCGGCCAACGGTCAGATGACCGGAGCGGCCGGGGCCGGGGTCAGCGGCCGACCCGGTCGCGCCGTGCCTGAGGGCGTATCTCCGGCGCCTCGGACTCTGCGTTCTCCAGGAACGATTCGGCGGTCTGCACCGCCTCCCGGGCGGGCAGCGCCCGGAACACCCAGGTGCGGTAGGACCAGAACCGGAACAGTGTGGCGATCCCGATGCCGAGGAACTTGAAGACGTTGCTCTGCAGCCGGCTGTCCCAGCCGAAGCCGTAGGTCGCCGCGTACAGGATGCCGTTCTCGATCACCAGACCGACCACGCTGAACAGCAGGAAGAGCGTCAGCTCCCGGGTGCGCCCGGACTTGTCGCGGTCACGGTAGGTGAAGTACCGGAACCCCACGTAGTTGAACGCGATCGCGACGACGGTGGCCAGGATGGACGCCCGGACGACCGGGATCTCGGTGGTGTGCCGTACGAGGTTGAAGACCCCGAGGTTCACCAGCAGCCCCGCGCCGCCGACCGCCCCGAACTTGGCGACCTCGCGCATGAGCTGCCGCAGCTGCTGCCGCAGGCCTCCGCCTCGTCCACTCATCGTGAGAGTCCAGCCCATTCAGTTCGGCATCGCCGACGCGGGCGCGCCAACGCGGATGGTTTCGACGCAGTCATGCTAACCAGCAGTCTCCGGCACTGCCTGTGGGTCTTGGGAACGCTGTGGCGAGAGAGACACGACTGTGAAGGCTCGGCGACGCAGGGGCGTCGGACTCCGGAGACGGAGGCGGAGGCGGCGGGTGTCGTCACGCTCCGCAGCAGGGGCGGCGGGGCCCCGCACGGCGGCGGATACCCTAGGACCGTGACGTTCCCGGTAGTCGGCATGGTCGGCGGCGGTCAGCTTGCCCGCATGACCCACGAGGCGGGCATCCCCCTCGGCCTGAAATTCAAGCTCCTCAGTGACACCCCCCAGGACTCGGCGGCCCAGGTGGTGAGCGATGTCGTCATCGGCGACTACCGCGATCTGGACACGCTGCGTGAGTTCGCGCGCGGCTGTGACGTGATCACTTTCGATCATGAGCATGTCCCCTACGAGCACCTGCGGGCCCTCGAGGCGGACGGCATCGCCGTCCGGCCGGGGCCCGAGGCGCTGGTGCACGCCCAGAACAAGGGCGTGATGCGCGCCAAGCTCATGGAGATCGGGGTGCCCTGCCCGCGCCACCGCATCGTGGCCGACCCGGCCGACGTCTCGGCGTTCGCCGCGGAGGTGGGGGGCTTCCCCGTCATCCTCAAGACGGTGCAGGGCGGCTACGACGGCAAGGGTGTCTGGTTCGTGCGCACCGAAGCCGATGCAGAGGCCCCCTTCAAGGCCGGGGTGCCCGTGCTCGCCGAGGAGAAGGTCGACTTCACCCGCGAGCTGGCGGCGAACATCGTCCGCTCCCCGCACGGCCAGGCCGTCGCCTACCCGGTCGTCGAGTCGCAGCAGGTCGACGGTGTCTGCGACACGGTGATCGCGCCCGCGCCCGGCCTGGACGCGGAGCTGGCCGGCCGGGCCCAGGAGCTCGCCCTGCGGATCGCCAAGGAGCTCGGCGTCGTCGGCCATCTCGCGGTCGAGCTCTTCGAGACGGCCGACGGCCGCATCCTGGTCAACGAACTTGCCATGCGCCCGCACAACTCCGGGCACTGGACCCAGGACGGCGCGGTCACCTCGCAGTTCGCCAACCATGTCCGTGCCGTGCTCGACCTGCCGCTGGGCGATCCGCGCCCGCGTGCCAGGTGGACCGTCATGTGCAATGTGCTGGGCGGCGACTACCCCGACATGTACGGGGCCTACCTGCACTGCATGGCCCGCGACCCGCAGCTCAAGATCCATATGTATGGCAAGGACGTGAAGCCCGGCCGCAAGGTGGGCCATGTCAACACCTACGGCGACGACCTGGACGACGTGCTCGAGCGAGCCCGCCACGCCGCCGGCTATCTGCGAGGAACGATCACAGAATGAGCCCTGTCGTTGGCATTGTCATGGGGTCCGACTCCGACTGGCCGGTCATGGAGGCCGCGGCCCAGGCGCTCGACGAGTTCGAGATCGCCTACGAGGTCGACGTCGTCTCCGCGCACCGCATGCCGCGCGAGATGGTCGCGTACGGCGAGGAGGCCGCCGGCCGCGGGCTCAAGGCGATCATTGCCGGCGCCGGGGGAGCGGCCCATCTCCCGGGCATGCTCGCCTCCGTCACCCCGCTCCCGGTCATCGGCGTCCCGGTGCCGCTGAAGTACCTGGACGGCATGGACTCGCTGCTGTCCATCGTGCAGATGCCGGCGGGTGTGCCCGTCGCCACGGTCTCGGTCGGCGGCGCCCGCAACGCCGGTCTGCTCGCCGCCCGCATCCTCGCCACGCAGGACGCGGAACTCCTCGGCCGGATGCGGGAGTTCCAGCAGGAGCTGAACGACCAGGCGACCGAGAAGGGCAAGCGGCTGCGGGCCAAGGTCGCCGGTGCGGAGTCCTTCGGCTTCGCGAAGTGACTTCCGGAAAGCTTTTCGGGAAGAACCTGCCAATGGAATCCCCCACGGACCACCTCAGCCGTGCGCGCGAGCTCCTCGCCGCGTACCCCGTCGTCGACGGCCACAACGACCTGCCCTGGGCCCTGCGCGAGCGTGTCCGCTACGACCTGGACCGGATGGACATCGCGGGTGACCAGACCGGCCGGCTGCACACCGACATCCCGCGGCTGCGCGCCGGCGGCGTCGGCGCCCAGTTCTGGTCGGTGTACGTCCGCAGCGACATGGCGGGCGACGAAGCGGTCAGCGCGACCCTCGAGCAGATCGACGTCGTCCGGCAGCTGATCACCCGCCACCCCGGGGACCTCGCCGGTGCGCTGACCGCCGACGACATGGAGAAGGCCCGTTCCGAGGGCCGGATCGCCTCACTGATGGGCGCCGAGGGCGGCCACTCCATCAACAACTCGCTGGGCACCCTGCGCGCCCTGTATGCCCTGGGCGTGCGCTACATGACGCTCACGCACAACGACAACATCGCCTGGGCCGATTCGGCGACCGACGAGCCGGGCGTCGGTGGTCTGTCGGCGTTCGGCCACGAGGTCGTACGCGAGATGAACCGCACCGGCATGCTCGTCGATCTCTCGCACGTCGCGACAACGACGATGCGCGACGCGCTCGCGACCTCGGTCGCACCGGTCGTCTTCTCGCACTCCTCGTCCCGGGCGATCTGCGACCACCCGCGCAACATCCCCGACGACGTGCTGGCGCAGCTTCCGGCCAACGGCGGCGTCGCGATGGCCACATTCGTACCGAAGTTCATCCTGCCCGCGGCGGTCGAGTGGACGCGGGCGGCGGACGAGAACATGCGCGCGCACGGACTGCACCACCTGGACACCACACCGCAGGCGATGAGGATCCACGAGGCGTTCGAGGCGGCGCATCCGCGTCCGGTCGCGACGGCGGCGACGGTCGCCGACCACCTGGACCACATGCGCGAGGTCGCCGGTATCGACCACATCGGCATCGGCGGCGACTTCGACGGCACGGCGTTCACCCCGTCGGGCCTCGACGACGTCGCGGGCTACCCGAACCTGATCGCGGAACTCCTCGCCCGTGGCTGGTCGAACGCCGACCTCGCGAAGCTGACGTGGCAGAACGCGGTCCGGGTACTGGGCGCGGCCGAGGACGTCGCGGCGGACCTGCGCACGCGCCGGGGCCCGTCGAACGCGACGATCGACCAGCTGGACGGCGCGGGCGCCTGACAGGCGGCGGCGCGCGACGCCGCCGTGCCGCGATCGTGTACGCCACCCGCGCCACGCCCACGCCCCCTCGGCCCCGCCGGTCGCGGGCCGAGGGGGCGTGGCGCGAAGCTGCCGCTCCGGCGATGCAGCGGCGGCAGTCCCCCGAGTGCGCCCGGGGGATCAGTCCGCGCAGAGGCAGAAGGGATGCCCCGCGGGGTCCGCGTACACCCGCCAGCTGCGGGACGTGTCCGCCGCGTCCAGCGCCGTCGCGCCGAGCGCCAGCACCTGCGCCTCCGCGGCGTCCAGGTCCTCCACCGTCAGATCCAGATGGAACTGTTGCGAGTCCTGTGCCGACGGCCACTTCGGCGGTACGTGACCGGGCGAGACCTGGAAGGCGAGCGGGGCTCCCGGGACGCCGGTCAGGTCGACCCAGCCGTCGCCGTCGTCCTCGATCTGCCCGCCCAGCACCTCGGCATAGAAGCGCCCGAGCGCGACGGGGTCGGGACAGTCCAGTACGACGCTGCCCAGCGTGGCGATGCCCATGATGTCCTCCTCGGATGTACGTTACCCCTAGAAGCTGTCATCAGGTAACGGTTACCTCATACTCCCCCTTAGGAGGTAACGTCGCAAGCATGAATGACAGGCCGCCCGCACCCGGCGGCCTCGCACTGGTCGAGGCCCTGGTGAACACGCTGGACATCGAGACGGGCGCGGACCGGCTCGACACGGCGGACGGCCGCGCCCCGTTCGGCCTCACCGAGGACGATGTGCCCGCCGCCCGCGAACTCCGCGAGGCGCTGCGCGGCGCATGCCTGGCCCACGCGGGGCACGGCTCGGCCGCCTCGCTGGACGGCCTCCTCGCCGGCGCGCCCCTGCGCGTCGCGATCACAGTGGACGGCGGGGCCGCGTTGCGCCCCCTGGGTCGGCCCACCCTCGTCTCCCGCGTCGCCGAGGCCATCGCGGCGGCGACGGCCGACGGCACCTGGACCCGCCTGAAGGCGTGCGAGGAACCGACCTGCCGGTGGGCGTACTACGACCGCAGCCCGGCCGCGCGGAGCCGCTGGTGCTCGATGTCGGTCTGCGGCGCCCGCGCCAAGATGCGCACCTACCGCGCGCGCCGGTCGCGGACCTCCTGACCGGACACGGCCGTGCCCCCGGCGCAGGTGCGGCCGGGGGCACGGAGAAACGGCGGGATCGCGGTGGGATCAGACCGTCGGAGAAGCGGTGAACAGGTACGTCTTGTAGCCGGCCCCGTCGTTCGCCCACTCGAGCTTCAGCTCGGCGTCGCCCAGTCCCCTGGCCGACCCGACCCGGTAGCTGATCGTCCCGGTCGTGTACGAGCCGTTGTAGTTGGCGTTGCCGTCGCTGTTCTCCAGCTTGCCCTCGATGCCGTAGAAGTCGGTCTTCTTGAGCACGGGGTCCGTGCCGGAGACCGACTTCTTCACCTGCTGCCGCAGGTAGGCGGCGTTGAATATCGAGGTGTCGTCGACCTGGCCGTACAGCGGTCCGTCCCAGGAGACCTTCGAGTAGCTGTAGACGGTCGACCCCGAACGGGCCGCGCAGACCGTCACCTTGACGTCCCAGTTGTCGGCCCACGGGCCGTCGTACGCCGGGTCGTCGATGCTCTTCGAGCTGGTGTTGCACTTGTAGCTGAGCGCCGATGCGGGGCCGGCGGTCGCCAGAACGGTGCCCGCGACAGCGGTCGCGGTGAGCAGTGCGGTGACGGCCGTACGGTTGAGCTTGGTCACGCAGGAACCTCCGTTTAGTGGCGCGTGATCTTTCTGTCCTGCTTAGGACAGCAGCTCAACCCGTTCCGGTTGCGGGAATTGACGTCCCATCATGTGATCACTGCCACGCCGGCGCGGCGGCGTGGCAGCCGCGCCGACCGGCGTCAGGCCCGCGGGCGCCCCATCGCCCGGTATGTCCAGCCCGCCTCGCGCCACGCCTCCGCGTCCAGCGCATTGCGGCCGTCCAGGATGATCCGCGACGACGTCACCGCGCCCAGCTCCGCCGGGTCCAGCTCGCGGAACTCGCGCCACTCCGTCAGGTGCAGCACCACGTCCGCGCCGCGCACCGCCTCCAGCGCCGAGTCCGCGTAGCCCAGCGTCGGGAAGAGCCGGCGCGCGTTGGTCATGCCCTTGGGGTCGTACACGGTCACCTGGCCGCCCTGCAGATGGATCTGCCCGGCCACGTTCAGAGCCGGCGAGTCCCGCACATCGTCCGAGTCCGGCTTGAAGGTCGCACCCAGCACGGCCACCCGCTTGCCCAGGAAGGAATCGCCGCCGACCGCGTCGCGCGCCAGCTCCACCATGTGCCCGCGGCGGCGCATGTTGATCGAGTCGACCTCACGCAGGAAGGTCAGCGCCTGGTCCGCGCCGAGCTCGCCCGCCCGCGCCATGAAGGCCCGGATGTCCTTAGGCAGACAGCCGCCGCCGAAGCCGATCCCGGCGCGCAGGAACTTCTTCCCGATGCGCTCGTCGTGGCCGATCGCC
Organism: Streptomyces sp. NPDC006208; assembly: GCF_040613775.1. Lineage (NCBI taxonomy): Bacteria > Bacillati > Actinomycetota > Actinomycetes > Kitasatosporales > Streptomycetaceae > Streptomyces > Streptomyces sp. NPDC006208. Next base: position 34,179 of record NZ_JBEXSW010000005.1, on the reverse strand, counting down.
TCCGCCAGCTTCACGACGTCGCCGCCGGCCGCCTCGCACACCTCCGCCATCGCATTGATGAAGGAAATCTTGGTCGCGAGGAAAGAATTCGCGGAGGTCTTCACCAGTTCCGCCGTCGGGAAGTCCGTCACCACGAAGGGCGACCCTTCGGCGACCGGCGTCGCATAGACCTCGCGCATCAGCTTCTCGGCGCGCTCGCTCTCCAGTCCCACCACGATCCGGTCCGGGTGCAGGGTGTCCTGCACGGCGAAGCCCTCACGCAGGAATTCCGGGTTCCAGGCCAGCTCGACCCCGACGGGCGCCTGCTCGGCCAGCAGCCGGGCCAGCCGGTCCGCCGATCCCACCGGCACCGTCGACTTGCCGACCACCAGCGCGCCGCCCTTGAGTTGCGGTGCGAGCGAGGCGAACGCGGCGTCGACGTACGACATGTCGCACGCGTACTCGCCGTGCTTCTGCGGAGTGTTCACACACACGAAGTGGACGTCGCCGAATTCCCCGATCTCCTCCCAGGAGGTCGTGAACCGCAGCCGCCCGCTGGACCCCTCGATCCCGGCGACATGCTTCGCGAGCAGCTCCTCGAGCCCGGGCTCGTACATCGGCACCCGCCCCGCCGCGAGCATCTCGATCTTCTCGGGCACGACATCGAGGCCGAGCACCTCGAACCCGAGCTCCGCCATGGCCGCGGCATGTGTGGCGCCGAGATAGCCGGTGCCGATCACGGTGATCTTGAGGGCCATGGAAATGCTCCTGGGGGTACGGATGGGGACAGCGGGCCTGAGCATAGTCGGGCCGGGGCGCGGGCAATTTTCCGCTGTCAGCAAGCTCACGTATGCCTTGTTGCGGCGAGCGGACTAAAATTTGAGTTACTTAACGGTAGTTAGCAGCAGCTCAGGGGAGTGAAAGATCTTGGCGGGAACGCCTGACTTCGACCTGTACCGCCCGTCCGAGGAGCACGACATGCTCCGCGAGACCGTTCGCTCTCTCGCCGAGGCGAAGATCGCACCCTTTGCCACGCAGGTGGACGAGGAGGCCCGCTTCCCGCAGGAGGCCCTGGACGCCCTGGTCGCAGCCGACCTGCAGGCCGTCCACGTCCCGGAGGAGTACGGCGGCGCCGGCGCCGACGCACTCGCCACGGTCATCGTGATCGAGGAAGTGGCCCGCGTCTGCGCGTCCTCGTCCCTGATCCCGGCCGTGAACAAGCTGGGCTCGCTGCCGGTGATCCTGTCCGGCTCCGAGGAGCTGAAGAAGAAGTACCTGGGCCCGCTGGCCAAGGGTGACGCCATGTTCTCGTACTGCCTCTCCGAGCCGGACGCCGGTTCGGACGCGGCGGGCATGAAGACCAAGGCCGTCCGCGACGGCGACTTCTGGGTGCTCAACGGCGTGAAGCGTTGGATCACCAACGCCGGCGTCTCCGAGTTCTACACGGTGATGGCCGTGACCGACCCTTCGAAGCGCTCCAAGGGCATCTCGGCCTTCGTCGTCGAGAAGGACGACGAGGGTGTCTCCTTCGGCGCCCCGGAGAAGAAGCTCGGCATCAAGGGCTCCCCGACCCGCGAGGTCTACCTCGACAACGTCCGCATCCCCGCCGACCGCATGATCGGCGAGGAGGGCACCGGCTTCGCCACGGCGATGAAGACCCTGGACCACACCCGCATCACGATCGCGGCCCAGGCCCTCGGCATCGCCCAGGGCGCCCTCGACTACGCCAAGGGCTATGTCCAGGAGCGCAAGCAGTTCGGCAAGCCGATCGCGGACTTCCAGGGCATCCAGTTCATGCTGGCCGACATGGCGATGAAGCTGGAGGCAGCCCGCCAGCTGACCTACGCGGCCGCCGCCAAGTCCGAGCGCGTCGACGCCGACCTCACCTTCTTCGGTGCCGCGGCCAAGTGCTATGCCTCGGACGTCGCGATGGACGTCACCACGGACGCGGTCCAGCTGCTCGGCGGCTACGGCTACACCCGCGACTACCCGGTCGAGCGCATGATGCGCGATGCCAAGATCACGCAGATCTACGAGGGCACGAACCAGGTCCAGCGCATCGTCATGGCGAGGAACCTGCCGTAACGACGGCTCACCAGAGCCCCCTTGCCGGCCCCCGGCGCCCGTGTGGGCGCCGGGGGCCGGCGTATGTGCGGGGGCAAGCGGAATACCCTCCACCGGTGAGGTTAGGCTGCGCTGCCGCATGGCGGCAGTCATCATCAGCACGCAGGTGGGGTGGAAACACGATGCTCGAGAACCGTCAGATATCAGGGATGCTCCGGCAGATCGCACGGCAGGACGTGATCGAACTCGGACCTGAGATGTCCCGCGCACGGATCGCCGCCCTGGCCCATGTCGCCGAGCACTACGGCTTCGAGTACGCGGACGCGCACCGGACCGGGCAGAACAAGAACCTCATCGAGGTCCAGATGTACCGCGACCCGCGGCCGGAGGCCCGTGCGCGCGAGGCCGCCACCATCGCGGCGTACACGCAGGCCGGCAGCGGCGGTGCGGTGCCCGGCATGCGGCAGGGAACCCTGAAGCCCCTCCCCGAGGCTCAGGAGGCCGTGACGCAGCTGGGGGACCGGATCGCGTTCGACCTCATGGGGAACGCTGCGAGCAAGCGCCAGATGCTGCTCCCCTGGATCTGCGTCGCGGCCCTGGTGATCACGCTGCTCGTGTGCGGCATGTACATCGGTGCCGTGGCCGGCGGCGCCGCACTCGCGGCCTTCCTGATCGGCGGAGTCAAGATCGGTGAGATCCGCAGGCAGCGGATCGCGCAGCGGCTGACGGACGCCGGATTCGTCGCCGTACAGGACGAGCACGGCAGGCAGCGCCTCCTGCGCCCCGGGCAGCAACTGCCTGGTCACGCCAATCCGTTCGCGGGCTGAGCCCGGCAGCGCGAAGGCCCCGCCGGACGGATCCGGCGGGGCCCTTCGCTGCTGCGAGCAGTGTCAGCGGTCGGAGGTGACCGTGACCTTCTCGTCGTTCTTCAGCTGCTCCACGAGCTGCTTCACCTTGGCCTGGTCCCAGACCAGGTTGCCGCCCCGGCTGCCGGATATCGGCATGTTCATCGACTTGCCGTCGCCGCCGGTGACGCCCTTCATCGCGAAGAACATCCGGCCCAGGTCCCACAGGCCCATGTCCTTGTCGACGACGACCGTGTCCAGGCCCGCGCCCATGGTCGGGTAGAGCTTGAACGGGTTGAGAACCGTGCTCGGCGTAGCGGTCTGGTTCGCCAGGGCCGCGAGGAACTTCTGCTGGTTCTTCGTGCGGTCCAGGTCGCCACCGTCCAGGCCGTAGCGCTGGCGCACGAAGGCCAGGGCCTGTTCGCCGTTCATGGTGTGCGTGCCCGGCTCGAAGTCGGCTCCGGACTTCTTGTCCTTCATGGTCTTCTCGACCTTGATCTCGACACCGCCGACCGAATCCACGATCTTCGCGAAGCCGCCGAAGCCGATCTCCGCGTAGTGGTCGATCCTCAGGCCGGTGTTGTGCTCGACGGTACGCACCAGGAGCTCGGGACCGTCCTCGGCGTACGCGGCGTTCAGCTTCACGCGCCGGCCGGTGTTCGGGAAGAGCTTGCCGGACTCGGAGCCCTTGAACGACGGGATCTCCACGTCCGAGTCGCGCGGCAACGAGATCATCGTGTTGCCGTTGGAGCCGACGTGCAGAATCATCATCGAGTCGGTCCGCTTGCCCTCGGCCGAGCCGGTGTGGAGCTTCTTCTTCTCCTCCGTCGACATGCCTTCACGGCTGTCCGAGCCCACGATCAGGTAGTTCGTGCCCTCGCCCTCGCCCGGCCGCTCGATGACCTTGGAGAGATCGACCTCTCGCTTGAGCTTGGAGTCGGCCCAGAAGTATGTGCCGATGGTCACAGCGAGCAGCACCACGACCAGGGTCAGCGAACCGACCTTGAGCCGACGCCGCCAGTCCGGGGCCGGCCGGCCCTGCGGCGGGTAGCCACCCTGCCGGGGGATGGTGCCGTTGCCGCCGCCACCGCCCTGTCCGTAGACATGGCCCGTGTTGTAGCCGCTGTCGTAACCGGGCTCGGCATAGCCCTCGTCGTAGCCGCGCGACTGCTGCGGGGGAACGCCGCTGTGCTGCGGCGCGCCCGGTCGCTGGACATGGCGCATCACGCGGGCGCCCTCAGGGCCGCCGGCGCTGCCACGACCGTAGCCGCGTCCGCGTCCGTTGCCGTTGCCGTTGTCGCCGGTCCATCCATCGGGCCAATCGTTCATGTCGAACAGTGTGCAGGGACTGCCGCGAGCGAGACAGGGCGGGTAGTAAATCGGACCGGTGCTGTTGCCAAGCTGATGCATTGCATGCGACGGGTCACCGAATCTGCACACCGTCCGACCAGGCATATGGTGGGGCGCATGACAGTTCAGGCCCAGCGCCCGGAGGCTGAAATTCCGGGCAAGCCCACTTCGGCGTCCCGTACCACCCTCAGCCACATCATGACCGGCAGTGACACAAATCTCCTCGGCACGGTGCACGGCGGCGTGATCATGAAGCTGGTGGACGACGCGGCGGGCGCCGTCGCCGGCCGGCACTCGGGCGGGCCCGCTGTCACCGCGTCCATGGACGAGATGGTGTTCCTGGAGCCGGTCAGGGTCGGCGATCTGGTGCATGTGAAGGCCCAGGTCAACTGGACCGGCCGGTCCTCGATGGAGGTCGGGGTACGGGTGCTGGCGGAGCGCTGGAACGAGTCGACGCCCGCCCAGCAGGTCGGCAGCGCGTATCTGGTGTTCGCCGCCGTCGACGCGGACGGCAAGCCGCGCCGCGTACCGGCGGTGATCCCCGAGACGGAGCGCGATCAGCGCCGCTACCAAGAGGCACAGATCAGACGTACGCACCGGCTGGCCAGGCGTCAGGCGATCAAGGAGCTCCGGGAGAAGCGCGCCGCGGAGGGCATGGAGGACTGACCCGGTACCGGGGCGGGCCGCTCGGAGCTCAAGGGCTCAGGGGCTCAGGGGCTCAGGGGCAGATCACCTGGTCGCCCGTCACCGCGCCGAACTCGCCCTGGTACTGGTCCTCGGCGCGTACCGGGTGGACCGCCTTGAAGTCCGTCCCCGCCGTCACGTTCAGCGTCGGCCCCTGCCCCTTGGCCGCGCGGAGTTCACATCCGGGCAGCGCGGCCTGCAGCGACTTCGCCGAGCGGTCCCAGCGTGGGTCGTACGTCACAAAGGTGCGCAGCACCTTGCCGTTGCCGCTGCTCAGCGGCCGTCGCGTGGTGTTGAAGCCGGTGGCGCGCAGCGCCCGGTCGACCCGCTCGCCGAGGCCGTCGGCGGTGGTGCCGTTGTAGACCTGCACCCGGATCTGCTGGGGCGACACATCGACCGGCGTGGGGCGCAGCTGCCCGGCAGGGCGCTTCGGGCGGTGCGGGGCCAGCGGCTTGTCGTCGCGCAGCAGCTGGAAGAGCTTCTTCGACTTCCGCTCGTCCCACTTCACCGTGGAGCCGATGCCCTTGACCGGACCGATCTTTCCGACCGGTACGGAGGTGAACTCCGACGATGCGGGCGTGAAGCTCCGCATGGCCCTGCCGAGGGCGAGCATCTGCTCGGTGCCGAGGCCCTTGTCGGCGCGCACCGCCTTCAGCATCGTCGAGGAGACCTCCTTGAACTTCACCGGGTTGAGCAGCACGCCGCTGCTGGTCGCCTGGTGGAGGAGGCCGGCGAGGAACCGCTGCTGGCGCTGCATCCGCCCCAGGTCGGCCGCCCCGTCGATATGGCGTGAGCGCACGTACTGCAGCGCCTGGCCGCCGTTGAGCTTGTGTGTGCCGACGGTGAGGTTCAGGCCCGTGTAGGTGTCGCGCATCGGCCGGGCCGTACACACCTCGACCCCGCCCAGCGCATCCACGGTCTTCATGAAGCTGCTGAAGTCGATCTCGAGATAGTGGTCGATCTTCACCTTCGTCATGTGCTCGACGGTCCGTACGGTCAGGGCCGGACCGCCCTCCGAGTAGGCGGCGTTGAGCTTCACCGGGTGGGTTTTGTACTTTTTGCCGGTGGTTTCATCGGTATGTGCGGGGACTTCGGCGTAGCTGTCCCGGGGCAGGCTGACCACGCTGGCGCGCCGCCGGTCCTCGGAGAGATGGACGAGCATGATCGTGTCGGTGCAGCGGCAGCCGGCGCCGCCGAGCCGGTACGTCCTCTTCTGCTCCTTGGTGATCCTGTCGCGGCCGTCGGTGCCGACGACCAGGAAGTTGATTCCATGGGTGTCCTCGGGCCGGTTCTTCATGTCCCGGAACGGGTCGACCCGCCCGATCCCCTCGTCCAGGCCGTTGACCAGGGCATGCCCGATCCCGCCCACGCCCAGCACAAGAACCGAGAGTGTTGTCACCATCCGCATGCCCCACTGCGGCCGCTCCGCCTTCCGCTGGGCCGGCCGCCCGACGGGCCGGGCGGGCCCTCTGCCCGAGGACCGCGCGGCGGGTCGGGCGGCAGGGCGTCCGGTCCGGGCCTGCGCCGTGGGACGCGGTCGGCGGGAGCGGGGCGGCGTGGGCAAGAGGGCACCTCCGCGGGTGACAGCAGACCCTCAGCACGGTAGGTCCATACGATCAGCGACGACGGCCGCCGCGCGTCGGTGTCGCCCGTTCGCGGTAACGTGGCGACCGATGAACGCCATGCCCCCTGTCTCCGTGATCATGCCGGTCCTCAACGAGGAGCGGCATCTGCGCAACTCGGTCCGTCACATCCTCGAGCAGGAATACGACGGCGAGATGGAGGTGGTGATCGCGCTCGGGCCGTCCACGGACCGCACCGACGAGATCGCCGCCGAACTCGTCCGGGAGACCGCATCCCATGAACGAGCGCGTGTCCACACCGTTCCCAACCCGACCGGCCGCACCCCGGCCGCGCTGAACGCGGCCATCAAGGCCTCGCGGCACCCGATCGTCGTACGCGTCGACGGCCACGGCATGCTGTCGCCGAACTACATCGCGACCGCGGTCCGCCTGCTGCAGGAGACCGGTGCGCAGAACGTCGGCGGCATCATGCACGCCGAGGGCGAGAACGACTGGGAGCACGCCGTCGCCGCCGCGATGACGTCGAAGATCGGCGTCGGCAACGCGGCCTTCCACACCGGTGGCCAGGCCGGCCCGGCGGAGACCGTGTATCTCGGCGTCTTCCGGCGCGAGGCCCTGGAGCAGCAGGGCGGCTACAACGAGGAGTTCATCCGGGCCCAGGACTGGGAGCTGAACTTCCGGATCCGTGAGGCCGGCGGTCTGATCTTCTTCTCGCCGGAGCTGCGGGTGCAGTACCGCCCGCGACCGTCGGTGCGCGCGCTCGCCAAGCAGTACAAGGACTACGGGCGCTGGCGCCATGTGGTTGCCCGCTATCACCAGGGCTCCATCAACCTGCGCTACCTCGCCCCGCCGACCGCGGTCTGCGCGATCGCTGCGGGCGTCGTGGTGGGCGCGGTGCTCACCCCGTGGGGCTTCCTCGTCCCCGGCGGCTATCTCGCGGCGATCGCGGCCGGCTCCGTCCCGGCGGGCAAGGGCCTGCCGCTCAAGGCCCGGCTGCAGATCCCCCTCGCGCTGGCGACGATGCACATGTCGTGGGGCTTCGGCTTCCTGACCAGCCCTCGCTCGCTGGCCAGGAAGGTCATCGCGAGCCGGCGGCCCGCGGTGAAGGCCGCGACCGCCTGACATACGCGCGCACACGACGAAGCCGGTCCGTCCCCGTCGGGGGCGGACCGGCTTCTCATGCGGCGGCCGTCAGGACCAGCGGTACGGCTCGTAGACGTCCATGCAGCCCAGCTCGTCGCCCATGACCGTCTCGGTGTTCTTCGGCGGAGCCGTCGACGGCTCCGCCTTCGGGTAGGCGTCACCGCTCCGCCAGTCCGCGCCGACCACCAGGGTGACGCCCGACACGTCGGTGGACTTCTTCAACGCGCTCGCCGGGATGCCGAGTGCCTTGGCCGCCGCGTACGCGTCGCCCTCCAGATCCGTGCTGGGGAAGAGGATCTGCGTCTTCTCCTGCGGGTTGAGCGTGGAGTCCGACTTGGCTCCGGCGAAGCCCTTCTGCACGAGGACGTCGGCCACGGTTCGGGCACGGCCCTGGGTGGGCAGCTGCCCGCCGGCCCCGGTGCCGTTGCGCACCATGATGCCGATGTCCGCCGGGTCGGCCGCCGGGTCCTTGGGGGCCGCGGGCTTCTTCGGCTTCGAGGTCTGCCCCTTGCCGTCCACCGGGAGGTCGTCGCGCAGCAACCCCCAGAGCCGGTCGGCCTCGCCGGGCGCCGGCAGCACGTGGTTGTCGTCCTCCGGATCCGGGATGCGCGGCATGGTGAGCATGGCGATCCGCCCGGTCGGCACATCCTTGAGCGTCATGCCCAGGTCGAAGAGCTTCTTGACCGTGCCGATCTCCTCGGAGACCTGGAGCGACTTGGTCGCGGTCTCGGCCAGGTCCATCAGCTGTCCGGTGTCGGTGAACGCGTTCTGCTCCTTGAGCTTGCGGATCACCGAGTTCATGTACATGTGCTGGGCCTTGGAGCGGCCGAAGTCGCTCTCGAAGGCATGACGGGTACGCAGCCACTGCAGCGCCTGCTTGCCCTGGATCTCGTGTGTCCCGCGGGTCAGCTTGAGCCCGGAGCCGCCCGGCACCCGAGTTGTGGGCCTGTCATGGATGTTCTGCCTCACGCAGACCTTGGCGCCGCCGATCGCGTCGGCCATGTCCACCACACCCGCGAAGTCGACCATCATCCAGTGGTCGATGTAGATGCCGGTCAGCTGCTCCCAGGTGGCGAGCGTGCAGCCGGGCCCGCCGCGCCCGAGGCTCGCGTTGATGAGGTCCCTGGTCGCGGCGAACTCCTTGCCGTCCTTCGGGTCCGTGCACGCCGGTATCTCCACCGTGGTGTCACGCGGAATGGAGACCACCGAGGCGTTCTTCCGGTCGGCCGACACATGCAGCAGCATCTGCACGTCGGCCAGCGGCGGCGATCCGACGCTCTTCTTGGAGCCGCCGAGCTTCAGGTTCTCGTCCGTGTTACGGCTGTCGGAGCCGATCAGCAGCACGTTCAGGGGCGTCTGACCTGCCGCGTTCGGGGCTGACTTCTCCGCCCCGCCCTTGGCGGAGGTGCGCTCGCCCTTGCGGATGTTGCTGTTGAGGTGCTCGTAGTAGAGGTAACCGGCTCCGGCCGTGCCGAGGATGAGCACCGAAACCGCGCCTGCGATCCAGCGCAGTATTCGGCGTTTGCCCCGTTTCCTCCCGCGGCGTGGTCCGCCACGGCGGTGGCCGCCGGTCTCGGCGGCGGCATCCCCCGATTCCGTGCCGCCACCGGGCTCGTCCTGCTCGATGTCCGGTGCCGTACGGCTGCCGGGGATGCGCGCACCCTCGCTGCCGTACAGGCTGTCGTCCCAGCCCAGATCACCAGCTTGCGGAACGCGCTGCCGCGTTCCCTCCCCTCGCAGGCTGTTCTGTCGCACCCCTGGACCCCCCTGTCGTCAGGTGCGCCGCATGAGCCGGTGTACCGGCGTCACTTGGCGCAGACCTGTTTGTCCGCTTCGACCTTCTGAACACCCTCCGGCGCCTTCGCCGGACCGGTGATGGGCACCCCTGCGCCCTTGAAATCGGAGCCGAGGGTCAGCGTCATCGCTTCCAGCCCCTCGGCGTCCTTGGTGCCGGGCTTCAGCGCCGAGGCAGGCAGGCCCATCAGATCCGCGAGCTTGCGGGCCTGATCGGCCTGGTTCGGCGCGTACTCCAGCTGTGTCTTGCTCACATCGGCCGGGGCGTTGCCCTTGTTGGTGGACTTGAGTACGCCCTCGTCGATCTGCAGCCATTCCAGAGTCTTCTGGGCGGAGCCCTGCGGGCCGCCGCCGTTGAACACATCCACCCGGACGTCCGAGGCCTTGGCCCTCGATCCCTTGAGGAGCGCGGCCTGCTTGTCCTTGGCCGCCTTCTTCTGCTTCTCGACCTCGGTGAGCGAGATGTCGTCGCGAAGCATCGCGAAGAGCGGATCGGCCCTGGGCGTGTCCAGGACGACCGTGGCCTTGATCTTCTCCGCCGGGTTGTCGAGCACGGGCACGGTGGCGAACGTCAGGTTCTTCATGTCGAACTTGCCGAGCTCCAGACCGAGGTCACGGAGCTTGCCTATGTCGTTGATCTTGGAGTCGACGGTCAGAGCCTTGGTTCCGGCCTCCGCCAGCTTCACCAGCTTCGTCGGGTCGGTGAGCGTGTCGTTCGACTTCAGCTTGCGCATCAGGGAGCTGAGGAACTGCTGCTGGATCTTGATGCGGTCGAGGTCGCCGCCGAAGCCCACAGCATGCCGGGTGCGTACGAACGCCAGGGCTTCCTCGCCCTGGATCGTGTGCTCGCCCGCCGGCAGATCGAGCTTGGAGTCCTTGTCCTTGACGTCCTTGGCGAGACAGATCTTCACTCCGTCGACCGCCGTGGTGAGCGTCTTGACGGCATTGAAGTCGGCCACCATGAAGTGGTCCGGCTTGATGCCGGTTATCTCGGTGACCGTCCGCATGGTGCAGCTCGGGGTACGGCCGGACTGGCCGAGGCTCACGTTGAACCGGGTGCTCTTCGTCCCCGGGATGAGCTTGGTGGTGCCGTCCTCCTGCGTGGTCGGACAGTCCGGGATATCGGTGATCAGGTCACGGGGAATGCTCAGGGCCGTCGCGTTCGTACGGTCCTTGGAGACATGCAGCAGCACCGTGGTGTCGGCGTGGCCGGGACTGTTCCTGTCGCCGTACTTCTCGTTGCCCTCGCCCGTGCGCTTGTCCGTGCCGATCAGCAGGACGTTGATCGCCCGGTCCTTGCTGAAGCCGCCGGTGCCCGCGTTGTCGTCCGAGAGGTACTTGATGTTCGAGTTGAGGTGCTCGTAGTAGAGGTAGCCGCCGCAGGCGGTCGCGACCATCAGCAGCGCGAGCGTGCCGCCCGTCCACAGCAGCGCCTTCTTCTTGCCCGACCTGGGCGGCTTGCGCTTGCGACGGCCGGCCTGCGGGGGAACCCTGCCGCCCGAGGCGTCGCCCGCGCGGCGGCTGCGCTGACCGGGAACCTCAGGTGTGGCCGTCCTGCGCCGGGGGGCGGCATCGGGAGCCGATCCCTCGGGTGCCGGGCGCCGGCCACCTGCCCTCCTGGCTCCGGTGGCTCTGGAGGCAGCGGATGACTGCGGTGCGGATTGCTCCAGTCGCAGTTCGTAGTTGCCGGTCTGCGGGTTGAGTACCCACTGGTCTGCGGGGTCGATTTCGTCCCGCCCACGGCTTTGCGCATCCACGGTTGCTTGAGTCCTCCGTCGGTGCCACGCGAGGCGCCTCCCCCCAAGGCGCTCGGTCGATCGATCCATTGGTGCGCGACACAGGGGTCGGATGCACCGGATCGCGTCACACTATCCGCCCAGTTCAACCCCGAGCGACGTCCGTGACAAAGTCCACGCGCCTTACAACCGGACAATTCGTGCAATTCGCCTGGTCTGCGGTCGTGGGTTTGGCCATTGCTTTACTCACACATCCCCTCGGCGGCATTGGTGCCGGGGAACGTCGCCGTGGGCGTCGGGCCGTCCGTACCCGTGCCGTCCGCGTCCCCGTCGTCCTGTTCCTGCTGCTTCTGCCTGGCCTTCTCGTTCTCGTCGGCTGTGACGACAGTCACCGGAGCGTCCTCGCGCAGCCGCTTGAAGAGGTCGCCCGCATCCGGTTCGACCAGTTCGTCACGGTTCGGATTGGCCGAGTAGGGCTGGCGGGGAACCGTCAGGAATTGCACCTTTTCGGTAGGAATGCTGCGAACTGCCCTTGTCAGGTCGTACAGATCCCTGAGCGAGTCGAGGCCGGAGTCCGTCGTGATCGACTTGGTGGCCGCGTCCAGCAGCGGGTAGAGCCGGGTCGGATTGAGCAGCACGCCGTTGCTCTGCACCTTCTTGACCAGCGCGCCGAGAAACTGCTGCTGGCGCTCCATGCGTTCCGTGTCGCTGCCGTTGCCGAGCGACTTCCGGGCCCGTACGTACCCGAGGGCCTCCTCGCCGTCGAGCGTCTGCTTGCCGGCCGAGAGCTTGAGGTGCGCCGCCCTGTCGTCGATCGGCTCCGCCAGGCAGACCTCGACCCCGTGCACCGCGTCGACCATGTCCTTGAAGCCACGGAAGTCGATCACCATGTGGTGGTCGATGCGGACGCCGGTGAACCGCTCGACGGTACGGATCGTGCAGGCGGCGCCGCCGAACTGGAACGCCCAGTTGAACTGGGCGAACTGCTCCTGGGTGCGACTGCCGTCCGGTTTGCCGCAGCTCGGGATGGTGACCATCAGGTCGCGAGGGATGGACATGGCGGTCGCGCTCTGCCGGTCCGCGGCGATGTGCAGCAGGATCGTGGTGTCGGAGCGCTGGCTGCCGCCGTCGTGGCCGTACTTGTCGTTGCCCTCGCCGGTCCGGGTGTCGGAGCCGAGCAGCAGGATGTTCTGTGCGTCGACGGCGACGGGCGTGGGCCGTTCCTTCTCGTACGCCTCCAGTTCCGCGGCGGCGCCGGTGTCCGTGGTGATGTTGGCGTCGAGCTTGCGGTAGAACCACCAGCCGGCACCGGCCGCTGCGAGGACGATGACGGAGGTGCCGAGCGCGGCCCAACGCAGCAGATGGCGCTTCCGGTTGGGCTGCCTCACCGGGCCCGCGACGGTGTGCGCGCCCGCGCTGGAGTCCGTGCCGGTGTGCGCGCCGCCGTTGCCTTTGCCGCCGCCCGTGCCGGCGTCCCCTGCTGCGCGCGCGTCCGCGTCGTCGACCGCCCCGGCATCGGCACCCACCTCTTCGGCGGCACCGGCGTCGGCCGGTCCGTCCGGTTCCGCGGGCGTGCCAGCACTGTCCGTCACGTGTCCGTCCATCCTTCATGGCGTCGGCGGCGCGCTGGGTCGCCGATCGCTGGACTAGACGGCTGAACCCGGCGCTTGGTTGTGCGTTGAAGCACGCGTTGTCGCCGATCATCCACCGCTGTTGAGCCTCAGCCTCGGGGGCTCGGCCCGGATGTGCGCCACATGAGTGGACCGCACACGCTTGTCATACCGCGCTGTTGGTGACCCGCTCGCTCTCGATCCGCTTCCGCAGGTCTTCCTGGGACAATGCGTCCAGGTGCCGGCACAGCACGACGGAAGCCCCGGTGGCGAGCGGAGCGAACAGCCCCGCAGACAGCCCCTCCCAAGTGTCGTACGACCGTCCGGTCAGCAGCCGCGACCCAGGCGCGAGATCGAGCGTCGCGGCGTCCGCGCGCGCCCGCTCCACCAGTTCGGCACCGGTCAGCTCCATGGCGCCGACCATGAGCGCGGGCGCGTCAGGATCCACCGGCGCGTACGGTGCGAACCGGTCGCCCTGGCTCGGCACCTCCACTGCGTAGTCGCCGAACCCCGCCGGCGGCTGTGGGAAACGGCCGCCCAGCGGACGCAGCGCCAGCGCCATCCGCTCCCCGGAGCAGGCGCGCGCCTGCTCCAGCGTGTCCGGTCCGCTGACGACGAGGTCCGCCTCGGCCGGAACCCCTCCGACGTCCGCCACCACCCCGACCGAGGAGCAGGCCAGCAGCCACACCGCGCTCTGCCAGTGCGCGGGCAGCAGCAGCGCGAGCCGGTCGCCCGGCTCGGCGGCAAGATCGCCCTGGAGCAGATTGGCCGTCTTGGCCACCCAATTGGCGAAGGTGGCGACGGACAATTCGACGCGTTCACCGGTGGCGTCGTCATAGAAGGTGACCAAAGGGCGCGACGGGTCCGCGGCGAGCGCGGATCGCAGCAGGTCGGCAGGGGTACGGTCGGTCGCGTTCACCCGCGCAAGATTACGCCGCCCCCCGGGCCTCCCGCCGCCGTACCGGTGACCGCGTCCACCGGACGGACCGATCGGCTTCCGGTTTCTTGGGCGGGCGGGCGACGTGGGCCGAGGCCACGATCAATTGCATGCGTGGACACCTTGCTTCGTCGACAGGAGTGGCGTGCGCGGCCGCGCTCGCTCTCCCGCTGTTGTTCGCCCCCTCTGGGGCCGCCGTGCCGCCGGGACCGGATGTGGCCGGCTCGACCCAGTCGCTGCCGCTGCGGACCATGGGGCGGGCACCCACCGATCGCGCCGCCGGTGCGGTCGAACAGGGGCTGCCCCAGCGGGAGGTGAAACCGTTCTCCCTGGTCGGCGTCGTCTGGGACGACATACATGCCGAACTGCTCGGCTCGGTACAGATCCGGACCCGGGCGGTCGCGACCGGGGCCTGGTCCGATTGGCAGGAGATCGAGACCCACAACCTGGAGCACGCGGCCGACCCCGGTACCGCTGAGAGCGAGTCGGGCAAGGTACGCGGCTCCACCGCCCCTCTGTGGGTGGGCAATTCGGATGCCGTGGAGGCGCGCGTCCGGGCGGAGACCGCCGGCGACCTGTCCGCACTGCCGCACGGGCTGCGCCTCGAACTCGTCGACCCCGGCGACGATCCGTGGGCCGACGAGGCCGACGTCACGAGGTTCGCGGACGACACGGGGGAGGGGGACGGCGATGCGGGCAGCCCGCAGGAGGAAGGCCGTGCACCGTTCGGCGCGCTCGAGATCCCGGCTCTCACCCGTGCCGAGACGGAGGCCGAGGCCGCCGCGACCGGTGAACTCGAGCCAGGAGCAAAGCCGTACATCGGACCACGCCCGCGCATCGTCACCCGCAGGGGATGGGGCGCGGACGAGTCCCTGCGGGAACCGGGCTTCGTCTACACGGACACGGTGAAGGCCGCGTTCGTGCACCACACCGCCACCGGCAACAACTACACCTGCGACGAGGCTCCCTCCGTCCTGCGCAGTATCTACCGCTACCACGTCGTGAGCAGTGGCTGGCGTGACTTCGGCTACAACTTCGCCGTCGACAAGTGCGGAAACATCTACGAAGGGCGGGCCGGCGGGGTGGCCAAACCGGTGCGGGGCGCACACACCCTGGGGTTCAACACCGACAGCACGGGCATCGCGGCACTGGGAAGCTACAGCCAGACCGCGCCACCGGAGGCGACGGTGACCGCCATTGCCAAGCTGACGGCGTGGAAGCTCGGCCTGCACGGTGCCGACCCGAGCGCCAAGACGACTCTGACGTCGGGAGGCAGCGGCAAGTACGCGACAGGCGTGAAGGTCAAGCTCAATGTCATCTCCGGGCACCGGGACGGGTTCGCCACCGACTGCCCGGGAAACCGTCTCTACGACGAACTCGGCACGGCCCGCAGTGCATCGGCCAAGTACCAGGGGCGCTCGCAGGAGTGACAAGGGGCCGGATATCCGGAACGTGCCGTTCGCACGGTACGCGCCGAACGCACTGCCTACACTGGCCGGTCTCCAACAGGCGACCGCGCCCGGCCCCGGCAGGAAGCAGAGAAGGCATTGAACCTGGCCCCAGAAGCGATCCTCCTGGTCGGAGGAAAGGGAACCCGGCTCCGTCCGCTCACGGTCAACACGCCCAAACCGATGGTTCCGGCCGCGGGCGTCCCCTTTCTCACCCACCAGCTGGCCCGGGCCCGGGCGGCGGGCGTCGAGCACATCGTGCTCGCCACCTCGTACCTGGCCGAGGTCTTCGAGCCGCACTTCGGCGACGGCTCGTCGCTGGGGCTGCACCTCGAATACGTCACCGAGGACGAACCGCTCGGCACCGGTGGCGCCATCCGCAATGTGGCCTCCCTGCTGCGGTCCGGTCCCGACGACCCGGTGCTGATCTTCAACGGGGACATCCTGACCGGCCTGGACATCAAGGCTCTGGTCGCCACCCACCGCTCGACCGGCGCGGATGTCTCGCTCCATCTGACCAGGGTCGAGGACCCGCGTGCGTACGGACTCGTGCCCACGGACGCGACGGGACGGGTCACGGCGTTCCTGGAGAAGCCGCAGACCCCCGAGGAGATCGTCACCGACCAGATCAACGCGGGCGCGTATGTCTTTCGCCGCTCGGTCATCGACACCGTCCCGGCCGGGCGGCCCGTCTCCGTGGAACGCGAGACCTTCCCGGGCATGCTCGACTCCGGAGCCCATCTCCAGGGCATGGTCGACTCCACGTACTGGCTGGACCTCGGCACTCCGCACGCTTTCGTCCGCGGCTCCGCGGACCTGGTACTGGGACGCGCCCCGTCCCCTGCGGTGCCGGGTCGGTGCGGCGACCGGCTGGTGCTGCCGTCGGCGCGGGTGGCGCCCGACGCGAAGCTCACCGGCGGCACGGTGATCGGCGAAGGGGCACTGGTCGGCGAGGGCGCCCGGATCGACGGCAGCACCGTGCTCGCGGGCGCGGTGGTGGAGGCGGGCGCGGTGATCGCGGACTCGATGATCGGGGAGGGGGCGCGGATCGGGGCGCGTACGGTGCTGTCCGGCGCGGTCATAGGCGACGGCGCGACGGTCGGCGCGGACAACGAGCTCCGTGACGGCGTCCGTGTGTGGTGCGGGGCCGTGCTTCCCGACGCCGCGATCCGGTTCTCCCCCGACCAGTAGCCTGACCGTATGGCAGGACGCTTCGAGCCGGGTACGAGCCGGACCACTGTGCGCGGCGGCCACACCCGCGTACCCGCGGGCATACCGCGTCAGGCCCGGGGCGGCCGCACCCGCCGCTGGACCCCGCCGTGGCCGCTCGACCTCGGCCTGGTTCTGGGCCCGCTGCGGCGAGGCCCCGCCGACCCGACCTTCCGTACGACGCCGGACGGATCGGTCTGGCGGGCCACCCGTACGCCCGCCGGGCCCGGCACACTCCGGGTGGCCGTGCGGGACGGGGACGTGGAGGCCGAGGCATGGGGTCCGGGTGCCGAGTGGCTGCTGGAGCAGCTCCCGGCATTTCTCGGCGCACTCGACGACCCCTCGCTCTTCGTCCCGCGCCACCGTCTGGTCGCCCACGCCCAGCACCGCCGCCCCGGCCTGCGGCTCACGTCCACCGGGCTCGTCATGGAGTCCCTGATCCCGTCGGTCCTCGAACAGAAGGTGACGACGGACGAGGCGTACCGGGCGTGGCGGCTGCTTGTGCGGGGGCACGGTGAGCCCGCTCCCGGTCCGGACGAGCGCCTCCATGTGATGCCGGAGCCGCGCGCCTGGGCGCTCATCCCCTCCTGGGACTGGCATCGCGCGGGCGTCGACAACAAGCGTGCATCAACGATCCTGCGCGCGGTGCGAGTGGCCGGCCGGCTGGAGGAGGCGGCTGCCATGGAGCCCGACCAGGCCATGGCACGCCTGGAGTTGATCCCCGGCATCGGCCCCTGGACCTCGGCCGAAACGATCCAGCGCAGCAACGGTGCCCCGGACGCGGTCACGATCGGCGACCTGCATCTGCCGCGCATCGTGGGCTATGCGCTGGCGGGCGAGCGCAACACGGACGACGAGGCGATGCTGAAGCTGCTGGAGCCCTACGCAGGCCAGCGCCATCGCGCGGCCCGCCTGCTCCTCCTCTCGGGCCGCACCCCGCCGCGCCGCGAGCCGAAGATGCGCCGGGTGGACATCGGGGCGTGGTGACGCGGGCGGGGCGACGCCCGACGGACCTGGACCGGCCGGGCCCGCGAACCGGGTCCGCGGTCACCGCACCTCGATGAACGCCGATGCCTCCCGCGCTGGGCGTTCCTTCGGCGGGGCCGCCGCGTGGCCCACTGCCACCGCGCCCATCGGGTCCCACGAGGCGGGCAGGTCCAGGACCTCTCGTACCACCTCGCGGCAGAACATCGTCGAGGACACCCATGCCGACCCCAGCCGCTCGCCCGCCAGCGCCACCAGGAAGTTCTGCACACCGGCACCTGCCGCGACCACGAACATCTCGCGCTCGGCCGCGTCCCTGCGCTCGTCGCCGTAGTGGTGCGAGCCCTCCATCACCAGGCACGGGACCACCAGGTACGGGGCGTTGCGCAGCACGTCGCCGCGCCGGACGCGCTTGGCGACGGACTCCTCCGACTTGCCGTCGCGCCGCAGGTCGGCGATCCAGGCGTCGCGCATCGCGTCGAGCAGCCGCTGCCGTGACGTTGCCGACTCCAGCAGCACGAAGCGCCACGGCGTCGTGTGGTGCGGCGCCGGAGCGGTCACCGCCGCCGCGACCGCGCGGCGCACCGCGCCCCCGTCCACCGACTCGTCGGTGAATTCCCGCACCGTCCGGCGCTGGGCCACCGCCTCCCGGATCGCCTCCGAGGTCCCGAGCCGGAACATGTCGTCGGCCCCGGACCGCACCAGTGTGCGGGCGTTCTCGTCGACGTCCGCCACCACATGCGGCAGACCGCGGACCACCGCGACGGGCAGTCCGTTCGCCTTGCCCTTCACCAGGTCACCGGCGGCGGCGAGTTCGTCGGCCGTGGCGACGACCGTCGCGCTGAGCGGGTTGCCGTAGGTGTCGGTGCCGCCGCGCAGATCGTCCAGAACCCGCACCCCCGCCGCGCCGATCGCGACATCGGTGAGCCCGGTGCGCCACGGCCGCCCGGAGGTGTCGGTGACGATCACGCCGACGGTCACACCCA
Organism: Streptomyces sp. NPDC006208; assembly: GCF_040613775.1. Classification (NCBI taxonomy): domain Bacteria; kingdom Bacillati; phylum Actinomycetota; class Actinomycetes; order Kitasatosporales; family Streptomycetaceae; genus Streptomyces; species Streptomyces sp. NPDC006208. The sequence goes on along the minus strand of NZ_JBEXSW010000005.1, from coordinate 15,827 downwards.
GTTCGTCCCGCAGCCCGTCGCGGAGGGCGCGGGCCGAGGCATCCGGGTCCTCGGGCAGCAACAGCACCGTCCCGGCAGGGGTGTTGGACGCATCGACACCGGCTGCGGCCATCACCAGGCCCTGCCGGTTCTCGACGATACGCAGCGTGCCGCGCCGCGCCACGACCCGTACGGTCTCGGCGTCGATGGCCGCTTCCCGGTCCGCCGCCTCGACGACGCGGCCCTCGGCCTTGCTCACGATCTTCGACGTGACGAGGAGGACATCCCCGTCGACGAGCCCGGGCGTGGTCGCGGCGATCAGCTTGGCGAGGTTGTCGCCGGGCCGTACCTCACCGAGTCCGGGCAGCGCCCACACCGTGTACGACGGCGAGGTCACCCCTGCACCTCCTCGGCGAGCGCCAGCGCCGCCCGTGCCATCTCGGCGGTCGCGTCCGCGTCCGTCATCAGCAGGGGCACGGCCCGGCACCGGATGCCGGCCGCCTCGACCGTCTCGACGGTGGCCGCGTCGACGGTGTCGACCAGCCAGCCGTCGAGCAGCCCGGAGCCGTAGTGCTGGGCCACGGCCGCTGCCGTGGCCTCCACGCCCACCGCGGCCAGCATCTTGTCGGCCATGCCGCGCACGGGTGCGTCGCCGACGATCGGGGACAGCCCCACGACCGGGACGCCCGCCTCGGCGATCGCCTCGCGGATCCCCGGCACCGCCAGGATCGTGCCGATGCTGACCACGGGGTTGGACGGCGGGAAGAGGATGACGTCGGCCTCGGCGATGGCCTCCAGCACTCCGGGCGCCGGCTTCGCCTGGTCCGCGCCGACCGGCACGACCGCGTCGGCGTCGACCGAGGCGCGCAGCCTCACCCAGTACTCCTGGAAGTGGATCACCCGGCGTTCGCCGTCGAGCTGCACGGCGACATGCGTCTCCACGCGGTCGTCGGACATCGGCAGCAGCCGTACGCCCGGGTTCCAGCGCGCGCACAGTGCCTCGGTGACGGCGCTGAGGGGATAGCCCGCACCGATCATCTGAGTGCGGACGATGTGCGTGGCGAAGTCGCGGTCGCCGAGTCCGAACCACTCCGGTCCGACGCCGTACGCGGCGAGTTCGGTCTTGACCTGGAAGGTCTCCTCCGCACGCCCCCAGCCCTGCTCTTCGTTGATGCCACCGCCGAGGGTGTACATCACGGTGTCGAGGTCGGGACAGACCTTCAGCCCGAACAGATGGATGTCGTCACCGGTGTTGCCGATGACGGTGATCTCGGCGTCCGGGACCGCAGCTTTGAGGCCGCGAAGGAAACGGGCGCCGCCGATGCCGCCGGCCAGAACCACAATGCGCATGCAGACAGTCTGTCAGGCGAAGCCTGATCGGCCGGGGGGTGGTGGTCGGCCCGGTGCACCTGGCGGCGGTAGCCGGCGGAGGGCGGGCCTGTCAGGCGAAGTGCAGTGGCTTCAGACGGGAACGACGTCCTGGGCGCAGCGGGCCGCGTGCATCGGCATCTCGGTCAGGCCCGGGTAGTACACGTGCAGGCTCACGGCCGGCTCGAGGGAGTCGTTGACCACCTCGTGCACATAGCCGGGAGCGAAGACCCGCTGCGCCCCCGCCGTGAGCGAGCGCTCGCCGCGTCCGCCGCGGTCGGTTTGCTCGGTGCGCTCGGTCAGCTCGCCGTCGAGGACGGTGAGGACCCCGGAGGAGCGGCCGTGGTCGTGCAGCCCGCTGCCCTGGCCGGGGACCCAGCTGAGCAGCCAGATCTCGTACCCGGGGCCGGTCCGCAGCCGGTGGTACCAGCGCGAGGTGGCGTCGTACCGGACGAGGTGCTCCCACTGCGCACGGTCAGCGGCGATGGAGCGGGCCAGGCCGGCGAACTCGGCCACGGTGGCCGGGTGCTCGCGGGCGGGCTGGAGGAGGTGCTGTACGGCGAGGATGTCGCCGGCGATCTGGAGGTCGCTGTCGCTGTTCATGGGTGCGGTGGTTCCTCGGCAGAAACAGAAGAGGTCAGTGCTGGGGTGTCGCGGTCTCGCGCAGATGCGGAGAGGGGAAGCTGGAGCGCTACGGCATCAACAGCTGGAACAGCAACAGCGCGCCTGGACAGCGCTGCGGAACCCACGGACGGGGTTCGCGAGGGGCGCTGAGGTCGCTGGCATGGAACCAAAGGTGCCGGGTCCCCTCTCCGACTGTCAACCCAATGACCGGTTTGGCGGCAATGTTTCACCTTTTCCGGTTACTCCAGTCGGAGAAAGGTTTGTGCAGCCGCAGGCTCGGAGACATGGCGCAGCAACCGTGCGCGCAAACGCCGTTGAGATTCCGTGACCGGACTGTGATCCGGATCGCTTCGTTGGCTGGATTGAAACAAGATCGATGTTTGCGGCGTCCTCCGTGGCGAGGGGGGCGTTCCCCCGGTGACGGGAGGGGTGCGGGGGCAGGCCGCTGGCATGTGTCACTTTTTTGGTGATTTGAACACTTTCCGCATAGCCTTGGTTCCGCAGAGTGAATACCGGGCCCAATAGCAGATCTCGGCTTGACTGGCCCGGAGCCACACACTTGTAATTTCACTCGTGTCGTTCGGCCGAAATCGATCGCGGCGGCAACATCACGGGGACGCAAAGACAGACGAGGGGCGCACATGACCGAGCTGTTCCAGCAACTGCTGGTCGAGGACGCGGACGATGAACTCGGCTGGCAGGAGCGCGCGTTGTGCGCCCAGACCGACCCCGAGTCCTTCTTCCCCGAGAAGGGTGGATCGACCCGCGAGGCGAAGAAGGTCTGCCTTGCCTGCGAAGTCCGCTCGGAATGCCTCGAGTACGCCCTCAACAATGACGAGCGATTCGGAATCTGGGGCGGTCTGTCCGAACGGGAGCGCCGCCGCCTGAAGAAGGCGGCCGTCTGACCGCCCTCCGGCCGCCGTCGCGCCGGTCCCTCCCCGACTCCCTCGTCGACCGGACGAAATCGCACAAATGCATACATGTCAATCGGTCCGCCGCCTGCGTCTTGTCCACAGGCGGCGGACCGTCTACATGCCAGCCGTTAGTGTGGGGCCCCGTCCGTGACGCACCAACGCCCCTACGGGGTCACCCGGCCGGAGGGCCCGTACCTCAATGTCCGCCACCACCGCCGCGTTTGTCCCGGCGCAGCCGCCCGAGTTCCCGCGGCATGTCGTCACCGCCGTGCTCGTCGCCCACGACGGCGCACGCTGGCTTCCCGATGCCCTCGCCGGGCTCCTGGGCCAGGAACGTCCCGTGCAGAACGTCATGGCAGCCGACACCGGCAGTGCCGACGACTCGGCGCAGCTGCTGACCGACGCCCTCGGACCCGACCGCGTCCTGCATCTCGCCCGCCGCACCGGCTTCGGCGCCGCCGTCGACGAGGCCGCCCGCACCGCCGCCGTGCTCACCCCGGACGACCTGCCGTACCTGAAGCGGCCCAGCGGCTGGGACCCGGTCAGCAGGACCTGGCGCGACGACGCGTACGACATGCCGGAGCTGCCCCACGGCGAGCCCGTCCAGTGGCTGTGGCTGCTCCACGACGACTGCGCACCGGAACCCGGCGCCCTCGCCGAGCTGCTGCGCGTCGCCGACTCCGACGAGTACGCGGCCGTGATCGGACCCAAGCTGCGCGGCTGGTACGACCGCAAGCAGCTTCTCGAAGCCGGCGTCTCCATCGCCAACAGCGGCCGCCGCTGGACCGGGCTCGACCGGCGCGAACAGGACCAGGGACAGCACGACCAGATCCGGACCGTGCTCTCCGTCTCCTCCGCCGGCATGCTCGTCCGCCGCGACGTCTTCGAAGAGCTCGGCGGCTTCGACCGGCGGCTGCCGCTGATGCGCGACGACGTGGACCTGTGCTGGCGGGCGCACTCCGCGGGCCACCGCGTCCTCGTCGCCCCCGGCGCCGTCCTGCGGCATGCCGAGGCCTCGGCCCGCGAGCGCCGCACCGTCGACTGCGCCGGCCGCTCGGTCACCAGCCCGCACCGCGTCGACAAGGCCGGCGCCGTCTACACCCTGCTCACCAACGCACGCGGCGTCGCGCTGCCGTACGTACTGCTGCGCGTCGTCCTCGGCACCCTGCTGCGCACCCTCGCCTACCTGGTCGGCAAGGTGCCGGGCCAGGCCGTCGACGAGGTCATGGGACTCTTCCAGGTCCTGCTGCGGCCCGAACGGATCATCGCCGGACGCCGCAGACGATCGCGGCGTGCGGTCGAGGCGGGCGAACTGCGCCCGCTGTTCCCGCCCCCCGGCGCCACGGTACGCGCCACCTTCGAACAGATCGCGTCCAACTTCGGCGGCTCGGACGCCGACTCCGGCGGCTCCCGCCACGGCGCCGTCGAAACGGGCCCCGGCGGGGACGACGCCGACTATCTCGAGATCGAGCAGTTCGCCAGGCTGAAGAAGATCGCGCGCAAGCCCGGGCCGGTCCTGTTCGCCATGCTGCTCGTGGTCTCCCTCGTCGCCTGCCGTGCGCTGTTCGGCGGCGGCTCCCTGGCCGGCGGCGCCCTGCTGCCCGCTCCCGCCGATGTGTCCGACCTCTGGAGCCGTTACGCCGACAGCTGGCACCCCGTCGGCACCGGCGGCACCCAGACCGCACCCCCCTACCTCGCGGTGCTGGCGGCCCTGTCGGCGCTGTTCCTCGGGTCCACCGGCCTTGCCCTGACCGTGCTGCTGGTCTGCTCGGTTCCGCTCGCCGGACTCACCGCGTACTTCGCCTCACGCCCCGTCGTCGAATCCCGGCTGCTGCGCGCCTGGGCGAGCATCGCCTACGCCTTCCTGCCGGCCGCCACCGGCGCCCTGGCCACCGGCCGCCTCGGCACGGCGGTCCTCGCGATCATGCTGCCGCTGCTCGCCCGCGCCGCCGTCGCCGCCCACGGGCTGCGCGCCCAGGGCGGCGCCCGCGGCAGCTGGCGGGCCACCTGGGCCTACGCCCTGCTGCTCACCTTCACGATGGCCTTCACGCCGGTCGTATGGCCGCTGGCCGTTGTTCTCGGCATCGCCGTCCTCGTGCTGCGCCGCGACGACATCGCCGCCTACGCGCTGCGCTTCCTCGCCGCCGTCGGCACCCCGGTCCTCGTCCTCGCCCCGTGGTCGCTGTCGCTGCTGACCGGTCCCTCGGGCTTCCTCCGCGAGGCGGGCCTGGCCTACGGAACCGCCCCGGCCGGTGCGCTCGACCTGCTCGGCGTCAGTCCCGGCGGGCCCAAGGCCCTCGGCGGCCTCGTGATGATCGGCATCGTGCTGGCCGCGCTCGCCGCGCTGCTGCGCGAGGAGCGAAGCTTCGCGATCCGGACGGCCTGGGCCGTCGCCCTGGTCGCGCTGATCTTCGCGGTGCTCGTCAACGGCTCCGGCGACGACGCGACCGGCTGGGCGGGCCCCGCCACCCTGGTCTACGGCACTGCGCTGCTCACGGCCGCCGTCCTCGGGGCGGAGGGCGCCCGCGCCCGGGTCGCCGCCCAGAGCTTCGGCTGGCGCCAGCCGCTCGCCGCGCTTGTCGCGCTGGCCGCCGGCCTCGCCCCGCTGCTGGCCGCGGCCAACTGGATGCTCAGCGGGGCGGCGGACCCTCTCAAGCGCCGCGACCCGGTCCAGGTGCCCGCGTTCGTGGCCGCGGAGAGCGACACCCGCGACCAGCCACGCACACTCGTACTCGGCGGCACCTCGCCCGCCGAGGTCTCGTACACCCTGGTCCGCGGCTCCGGCGGGCGCCTCGGCGACTCCGAGCTCGCCGAAGCGGGCGGCAGCGACGCCCGGCTGGACAAGATCGTCGCCAATCTGGTCGCGGGTTCCGGCGCCGACCAGACCAGCCAGCTCAGCGGCTTCGCGATCCGTTACGTCCTTGTGCGCGACGGAGCGCCGCGCCAGATGAGCCGCGTGCTCGACGCCACCCCGGGCCTGAGCCGGCTCAGCCAGCTCGACGGCAGTGCCCTGTGGGCCGTCGACAGCCAGGTCGCCCGGGCCACCATCGTCAGCGGCAAGGCCGACCCGCTGCCGGTCGCCTCCGGGCCCGTCGAGGCGCACGCCGACATCCCGGCCGGCGAGTCCGGACGGATCCTGCGCATCGCCGACCGCGCCGCTGTGGGCTGGCAGGCCACCCTGGACGGCCGGGTGCTGACGAAGACCACCGTCGACGGCTGGGCGCAAGGCTTCGAGCTGCCTGCCGAGGGCGGCCGGCTCGCCCTCACGTACAAGGATCCGGCGGCCCACACCGCGTGGATCTGGACACAGGCCTTCCTCGCGGTGGTGCTGCTGGTGCTGGCGCTGCCCGGCCGGCGGCGCGAGGTCGACGACGACCTGCCGGACGAGGAACTCGCCGTACCCGCGCAGCCGGTGGACGGCGAAGGACGCAGGGCGCGCAGGCTGCGCGCGATGGCCGAGGCGGAAGCGGCCGGGGCCGCCGTCCAGGAAGACGCCCCCGACCCTGACCCGTACCGCCAACACGCCTCCGACCAGGACGCGTTCGCCGCGTACGACGACCGCTCCGGGCAGTACGCTGCGGTGCCCCAACAGCAGTACGGCGAGTGGGACACCACGCAGGCGTACACCGACTCCGGGTACACCGCCGAGCAGTACACAGGCGGCCAGTACGCCGCCGAGCAGCACTACGGCGCCGAACAGCCCTACGGCGACGGCCAGTACCAGCAGCAGTACCAGGCCGATCCGTACCAGGCACCGTCCTACGGCGGCGACCAGTACCAGCAGGAGGGGGCGTACGACCCCTACGGCTACGGCGACCCGAACGGCGGCTACCCCGAACCCCCGGCCCAGGCCCCCGGCACGACGCGAGGCGATTCAGAGTGAACCGCACGACCATCTCCCTGATCGCGGCCGCCACCGCCCTCGCTGCGGTCACCGGATTCGCCTCGCTCACCGCACCGGACGGCACGGCATCGGCCGGGGACAGGACCCCGGCAAGGCTGCCCGTCGAACGCACCAGTCTGCTCTGCCCTGCGCCGAGCAACTCCGAACTCGCGGAGACCCGGTACACGTCCTTCACGCCGCCTGCGGCGAAGGACAGCGGCGCCCAGAGCGGCGAGACGGAGGCCGACTCGGCCGAACTGAAGCCGTCGGCGGCCGCGTTGGCCGTCCCCGACGCCTCCGAGAAGGAGGACGGGAAGAAGGCGGACAAGGCCGGCAAGGGCGGCGCGAAGCAGCCCGCGGACAAGGCTGTGGTCGCCCTGAAGGAGCCCGGCAAACCCGTCTCCGCAGAGGCGAACGGCGGCGAGGCCCCCGCGCTCGTCGGCACCGCCACCGGTCGCCTGGCTCCCGGCTGGACCGCGCAGCAGACCACCACCGTGGGCGCGGGCGGCGCCCGCGGCGTGCTCGGCGTCAACTGCACCGCGCCCGACACCGACTTCTGGCTGCCCGGCGCCTCCCTCGCCGAGAGCCGCCAGGACTATGTGCACCTGACCAACCCGGACGACTCCGGAGCCGTCGCCGACATCGAGCTGTACGGCAAGGACGGCGCGCTCAAGACCACCCTGACCGACGGCATCCCGGTCCCGGCGGGATCCAGCGTCCCGGTCCTGCTGTCGACGCTGACCGCCGACAAGGCCGAGGACGTCACCGTCCATGTGACCACCAGCACCGGCCGCGTCGGCGCGGTGGTGCGGGCCGCCGAGGACGGGACCGGCAGCGACTGGCTGAGCGCGGCGGCCGACCCGTCCGGCAGCGCGGTGCTGCCCGGCATCCCGGCCGACGCCACATCAGTGCAGTTGGTGGCCTTCGCACCGGGGGACGCGGACGCCGACCTCAAGGTGCAGCTCGCGGGTGCCACCGGCACGATCACCCCGGCCGGACACGAGACCTTGCACGTCAAGTCCGGTATGACGGCGACGGTCGACCTGGCGGACGTCACCCGGGGCGAGGCCGGATCCCTGATCCTCAGCCCCGCCGAGAAGGGCCGTCGGACGCCCGTGGTGGCCGCGCTGCGCGTGGTGCGCGGCAAGGGCGCCAAGAAGGAGATCGCGTTCATCCCGGCGGCCGCGCCGGTGGGACCGCGTGCTTCGGTGGCCGACAACCGGGCCAAGGGCTCGGTCCTGTCGCTGACCGCGCCTGGCGCGGCCGCCGAGGTCAAGGTCACTGCCTCCGCGGGCACCGGGGGCGGCAGCCAGGTCGTCAAGACCTACAAGATCAAGGCGGGTACGACGCTGGCGGTCACCCCGCCGGTGCCGGCGGGGCTCAAGGGCTCGTACGCGCTCACGGTCGAGACGGTCTCGGGCGGCCCGGTGCATGCCTCGCGCACGCTGGAGCTGGCGAAGGACGGCATCCCGATGTTCACGGTCCAGACGCTGCCGGACGACAGGGGGATGGTCGCGGTCCCGGACGCGCGGCAGGACCTGTCGGTCCTCGACGACTGACGTACCTCACAGCGCCCGACGTCCGTGGGCGCCCGCCGTACCTGAGGACGGGGAACGGCCCGGGCTCGCCCGGTCGATGCGGGCCCGGTCGCAGGGCCGCTCAGTCCTGCCCGTACCGCGGGTCGACCGACTCCGGGGACAGGCCCAGCAGCTCCGCCACCTGCTCGACGACCACCTCGTGCACCAGCAGCGCGCGCTCGTCCCGATTCTTTGTCCGAATCTCGACGGGCCGGCGGTAGATCACGATCCGGGCAGGCAGGTCCTTGGTCGCCGGCACCGCACTGCCCAGCGGCACCGCTTCCTCCGGTGAGCCCGGCACCTCCGTCACGATGAAGTCGACATCGGCAAGCTGCGGCCAGCGCCGCTCCAGCCGCTCCACCGAGTCCTGCACGAGATCACGGAAGGTCTCGGCACGGCTGGCCGAGAGGGGCACCTGCGGCGGGGCGACGGGTCCGCGCATGCCTCGCCCGTGGCGGTCGCGGCGGCGCGGCCTGGGTTCGGTCGGGCGGGGCGGTACAGGACTCTCCATCACTGACGCAGGGTAACTCTCGCCGGGCGACAGGCGCCCGGTCGCCGTCGGCCGGCGAGATCATGTCGCTTATTGAACATTCCGGCCATGCTTGAGCTCGGTTGCGCGACATCCAGCGATCGCCGATCTCATCGTGATTGACCTTATTCCTCCCAAGTCGTGACCGGCTCGCGGGTTGTCGTGACCCGTATGCTTCTCTTTCCGTGCAGGTCAGGGCAGTTGCTCGGAGAAGCGCTCAAGGGCTCGTCGTATCACGACACGGGGGAGTGACCTGGTGGAGAGTCGTCGCAGCCCGCTCAAGAGTGCGGTACCGTCCAACGTCGTGAGCCCTGTACGTCGCTGTTCGCGCACTGCGTGCGGCCGCCCTGCCGTCGCGACACTGACGTACGTCTATGCCGACTCGACCGCGGTCCTCGGCCCGCTCGCCACCTATGCCGAGCCCCACTGCTACGACCTGTGCGCCGAGCACAGCGAGCGCCTGACCGCGCCGCGCGGCTGGGAAGTCGTGCGGCTCACGGACGGCTCCGCCCCGGCCCGCCCCAGCGGGGACGACCTCGAAGCACTGGCGAACGCGGTACGGGAAGCGGCCCGCCCCCAGGGGCGTACCGCCCAGGCCGGCGGCCAGGGCGGCCGGCGGTCGGCGGACCCGATGGAGGTCGCGCGCCGCGGCCATCTGCGGGTGCTGCGTTCCCCCGAGAACTGAGCATTCCGACATTTCCCGGCACCCCACGAAGCCGTACGGGTGCCTACCGGGCAGGTTGTGCACCTGATCGTCATGGCCTGGACACACGGAACCACGGACCGGATGCTGCCCTGGTTCGTGCGGGTAGTTTGATGTGACCGCACAGACTTTCAGAAGGGTTGGGCCGTGGCTGCTGATCTGTCGCAGATCGTGAAGGCGTACGACATCCGCGGGGTGGTGCCGGATCAATGGGACGAGTCACTGGCCGAACTGTTCGGTGCGGCATTCGTCCAGGTGACAGGCGCCGACGCGATCGTCGTCGGCCATGACATGCGGCCCTCGTCGCCCGGCCTGTCAGGCGCCTTCGCACATGGCGCCGCGGCCCGGGGAGCGGACGTCACGCTGATCGGCCTGTGCTCCACGGACCAGCTGTACTTCGCCTCGGGCACGTTCGGTCTGCCGGGCGCCATGTTCACCGCCTCGCACAACCCGGCGCAGTACAACGGCATCAAGATGTGCCGCGCGGGCGCCGCGCCGGTCGGCCAGGACACCGGCCTCGCCGACATCCGAGCACTGGTCGAGGCCTGGTCCGAGCAGGGCGCGCCCGAGCCGGTCGCGGCTCCCGGATCGGTGACCGAGCGGGACACGCTCGAGGACTACGCCGCGCATCTGCTCTCGCTCGTCGACCTGTCGGCGATGCGCCCCCTGAAGGTGGTCGTGGACGCCGGCAACGGCATGGGCGGGCACACCGTCCCCACGGTCTTCGGGTCGCTGCCCGTCACGCTCGTGCCGATGTACTTCGAGCTGGACGGCACCTTCCCCAACCACGAGGCCAACCCGCTGGACCCGGCGAACCTCGTCGACCTGCAGGCCCGCGTGCGGTCCGAGGGCGCGGACCTGGGCCTCGCCTTCGACGGCGACGCCGACCGCTGCTTCGTCGTCGACGAGCGGGGCGAGGGCGTCCCGCCGTCGGCGATCACCGCCCTGGTGGCGGCCCGCGAGCTGGCCAAGCACCCCGGCTCCACGGTGATCCACAACCTGATCACCTCGTGGTCGGTCCCGGAGGTCGTACGCGAGATAGGCGGCATCCCGGTCCGTACCCGGGTGGGGCACTCCTTCATCAAGGAGGAGATGGCCCGCACCGGAGCGGTCTTCGGCGGCGAGCACTCCGCGCACTACTACTTCCGCGACTTCTGGAACGCAGACACGGGCATGCTCGCCGCCCTCCATGTGCTCGCGGCGCTCGGCTCGCAGGACGGTCCGCTGTCGGGGCTGGTCGCCCAGTACGACCGCTACGCCGCCTCCGGTGAGATCAACTCCAGGGTCGACGACCAGGCCGGCCGTGCCGCCGCGGTCAAGGAGGCCTTCGCGTCCCGCAAGGACGTGACCACCGACGAGCTGGACGGCCTGACCGTGGCGGCCGAGGACTGGTGGTTCAACCTGCGCCCCTCGAACACCGAGCCCCTGCTGCGGCTGAACGTGGAGGCACGGGACGAGGCGACCATGGCCAAGATCCGTGACGAGGTCCTCGCGCTGGTCCGCGGCGCCTGACGCCGTACGCAGTGCGTCCCGGGGCGGCCGCGCCGCCCCGCGACGCACCCCAGAACGAGCCGCACCCCACCCCCCGGCGGTAGGCTGACGACGCTTGATCCGCTGGATTTCCCGATCCGCATCCCGAAGGGACACCGCTGTTATGCCGCTCGAAGCCGGCCTCCTGGAGATCCTCGCCTGCCCGGCCTGCCACGCACCGTTCGACGACCGCACGGCAGCCGACACACCCGAGCTGATCTGCACCGGCACGGACTGCGGCCTGGCCTACCCCGTACGGGACGGCATCCCCGTCCTCCTCGTCGACGAGGCGCGCCGCCCGGCGTAGGCAGGGCCTGTGCCTGCCGGCCGTACAGCGGCCTGTGTGCGCACCCGCCGGACGTACGCCCCACCGGCCGTACCCCGACTGGTCACCCACAGGACGGCTGGTCGTCGCCGGGAGGTACGCCTGAGGGCCGAGCGTCAGGTGGTACGCCGGACGCCTGGTCACAGCGACGGAGCGCGGTCGTACGCCGACCGTCCCTGTCACCACAACCGCACAGCCGCACCCCCCGCCCGCGTACGGCGATCGGAGGCCCAACCCCATGCTCGACGAGTCGCTCCTGGACACGCCGGACGCTCTCGCCCGTGCCGACCGCCGAGGTCTTCTGCGCGGCGCCGCCGAAGCCGGGGCGCGCGTACGCACCGCGGCCCGGCACGCCGCCGAGGCCGGTATCGCCGAGCTCACCCCCGAGGGCCGCCCGCGCGCCGTCCTCGTCGCGGGCTCCGGCACCGCCGCCTCCGCGGTCGCGGACCTGATCGGCGCCCTGGCCGGCGCCTCTGCCCCCGTCATCCGGCTGGCCCCCACGGGCGTGGCCCACGCCGCGGGCGCCCTGCGCTGGGCGCTGCCCGGCTGGGCCGGTTCGGTCGATCTGCTCCTCATCGTCACCACCGACGGCAGCGAGCCCGGCCTCGCCCAGCTGGCCGAGCAGGCCTACCGCCGCGGCTGCACCGTCGTCGGCGTGGCCCCGCAGCGCTCTCCGCTCTCCGAGGCGGTCGACGGCGTCCACGGCATGGTCGTGCCGCTGGCCGTCGCCCCCTACGAGCCGTATGACGAGACGCAGGCCTCGGCGGGTCCCGGCGCACTGTGGGCGCTGTTCACCCCGCTCCTCGCGCTCCTCGACCGTGTCGGCCTCATCGAGGCGTCCCCGGAGGCGCTCGCCAAGGTCGCCGACCGCCTCGACCACACCGCCGAACGCTGCGGACCCGCCATCGCCACGTACAGCAACCCGGCCAAGACGCTCGCCGCCGAGCTCGCCGACAGCCTCCCGCTGATCTGGACCGAGGGCGCGGGCGCAGGCCCCGCGGGGCGCCGGTTCGCCTCCGTACTGGCCGAGCTCGCCGGGCGCCCCGCCCTGGTCGCCGAGCTCCCCGAGGCACTGCCCGCCCACGGAGTCCTTCTTGTGGGCGACTTCGCGGCCGGAGCCGACCCCGAGGACTTCTTCCGCGACCGCGTCGACGAGCAGCAGGCGCTGCGCGCCCGCGTCGTCCTGCTGCGGGACCAGCCGGCGGGCGGCCTGACCGCGGCACCTGCCGCGCGGGAACTGGCGCTCGGCCATGACACGCCGATCAGCGAGCTCGAGCCGGAGGAAGGCACGCAGTTGGAGTCGATCGCCGAACTGCTGGCAGTGACCGACTTCGCCGCCGTGTATCTGGCGCTCGCGGATTCGAGCGACCAGCCGTAGCACGCAGGGCCCGTGCCGGTACCCGTGCACGTCCCTGTACTCGTACCCGTACCCCGTACCCGTACAAGTACCTGAGAAGGACTCGGAACGATCATGGATCGCCTTTCCAACACCGTGCGCCCCTACGCCTGGGGGTCCACGACCGCCATCCCGGAGCTGCTCGGCGTCGCCCCCACCGGCGAGCCGCAGGCCGAGATGTGGATGGGCGCCCACCCCGGAGCTCCCTCCGGCACCGACCGCGGCGCGCTCAGCGAGCTGATCGACGCCGATCCCGTGCGTGAACTGGGCGCGGCGGCCGTAGAGAAGTTCGGCCCGCGCCTGCCGTTCCTGCTCAAGCTCCTCGCCGCCGGCGCCCCGCTCTCGCTCCAGGTCCATCCCGATCTCGCACAGGCGAAAGAGGGATACGACGCCGAGGAGCGCGCAGGCATCCCCATGGACGCGCCGAGCCGCAACTACAAGGACGCCAACCACAAGCCCGAACTGATCTGCGCGCTCACGCCGTTCGACGGTCTGTGCGGCTTCCGCGAGCCCACCGAGGCCGCCGATCTGATCGCGGCTCTCGACGTCGACTCGCTCAAGCCCTACGTCGACCTGCTGCACGCCCACCCCGAAGAGGCCGCGCTGCGCGAAGTGCTGACCGCCGTGCTCAGCGCCGACCCGCAGGAGATGGCGGCCACGGTGACCGAAGCGGCCGCCGCCTGCGAACGTCTCGGCGGCGGCTACGCCACGTACGCGTCGATCGCACACCACTTCCCCGGCGACCCCGGCGTCATCGCCGCCATGCTGCTCAACCACGTCCAACTGCAGCCCGGCGAAGCCCTGTTCCTCGGCGCCGGTGTCCCGCACGCCTATCTCGACGGCCTTGGCGTCGAGATCATGGCCAACTCCGACAATGTGCTGCGCTGCGGACTGACACCCAAGCATGTCGACGTCCCCGAACTGCTGCGCATCGTCCGCCTCGAGGCCGCCGACCCGGGCGTGCTGCGCCCCGAGGCATCACCGACCGGTGAGGAGCTCTACGACACCCCGATCGACGAATTCCGGCTCTCCCGCTATGTCCTGGCACCCGGGGCCGAACCCCGTGACCTCAGCGCCCACACCCCGCAGATCCTGCTCTGCACGGCAGGCGGCGTGACGGTCGGCGAGCTGACCCTGACACCCGGGCAGTCGGCCTTCGTGCCGGCCGGGGAAAAGGCAGAGATCTCGGGCACGGGCGGCGGTCCCGGCACCGTCTTCCGCGCAACGGTGGTGGTCTGAGACAGTGCCGCCTTCCGGTGCTGCAACAATGGCGCACCGCAAAGACCGGGCAAAGGAACTGGACCGCCCGGACGACGTACGAAGGGACACCCGGCACACATGAGCGCGTCAGGCGGCACCAAAGCGATCGTGGCGGCCCTCGCCGCCAACCTCGCCATCGCGGCAGCGAAGTTCGTCGCGTTCCTGTTCAGCGGCTCGTCGTCGATGCTGGCGGAGAGCGTCCACTCGCTCGCGGACTCCGGCAATCAGGGACTGCTGCTTCTCGGCGGCAAGAAGGCCAAGCGCGAGGCGACCCCCCAGCACCCCTTCGGCTACGGGCGCGAGCGCTACATCTACGCCTTCCTCGTGTCCATCGTGCTCTTCTCGGTCGGTGGCATGTTCGCGATCTACGAGGGCTACGAGAAGATCAAGCACCCCCACGAGATCACGGACTGGTACTGGCCGATCGGCGTCCTCGTGTTCGCGATCATCGCCGAGTCGTTCTCCTTCCGGACCGCCATCAAGGAGTCCAACCCCCTGCGCGGCCAGCTGACCTGGACCCAGTTCGTCCGCCGCGCCAAGGCCCCCGAACTGCCGGTGGTCCTGCTGGAGGACCTGGGCGCGCTGGTCGGTCTGTTCCTCGCGCTCGGCGGCGTCGGCCTGGCGCTGCTCACCGGCAACGGCGTCTGGGACGGCATCGGCACCCTGTGCATCGGTGTGCTGCTCATCGTGATCGCGCTCGTCCTCGCGGCCGAGACGAAGTCCCTTCTGCTGGGCGAGGCGGCCGGCACGGACGACGTCGAGAAGATCAAGGCCGCGATGGTCGACGGTGACACGGTCACCCGCATCATCCACATGCGCACGCTCCACCTCGGGCCCGAGGAACTGCTGGTCGCCGCCAAGGTCGCGGTCCAGCACGACGACACGGCCGGTGAGGTGGCCGAGGCGATCAACGCCGCCGAGGACCGCATCCGGGCGGCCGTGCCGATCGCCCGGGTGATCTACCTGGAGCCGGACGTCTACAGCGAGGCGGCGGCTGCGGCGGGCACCAACCCGAGCAAGTCCCCGGGCGGCCCGGCGCCGACCCCGGACGCCGGCCACTGACACCGACCGCGCACCGGAAAAGGCCCTCTGCCCCCCGGCAGGGGGCCTTCTGCGTACTGCATACGAGGATGACGCTCGGCGTCACGCCCAGCCGTACGGCCCGCGGCACCGCCGTCGGGCGCCCCCTGCACCGGCACGCCCGTACCGGCACACATGCACCGGCCCGTGCCTCGGGCTCCGTGCAACTCCTGCGTGGGGCCCGCACCTTGCCCGGACATGAGCGGCGTCTGTCGGACCGGAGGCCAAGGTGCGAACCCTCCCGCGCAACCGGCCCGCTCCCCACTCGTTTCCTGAAGACGTCCGCCTCTCCCGCATGGGCGGGCTGGGGTCGACTGCTCCGATCGGTGTAGATTCGTGACCAGTCAGACGTCGCTGCTGATGGCGGTCGGGCGGTCCCGCGTGGACCGGCCGAGGGAGAGAGGGCCTCCGACGGACTGCACTGCGAGCACCCGGGCATCGGCATGCCGTCATGCCGTCGCATTGCGGAGCAGTCCAGGCCCCAGGTCATCGCAGAGCCAGCCGTACCCACCCTCGAACCACACCACGAGGAGCAGTTCGCATGTCGACTGTCGCCACCGGCCAGGACTTCAAGGTCGCGGACCTGTCCCTGGCCGAGTTCGGCCGCAAGGAGATCACGCTCGCCGAGCACGAGATGCCCGGCCTGATGTCGATCCGCA